>JAENWB010000061.1:0-17360 GCA_016650275.1 Nitrospiraceae bacterium | reverse complement strand
TTCAATACAGCGGTGTCGTGGACGAGTACCATACCGTCCGTTCCCATGTCGGGCTCTTCGACGTGAGCCATATGGGGCGGGTGCGAATCGCTGGAACTGGTGCTGTCTCCTTCCTCCAGCGAGTCACCACCAACGATGTCGGCAAACTCGCCGTTTCCCAAGCCCAGTATTCCATGGTCTGCAACGAAAAGGGCGGCATCAAAGACGACGTCTTCGTCTATCGACTCACCTCGGACGAGTTCCTCTTGTGCGTGAACGCCTCGAACCGCGAGAAAATCCTGTCGTGGCTCCAATCTCAGCTTGCCCAGGACAAGACGGTTCGTCTTGAAGACCGATCAGCCGAATTGTCCCAGGTGGCCGTTCAAGGTTCCAAATCTCGCGAGCTGCTCATGAGTCTTGGCGGGACGGAACTTGAAGGGCTCAAGCTCCATCACACCTGTGACGGCACGCTCGGCGGCCTGTCTTGCTTGCTGGCCCGGACCGGCTACACCGGTGAACTGGGGTATGAGATTTACATCGACACAGACAAGGTCGGCCGCCTCTGGAACCTGCTCGTCGACAAGGGAAAGGCCTGGGGACTCAAGCCGGCGGGACTCGGCGCGAGGGATCTCCTCCGGTTGGAAATGGGCTATCTGCTCTATGGCAACGACATGGACGAAGACACGACGCCACTCGAAGCCAATGCAGACTGGACCGTCAGTTTCCAGAAGGGTAGGTTCATCGGCAGCCAGGCGCTCCTGGCGCAGAAACAGGCCGGAGTCACTCGCCGGTTCGTCGCCTTCGAACTCGTCGAGAAGGCCGTGCCTCGCCATGGATTCAGAATCCTCGACCTTGAGACCTCCCTTCCCATCGGCAACGTCACGAGTGGCAATCTCTCGCCGCTCCTACAGAAGGGCATCGGATTGGGCTATGTGCCTCCGCGCTATGCGGAGACCGGCACCTCCATCCTGATCGAAATCCGTAGCAAGAGCGCCCGCGCGCACATCGTCAAGCTACCGTTCTATAAGAAGCGCAAGGCCTAGCCTTGCGCAGGCACGAGGCTATGGGCATGTGGCTAGAGGAACCAAGATGATATCGAGCTCTGACCTGCGTTCAGCTCCTCACATCAGGCCTCTCGCCTCAGGCCTCTAGCCCATGCAAACCAAACACATCTACACAGGCATCGTCGTGAACTTGAATGTCGACACCGTCACGCTGCCCAACGGCATCACAGTTGACTTGGAAGTCGTGCGCCATCCAGGAGCGGCCGCAGTGGTGCCACTGAAAAACGATGGCACGGTCATCTTGATCAGGCAGTTCCGCCACGCGGCAGGTGGGTTCATCTACGAAATCCCTGCAGGGAAACTTCATCCTGGTGAAGACCCCACAGCCTGCGCGGCACGTGAACTTGAAGAGGAAATCGGATACAGAGCCGGCAAGCTTGAGCTCCTCTCCAGCATCTTCACCGCGCCGGGGTTCACCGACGAAGTAATCCACGTCTACAAAGCGACCGGGTTGACGACGGGTCGGCAACAGCTCGATCGTGATGAGGTCCTCGAAGTGATCGAGATGCCTCTACTGGAGGCGATCAGAATGATTGAGACTGGTGCGATCAGGGATGCGAAGTCGATCGTGGGATTACAAGCGGTCTATCTTCGGTGCAGCACCAGGTAGGAAAAACGCCTGAGGGGTCTCCCGCTTTAGGCGGGAGACCCCTCAAACCAGCTAGCCTCGCCAAAGAAAAGGGATTACTTGCCCTTCTCGTCTTTCTTCTTCTCGTCCTTCTTCTCATCGCCGAACGTATCGGCGTGGCCACCCTTCTTCTCGTCTTTCTTCTCGTCTTTCTTCTCGTCCGCATTGATCATCTGAACCATCTTCGGGGCCTTCTTCTCGTCCTTCTTCTCCGTCTTCTCTTCACCGGCGAAAGCCGGAGCGCTGAACGTCACTGCCACTGCAACCGCCATGATTGCCATCAAGATACGCTTCATAGTATGTCACTCCTTGTTAGTGTTTGAAGATTGTGCCGTTCATCGGCACTTTGAGGAAGTATTCAGCAAGCTTAGTGCCTGGCCATTTAAACCTATACCTTGTTACGCTTATCAATAGGTTATGTATTTTCACCTGTCTTCATATGAAGGGCTGGACCTTCGCTTTTCTGTGGCAGAATGGCTGAAGGCCAGCAAAATCGCCTCAATGCCAGGATGGACATCCCGGTCGAATCTGAGGCAGCACACATCAAGTGATTTTCTCCCGCGAGAGGCAATAGCAACCACGATGAAGAATCAGGCGAACCATTTGGCAGAATAGATGAGAAGAATCGTTATGCGGCAGTCACGAGGGACTCTGTCTCGCAAACGGCTCACCGATCACATCAGGCCAGGGGTTCGGATCCTCTTCGTCGGCATTAATCCAGGCCTTCGCTCAGTAGCCACCGGACATCACTTCGCCGGTCACTCCAACCGTTTCTGGAAACTCCTGTTCGATTCGAAACTCGTATCCGAGCCACTGACGTACCGAGACGATTGGCGCCTACCGGATTGGGGACTCGGCCTGACAAATATCATCCAACGACCCAGTGCTGGGAGCGATGTGCTCAAGCCGCAAGAATATACAGCTGGCCGGAAAAGTCTCATGGCCACAGTGACACGCTATCACCCTCAAGAGGTCGCCCTGCTCGGTGTCACGATCTATCGCGCGCTGTTTCCAGACCACCAGACCGGACGCATCAGCCTCGGATTACAAGGCAAGACCTTGGCCGACCGCCCTGTGTTTGTCCTGCCTAATCCCAGCGGCCGGAATGCCCATTATTCATACCGAACGATGCTGAAGGCGTTTCGAACGCTCAAAGGCCTGGGCTAGATTAATCTGCCAAACACTATACGGTTAATTCACAGACGCGCCTCAATCATGCTATCTTCAAGGCCCTTGAGCCGTTAGGAACATTATTAGGGAGATCGTGACGATGAACCTACTGACAGGCAAGACAGGACTGATCATCGGGGTCGCCAACAAGCACAGCATCGCCTGGGCCATCGCCCAATCGACGGCAAACCAAGGTGCCCGGCTGCTGTTCAATTACCAAAATGAACGGCTAAGGGAGAACGTCGAAGAACTGGTCGCAACCATGCCAGGCGCGAAAGCCTTTCCCTGTGACGTGGGAGACGATGTGCAAATCGCAACATTGATGCAGAGCGTGGGGAAAGAAACCGAGAAGATCGACTTTCTTATCCACTCCATCGCGTTCGCGCCAAGGGAAGAGCTCATGGGGCAGTTCGTGAATACCACGCGACAAGGATTTGCCACGGCACTTGACGTGAGCGCCTATTCGCTCGTCGCCGTCACCAGAGCCGTCCTGCCGTTGATGACAGACGGCGGCTCCGTCGTCACCCTCACCTACCTCGGAGCGGAACGGGTCGTACCCCACTACAACGTCATGGGGGTCGCCAAAGCCGCACTCGAATCTACTGTCCGCTATCTGGCCCACGACCTAGGCCCCAAGAACATCCGGGTGAATGCCATCTCTGCCGGTCCGATCAAGACTCTCGCGGCCCGCGGTGTCTCCGGTATCAGCAAGATGGTGGATCACCACCGAGAGTTCGCGCCTCTGCGCCGCGCAACGGAACAAGGCGAAGTCGGCGACACAGCATTGTTCCTAGTCAGTTCACTAGGCCGCGGGATTACCGGAGAAGTGATCTATGTCGATGGCGGGTATCACATCTTAGGCTCACTCGCCTCCGTCGAGTGACGGCTGTTGAAAAAGTCCGCCAGCGCGAAGAAGGTTGAGGCTTAGGCTAAGGTCGAGATAGAGAAAGTCTGATCCTCGATCAACCTTAACCTCGACCTCAGCCTACTGCACTCGCTGCGGCCTTGCTGGACAGCCTTTTTGACCAACCTGGAGAGTGACGTGTTGTTTGTAGCTCGCCTTTTGGTTCCAGGAATTTGCGCTTCACGGTTACTACACGCTATTCAAGCGTTCGCCTGAGGGTTTTTAATTTCCCTCGCTTCGTCTTACTCTCCAACCGCCGTTGCTTCGAACCCTTCGTCGGCTTCGTCGCTCTGCGTTTTTTGCGTGGGATGGCCACGCTCTGAATGATCTCTTGCAACCGAGTGAGAGCATCCTCTCGATTCTGCTCCTGACTCCGATACTGTTGGGCCTTGATGGTGATCACACCCTCTTGCGAGATGCGATGATCTTTCAGTTTCAGAAGTTCTTCCTTGTAAAACGGGGGCAAGGAGGAGGCAACAATATCAAACTGCAAATGAATCGCGGACGAGACCTTGTTCACATTCTGACCGCCAGCACCCTGCGAACGCATCGCATGGATGTCGATCTCAGAATCGGGGATGATGACGTGTGATGAAACGTGCAGCATAATTGGAATTGTTAAATCAGCCTTTCAGCACGAGATTATTATTTGAGGTACTACAGCGTTTTGTGCCGCCCATCGAAGAATAGTCAAAAGCCTCTTGGTCTGCAACCTGCAAAATCGATAGTCTTGCTGCCGCCGAGGCTTCGCCAGGAGGGAAAGCAGAAACTGACCGAGGCTTCGAAAGAATTTTCGAAGGCCTCCCTCTGGTAGAGTCCGGATGGGTCGCTTTGAGAGGCAGGGAGTCGGTCAGCCTCTGGCTGCTAGACATCCATGAGATTAAGTCTGCTGGAGTCCAACAGGCTGCGAAATAACTATTGTGGCGCGGTGGAAATTCCATGGCCCGCACATCTAGGACAGGCCCTGTCTGTCTGGTTCATCTGGTTGATCTGGTCTATCTGGTTAGTCTGTTTCAACCAAATAGACCAGACAGACCGGACAGACCAAATGAACCAGACTGGCTGGCGGACTGTTTCAGCATCCTGCTAGGAGCAGGCACCTTGGGCCAGGCATAACGATAACCGAGGACAACTGGAAGGTTAAGAAAGTTCTGGCAAGCGATCGATGATACGCAATCGCACTTCGTCGCCGACCTGCATCTGCACCATCTTGGTGGTCAGGCTTTCGCGAACCCGATGGGCATCCTCCAAGTTAAATTGAATCTGTCCGCCACATTGCTCAACGAGGTGAAAGAGCAGTAAGTTCGTGATGTGCTGCAATTCCTCGTCACTCGTGTGTGCGCTCAGGTTCAAGACCTTGGACATCGGAGAGGCTCCAGCTCGATCATCAGGCCAGCCCCATTTATCGCCGAATCCTCTGATGTTCCACAATGCCCCAAAGGGAGGGGGAGACCTGCCTCTACAAAAAGGTATCCCCTCGCCTGTCACATCGGCTCACGCTGAATAGCACTTGCATTACAATGGTTTACAAGATTGTATGCTGATCGCAGAATGTGGAAACACTACTGTGGCCGCGGTAATTCTTCTTAACTTCGAGGTGGGAGGCTCTACCAGGCTGCGGAAAAACCAACTCGGTACGGCAGAACTTCGGTAATCTGTAAGTCTGGGGCAAGAACAGCACACTTATGCAGGATGCTCAAAAAGGCCGTCCGGCAAGGCCGCAGCGAGTGCAGTAGGCTGAGGTCGAGGTTAAGGTTGATCGAGGATCAGACTTTCTCTATCTCGACCTTAGCCTAAGCCTCAACCTTCTTCGCGCTGGCGGACTTTTTCAGCATCCTGCTACGAATCAGGACTTCGAGTCCTGATATTCCTCATGCCAGGCCATCTGGATCGCTTCTAGGATTTTCTCGTTCGATTTCTTGGGATCGTCCTTAAAGTCGGGGAGCGCCACGATCCAAGCGTGCATGTCGGTGAATCGAACCGTCAGCGGGTCCGATTCCGGATGTTCTTCAACCAAACGGATCGCAATATCTTCGGTATCCTGCCACTTCAAATCCACCAGTAACTCCTCGTATCTTGTCGCTCGTCCTTCGTGCAGCGCTTGCGAGATACACTTCACGAGGAACGCTTCACGTTATTTCGGAGAGCTTCTTGTTCTCCAAGGCTTCTTTCAACGATGTGTCCATCAAGACTTCGGCAAGATGATGCGTGGCCTTTTCGAGATCAGCCATCTTGGCTCGTATGGCCTTGTGATCTTCTCCGGATTTGGTCGCCTCGACTGTGGCCATCGAGGATCTGATCGAGGACAGGTCTTCCTCTCCCACCAGATGGCCGCCTTGCTTGAGGGCCTTCTCCGTGGCCATAAGGATGACTTCAGCCTCGGTTCTGGCTTCAATGAGCTGCCGCGCTTTCAAGTCGTCGGCCGCGAACTTGAACGACTCACCAATCATCCGTTCAACCTCGTCGTCGCTCAAGCCGTACGACGGTTTCACGGCGAGTGATTGGGTTTCACCGGTGCGAACATCTCGCGCCGAAACATTCAGAATTCCATTCGCATCGATTAAGAACGTGACTTCGATGCGCGGGACACCGGCCGGAAGCGGGGGGACTTTGAACCGAAAGCGGGCCAGACTGCGGTTGTCCCTCACCAGTTCGCGTTCGCCTTGGAGGATATGGATATCCACGCCGGTTTGGCCATCGACATAGGTGGTGAACATTTCCTTGGCGCTGGCCGGGATGGTCGTGTTGCGCCGGATCAAACTGCTCATCACGCCACCCATGGTTTCGATGCCAAGGGAGAGGGGCGTCACGTCGAGCAGCAATAGATCGGTCGTTCCGCCGCTGAGAATGTCGGCCTGGACGGCCGCGCCGAGCGCGACGACTTCGTCAGGGTCGAGTTCGCAGTGGGGTTCCTTGCCGAACAAAGCCTGAACACGCTGCCGAACGAGCGGCATACGAGTCGAGCCACCGACGAGGACCACCTCATCAATGTCGTTCGGAGTGAGGCCGGCGTCTTTCAAGGCGAGACGGCAGGGCTCAAGCGAGCGTTCCACCAATTCCATGCTGAGGGATTCCACTTGATCCCGCGTGAAATCTCTCGAATACCGGCCTTTGCCCTCCGGCAGGTCGAGGATGGCCGTGGCCTTCAGTTCATCAGAGAGTCTGATCTTTGTCCGTTCAGCCTCCAGCCTGACCGCCTGCAAATGGTCGGGATAGGCGTTCAAATCAAGACCATGTTGCTCACGGATCTCCCTGACAAAGAGGTCCGCAATCTGGCGGTCGAAGTCATCGCCTCCGAGATGCGTGTCACCGTTGGTCGCGAGGACTTCGAAAATGCCGTTCTTGAGTTTCAGGATGGAAATATCGAAGGTTCCCCCGCCAAGGTCATAGACAGCAATCGTGCCCTGAGTCTTCTGCTGGAGCCCATAGGCCAGCGAGGCAGCGGTCGGTTCATTGATAATTCTTAAGACGTCGAGCCCTGCGATCATGCCCGCATCCTTTGTCGCTTGCCGCTGGCTATCGTTGAAATAGGCGGGGACGGTAATGACGGCCTTGGTAATACTCTCCCCGAGATACGTCTCGGCCCGTTGCTTCAGTTCCTTCAGGATCATGGCCGAGATCTGCGGCGGCGAATAGGATTTCTCGCCGAGCTTGATGCGGATCACTCCGCCCTGTTCCGTCAAGTGGTAGGGGAAGTAGGCCAGCTCACCCTGTACGTCCTCAAGGCCCTTTCCCATGAATCGTTTCACGGAATAGACGGTCCGTTCGGGACTGCGCGTCAAATGTTCTTTCGCCGAATCGCCGACGATGAGGCCATTGTCGGTCATCGCCACGACCGAGGGAACCATTGTACGCTCGTTCCGACCCGGTATGACACGCGGACGTCCGTCCGCCATATAGGCCACGAGCGAATTCGTTGTGCCGAGATCAATGCCGACAATACGTGCCATGGCGGTGCTTATCCGATAGTTGAGGCGAGGTCGCTCACAATGTTCTTGACGTAGGTACGGTTGGAGAGATGTTCACGCATCTGCTTCAGAATACGGTCGCGCTCGGCCCTCGCCTGGTCGGTCGCTTCCCCGCGATCTTGGAGTTTGTCCCACTGAACAAATAGCTGCTGCAGGGTGGCTTCCATGTCCCGTTGCCGTTGTTCCAGTGTGTTCCGTTCCGATTGGAGTTTCGCGCGGAGCGGCGACTCGGTTTCTGACCCGCGGCCGGTGGCTCGGTACTCATTCAATGTATCTTGCAGCTCAAGAATTTCCTCAAAGAGGTCTGCGGGAGGAGAATTCCGAATCTCTTTCACCGATCCGGCTTCCAGATCGAGGAGATACTCAGCCCGCTCGATCGGATCACGGAGCGTCCGGTACGCGGTATTCAACATCGCGGAATTGCCGAGGCTGATGGTCTGCTCGGCGGCGCTCTTGTTCTGATAGAAATCGGGATGGAATGCCCGGCTCAGTTCGTAGAATTTGGCTTCCAGCTGGTGCTGGTCGATCGTAAGGCGGCGGGGGAAGCCCAGGCAGGTGAAGTAATCGAGCTCTTTCGAAACCGGCTGGACCTTGACGCAACGGTCACAGAAATATTCACCTGCCACTTCAGACTGGCAGTGCCAGCACATGCTGCGAGCCATCTGCAGCTCACGTGGGCCGTCGGTGCCATGGGTGTGATGGTCCATGCGGGTCTCCTTGACAGCACGGGCATGGCGACCTGCCATGCCCGTCGGACAATTGCTGTGCTCTGTTGACACTCGTTAGGCCGAAAACGACTCTCCGCAGCCACAGGTCTTGTCGGCGTTTGGATTTACGAATTTAAAGTTTCCGCCCATCAAGTCTTTTTGGAAGTCCAACTGCGTGCCTTGAAGGTAAATGGCGCTCTTGGCATCGACAATGACTTTCACGCCGTCAAAGTCATGGACTTGGTCATGCTGGCCGATCTTTTCGTCGAAGTTGATCGTATAGCTGAGGCCTGAGCAGCCGCCTCCCTTCACGCCAAGGCGGAGCCCGCCTTCAGTGAGCCCTTGCACGTTAATGAGGCGTTTCACTTCCTTCAGTGCCGCCTCGCTGAGCGTGATCACCGTAGCTTGGGTGTCTGCGTTCGTCGTGTCCATGGCGCGCTCCCTTGGTTTACGTTACTTCGCGTCAGTCAGTGCTCCGTCGACTTTCTTCTGGTAGTCCGCGAGGGCGGCCTTGATCGCATCTTCGGCCAACACGGAACAATGGATCTTCACGGGCGGCAGGTTCAGCTCCTGCACGATGTCGGTGTTCTTGATCTTCTGGGCTTCTTCGACCGTCTTGCCCTTCAACCACTCGGTGGCGAGGCTCGAGCTGGCGATCGCGGACCCGCAGCCGAAGGTTTTGAACTTCGCGTCCACAATCGTATCGTTCTGCACCTTGATCTGGAGCTTCATCACATCGCCGCACTCCGGGGCTCCGACCATGCCGGTGCCGACCCCTTCCTCGTCCTTCTTGAAGCTCCCCATGTTGCGGGGATTCGTGAAATGATCGACGACTTTGTCACTGTAGGCCATGGTTCCCTCCGAAATTTATAATTAACAATTGTAAATTTTCAATTGCCGCTAGTGGGCAGCCCATTGAACTGATTTCAAATCGACGCCTTCTTTTGCCATCTCGTACAGCGGGGACATTTCGCGCAACTTGGTGACGATCTCAATCACCTTCTCGATCGTATAGTCGATCTCATCGTCCGTATTGAAACGGCCCAGACCGAAGCGAATCGAGGAGTGCGCCAGGTCCGTCCCAACCCCCAACGCGCGGAGCACGTACGAGGGCTCCAATGTGGCTGAGGTACAGGCCGAACCGGACGAGAGGGCGATATCCTTCATGCCCATCAGTAACGACTCGCCTTCCACATAGGCAAAGGAGATATTGAGGTTGCCGGGGAGCCGGTTGGTGGGATGGCCGTTCAGATAGCTTTCCTCAAGGTTCTTCATAATACTGGCCTCCAGCCGATCGCGCATCGCAATCAACCGCGTGGTGTCCTTGGCCATCTCCTGCTCGCAGAGTTCGCAGGCCTTCCCGAATCCCACGATTAAAGGCACCGGAAGCGTACCGGAGCGCATGCCGCGCTCGTGCCCGCCGCCGTCCATTTGCGCCGTGATGCGAACCCGCGGGTTCTTCTTTCTCACATAGAGCGCCCCGACCCCTTTGGGTCCATACATCTTGTGGGCCGAGAAGGACATGAGATCGATCCCCATGTCCTGCACATCGACCGGGATCTTGCCGACGCCCTGCGTCGCATCGCAGTGAAAGAGGATGCCCTTTTCCTTGGCGATTTTGCCGATCTCTTTGACGGGGTTGATCGTGCCGATTTCATTGTTTGCCAACATGATGGAGATGAGGATCGTCTTCTCTGTAATCGCCTTCCGCACATCCTCGGGACTGACCATTCCGAATTTATCGACGGGGAGATAGGTGGCTGTCGCTTTGCCCTTGCCCTCCAACACTTTGACGGTGTCGAGCACAGCGCGATGTTCGGTGGACGACGTAATAATATGGTCGCCCTTCTCCTTATACATTTCAACCACGCCCTTGATCGCGAGATTGTCCGATTCGGTGGCGCCGCTCGTGAAGACGATCTCTTTCGGATCGGCCTTGATCAGCTTCGCAATCTGCTTCCTGGCGTTTTCGACGGCTTCTTCCGCGGCCCACCCGAAGGCGTGGTTGCGGCTGGCCGCGTTCCCGAATTTCTCGACGAAGTAAGGAAGCATGGTTTCCAAGACGCGTGGATCCATCGGTGTGGTGGAATGGTTGTCTAAGAATATGGGCAGTTTCATCGTTCGACTCCTTGTGCCGTGGGAGACTGAATCGTAATGAGGGGTGTGCCCCCCATCATGTCTTGCAGGGTCATGCTATTGAGCAATTGGGCGATGCTGTCCTGGACTTTCAAGAGTGGTGTGCGGATATGGCAATTTCCCCGCTGCATGCAGAACTCTCCATCCTTCTCGTGCGAACAATCGGTGATACCCAAGGGACCCTCGATGCTTTCGAGAATTTGCGCGATCGTAATCTGGTGGGCGCGTCGGGCCAGCGCGTACCCGCCCTTGGGACCATTGTGACTCTCGATCAGTGCGTGCTTGGCAAGGGTCTGAAGCACTTTCGCCAGCAGCTCAAGGGGGATGTTATATTCCTCCGCGATCTCCTTCGTATTCACGACGCGCCCAGGCGTCACGTCGCCGAACTGGACAGCAGCGATATGCTGAAGGGCCATGAGGGCATAATCTGCTTTTTTCGAAATCTTCAACATTGCTATTGCCGATCTCTAGGGTCGGAGACTATAATGATCTCCGATCAATAAGGTCGGATTAAGAATAGCACGCAGGTTTCGGAACTGTCAACAGCGTCAAATACGGCTGAATCAGGCTGAGAAAGGAACGGGCCTATGGGCGGGACCAATCCCTATATTGAAAAAGCTGACTACGCGCTTCCGCAGCGAGCCTATACCGTCACATTTATCGCCCCTGACGGCGTGGTGACGAAGGTTGAGGTCGATCCAGCCAAGATTCCCTACGGCCCGACGGGGCTCCCTGGAAGTCTGTTGGACGTGGCAATGGGCAATGGGGTTGCGCTGGAACATGTGTGCGGGGGTGTCTGTGCCTGTTCGACCTGCCATGTCATCGTGAAGCAGGGGCTTGAGAGCTGTAACGAAGGCACGGACGATGAATTCAATCAGTTGGAGGAAGCGCCGATCACCACGTTACAATCACGGCTCGGTTGCCAGTGTGTGCCAAACGGGACGACAGACATTGTTGTCGAAATTCCGGCGGTCAACAAGAACCTGGTCAGAGAAGGGCATTAATTGTACGTTTCAGTTTTGACTTCTTTTCGATCGTATCCAATCTCCGTGAGATAAGCCCGCAACGGTCGCACAAATCCTTTGACCCCGCTAAGCAGTGGCGTTACTTTTGGCCTGCCGGTGAGAAGCGGTCGAAGCAGTTTCACGGTATCCCCGACGACGTCCTGGTCCGTCCCATTCACCGTCACTGGCATATATCTGAACGATGGGTGGCGGGCGGCTAAGGCGAGCAGCTCATCGTGGTAGAGCCATTCATTCTCAGCCGGACCGACCGCAATCAGGATGGATTGTGGCAGTACGCCCGATGCCGCCAGCCATTTCAACATACAACGAATTGGAACCAAACCGGTATAGCGACTGATGAATAGCAAATCTCGATCGAGTGAGCGGGGTAATACGAAATTCCCATAGGGACCAGACAGCAGCAGCTCATCACCGGGCTTGAGCCCGTAGAGATAGCTCGAACCGATTCCATCGGGGACTCGATCAAAAACCAGAGTGAGCTGTCCGGCAGGGGAAGGAGGTTCTGCCATTGAGTAGGCGCGATTGAATGGTGGTTTAGCGCCTATCGGCAACTGTAGGGAAACCCACTGACCTGGTTGGAATAAGAACCTTTGAATCTTCGGAAGAACAACCAGTTGGCGAACATGGGGCGTGAGATCCGTGATCGAGAGGACCGTTGCCGGTTGTGTGAGTTCCGCCATCACAATCTCCCTCTTGCTCTCTTACCAGAAGGCCGCGCCAGATGAAAGGGTGCGGAACAACCGATTCTGTACAACACTTTTCAGCCCGTGTTATAGATATCAACCTTTTCTCCAACGACGCCGGGTCATTCTATGAGTCAAGTCAGGGTTAGATTCGCGCCCAGCCCAACGGGATTTCTCCACATCGGTGGGGTTCGCACGGCGCTGTTCAATTGGCTCTTTGCCCGCCAGCAGAATGGGGTGTTTGTCCTCCGTATCGAAGACACCGACCAGAGCCGCTCGACCGATGAATCGATCCAGGCCATCCTTGAAGGGCTGAAGTGGGTGGGGCTCGATTGGGACGAGGGCCCTTTCCGTCAGACCGAGCGCATGGACCTCTATCGCGGCCATGCGATGCAACTTCTTGAAAGGGGGCAGGCCTATTGGTGTGTCTGCAAAGCGGAGGAACTCGAGGCGCGAAGGAAAGAAGCCGAGGTCAAGGGGCTATCGCCGAAATACGACGGCCGCTGCCGTGATCGTGGACACACCAATCAGGCCGGCGATGCAGCCTTGCGCTTCAAGGCTCTGCAAGAAGGAGAGACGGTGGTCGACGACCTCATTAAGGGCAAGATCGTGTTCGATAATAACGGGCAGGACGATCTGATCATTCTCCGGTCGAACGGCTACCCGACGTACAATTTTTCAGTGGTGGTTGATGATGCGCTGATGAACATTACCCACGTGGTGCGCGGAGACGATCATCTCACCAACACGCCGCGACAGGTCCCGATTTTCCAAGCGCTTGGGTTTCCAGTTCCTCAGTTCGGGCATCTGCCGATGATTCTGGGCGCGGACAAAGCCCGCCTTTCGAAGCGACATGGAGCCACCTCGATCATGGCCTATAAAGAAATGGGCTATCTTCCGGATGCCATGGTGAATTATCTCGTTCGGCTTGGGTGGTCACATCGAGACCAGGAAATCTTCACCCGCCAGGAACTGATCGAGAAATTTTCTTGGAAGAATGTTCAAACGTCCGCAGCCGTGTTTAACCCAGAGAAACTTCTCTGGGTGAACGCGGAACATATCAAGATCAGTCCGCCGGCCCAGATCGCTCAGGCCCTTGTGCCCCTGTTGGAAGCAGCAGGATTAACAGACGAAGTCCAGACTGTCTCGGCCAGCTGGCTCGCGCAACTTGTCGTCCTCGTGAAAGAACGGGCGAAGACGCTCGTGGAGATGGTCAGTTGGGTGAGGCCGTATTTTGGGCAGGCCGTGACGTTTGACGACGAGGCGGCAAAGACATGTTTGACGCCAGCCATCGCACCGATCCTCGGCAAGTTGCTCACTCGCTTCGAAGCCCTCCCTGCCTTCTCAAAACAGCAATGGGAAGAGGCCTTCAAGCAGCTGGTTGAGGAGGAGGGAGTGAAAATGGGCCAGCTGGCCCAGCCGGTTCGCGTGGCCCTGACCGGTCGCACGGCCAGCCCTGGTCTCTTCGACTTGATGGAGGTGTTGGGGCGAGACCGGACATTGTTTCGGCTCCGCCAGGGGATTGAACGGGCCTCGCAGGCGTGAGGCAGTCCCTTTCCAAACTAGCAGACTGTTCAAACAGGCCGTCCAGCAAGGTCGCAGCGAGCGAAGAGGCGAAGGCGTACTTTGCACCGTACGTCGAGCCCCTGAGCGAAGCAAGAACGCCGCTGGTGGCCTGTTTCAACAACCTGCCAGCACCGATCTTGACGAAACCGCGACCTGTATATTACTGTGGACATCGGTTGGGGGATCGTCTAGCGGTAGGACGTCAGTCTCTGGATCTGACTACCTAGGTTCGATTCCTAGTCCCCCAGCCAATTATTTTCCCACGCCGTCATCTTTCAGATCTCCGTCTCGGTTTCGTACCGCGCTGGGGGATCGTCTAGCGGTAGGACGCCGGCCTTTGGAGCCGGCTACCTAGGTTCGATTCCTAGTCCCCCAGCCACTTTCCTTTGACCGCCCTGGTATCTATTTCAGCGACACCAGATCGATCACAAATCGGAACCGTACGTCGCCCTTGAGGACTCGCTCGTAGGCTTCGTTCACTTGTTGGACCGGAATCACTTCAATATCGGATTCGATTTTGTGCGTGGCGCAAAAATCGAGCATCTCTTGAGTTTCGCGGATGCCTCCGATCACCGATCCGGCGATGCGGCGGCGATGCAGAATCAGCGGGAAAGGCTCCACCAGCGTCGGCTTATCCGGAGCCCCCACGAGAATCATGGTCCCGTCGGTTTTGAGCAGGTTCACATAGTCGTTGTAGTTGTGCGGTGCGGAGACGGTATCAAGGATAAAATCGAAACGCCGCTGGAGTCGAGTAAACGTCTCAGGCTGTGAGGTGAGGGCGAAGTCGAAGGCGCCTAACCGCTCTGCATCTTTTCGTTTTCGTTCAGAGGTGCTCAAGACGGTCACTTCGGTTCCGAGCGCCTTGCCGATCTTCACAGCCATATGGCCCAGTCCACCCAATCCCACCACCGCAAGCTTGTGATACTTGCCGACGCCCCAGTGACGAAGCGGGGAATATGTCGTAATTCCCGCGCACAAGAGTGGGGCTGCCCCGGCCGGCGACAGGGCTGAGGGAATCCGCAGCACGTAATGCTCATCCACGACAATCTGCGAGGAGTAACCGCCTTGCGTTGGCTGGCCGTCTTTGTCTCGGCCGCTGTAAGTGAGGAGCATGCCCGCTTCGCAGTATTGCTCCAATCCCTCACGACAGGCGGGACAGGTTCGGCAGGAATCCACAAAGCATCCGACGCCGGCCGTCTCGCCCACATGGAACCCTGTGACCGAGTTCCCTATCTGTGTGATCGTGCCGACAATTTCGTGTCCCGGCACCATGGGGAAAATCGAGTTGCCCCATTCGTTACGGGCTTGATGAATATCTGAATGGCAAACACCGCAATGTGTAATTACGATTAGTACGTCATGAGGACCCACGTCTCGTCGCTCAAATACGAAGGGTAGCAGGGCAGCCTTGGCGGTCATCGCGGCATAGCCGTTGGTTGGCAACATGGCTTGTGCTCCTTGTAAAAGGGCCTAGTTTGACCATGACCATAGCAAGATGCCGTGAGCTTGCCAACCTGAAACGTAGGAGGGAGACCGGCGTGAAGCAGTGCCCCGCGCAGTCGTTGTATCGTGCCGCCAGTGGAACTGTTGGATGGGAATTGCCGGTTGCGCCTGTGGGACGATGGAGCACCCATCCTTGGACTGTTTAGCTTAATTGTTTTGCTGTTCCTCTGTGTCGTCGTCTCGCTCCAACAAGTCTGATAGCGAGGTGTCCATCGTGAGGGTGGGACCTGGTATGCGATAACGTTCCGCCGCCCAGGTGCCGAGGTCAGTCACTTGGCATCGTTCAGAGCAGAAGGGGCGCCAGGGGTTGCCTTCCCAGGTGCTGGGTAGACGACAGAGGGGACAGGTCATGGCCGCCATTGTACCACGCTGAATCAGAGAATCGGTCAGCTCGGGCAGATCTGGTGTGTGGTAGCGACTTGCAGCAACCGGTGCAGGCGGCGCTGATCGATCTCCGAAAGGCCGAGGAATTCGACTCCAAACTCCCCACCTTGACTCCAACGGACCTCGGCGGACTCAATCGTGATGGGCGAACCCAGCTCGGTCGCCCTGATGAGGATTCTCACCGCTGAACCGGGCTGAACCGACGACATGCTGGTGACGGCGCATCCTCTGGCAGACAGATCGAACATTGTGCCTTCGCGGATATCTGTCTTGTTGGTGCTGGAGAAGAAGACCCGCATGTCAACGGGGATTCGTGGATATTCTCGACACTCGATCATGCGGTCCTCCATCCGGTTCGAGGTTTCTCGTTATGCCGAAACCTCATACTCCAGCCAGTCTAGCAAACCTAGCGCGGTAAATCAAAACATGAAACCTGTACGACGGATGGCCAGAGGGAGGCTTACGGCGCCGGAGATTTTTCGAAGACCTTTGTGGCGATTGCCTTCTGTTTCATCTTCTTGACTAGCCCGACATACGAGACGTCACGAATAATCCTGGTGAATTGTGCGCGGTAATTGCTCACGATGCTGGCTCCATCGATGACGATGTCATAGACCCACCATGCGTGCGCGCGGTGAATCAGCCGAAAGTCGATCGGCCTGTCGATCTTCCGTCCCTTCATGTGGGCTTTGACTTCGGCAAAGGCATCCTCTCGAAGTTCCCCCAGGAAAACCACCTGCTCGTCTGAGTGTTCGGTGATGCGACCTGCAAATGTGGCTCGAAGGAATTGCACGAAAAGGTCGACGAATTCGTGCTGGTCCCGACGGGAAAGCGTGGACCAGGGGGCTCCTAATGCACGTCTCGCCATTTCCTCGTAATCCACGCGATGTTTGATGATTTCTTCGATTTCATGCCGCCGTTCTTCGGCCTGTTCGGGCTGTTTCAAGGTTTCGTCATCGAGGACTTTGATCAGGTCGTTGATCGTACCCTTCACCGCGTCGGTCGCACTCGATTCAATCCCGTTTGATGTGGCGGTGGCCAGCGAAGGAGATCCCATGATCAGTCCAGCCACCATTCCCGAGAGGAACAACAGACGTGCGAGACTTTTGAGCTTCATGTTGGTGATATTTGTCACTGCAAAATGGCTCCTGTCATTGGTTTCCGCCAGTTACATCAAGCGTAGCAGGGATGCTGAGTCTGTAAAGTGGTCCCAACAGGACGGAAAGAGAGGGAAGTTCCTGGAGAGTCCTAGCGAACGGGGGGAAGATTGCCGGTTTGTTACCGGGCCGGCTGAGCTTTTTCGATCTTGGCCCAGGCGTCTTTGAGGGACACAGTACGGTTGAATATCAGTGTGCCGGAGGCCGAATCGTGGTCGGTACAGAAATATCCCAGGCGCTCGAATTGATACCGTGTGCCGGGCACTGTCTGCCGCAAGCTGGGCTCGACCAGGCAGCGCGTAATTCGCTCCAATGAGTTGGGGTTGAGATAGGTCGTCCATTCGTGGTCTGGCGGTATCTTCGACAGGTCCGTCACCAAGAGAGGGTTGTAGAGACGGACTTCGGCTTCCACAGCGTGGGCTGCGGAAACCCAATGGATGGTAGCCTTAACCTTGCGCTGTTCTTGGGAGGCACCGCTCTTTGTCG
>JAENWB010000060.1:0-6103 GCA_016650275.1 Nitrospiraceae bacterium | reverse complement strand
GTAAAGGGCCTTCCATTCGGTTGTGATCATGTTGTGGAGGCAGGGCATGAAGGAGGTGGGGCTGGCCGGTCTGAGCGGGCTCCTCCTTCTTCTCGCCTTTCCGTCATTGAATTATGATGGCTTTGCCTGGTGTTTCTTGCTTCCGCTGTTGGTGGCGCTGGACGGGCAACGCGTTTTTAAGTCGTTTGGCCTCTCGTTCTTAGCAGGGCTGGTCTTCTTCGGGGTGATTTTCGGCCCTGTGTCCGCGGGGACCGTGGATGCGCTCACACCTCTCCATTTCATTCTGTCCGTGCTGTACTTTTCGCTGTATTGGGGACTCTGGGGCGCGGGGCTGGCCTGGCTTCAGAAGGCCACAAGAGTGCCCTCTGCGCTGGTCGCTGCCGCGCTCTGGGTCACCTTGGAGTATGTGCGGGCCCACGCCGGTTTCCTGAGTTATCCCGGACACCTGCTCGGACATACCCTGTATGAACATCCCTCCTTGATTCAGATCGTCTCCCTGACCGGTGTGTACGGCCTGAGCTTTCTCATCCTGTTTGTCAATGCCAGCCTTGCGGATGTTCTGCACGCGTTGCGGCAACGGTCTTGGTCCTGGGCCCTGGTGTCGATTGCTGTTCCCCTAGGATTGGTCAGCGCCATGGTCCTCTACGGCGATCGTATCCTGTCCGTGGCACCGCCTGGCCGGCAGCTTTCGATTGCGCTGATTCAAGGCAACATCCTTCCCCGGGACAAATGGGCCCCGTATGGACAACCGCGAATTCTCGGCGAGTATTCCCGCCTGACCCACGAAGCTGCGGCAGGCTCACCGGACTTGATTATCTGGCCCGAAACCGCCGTCCCCGGCGACGTGGTGAATCACGCGATTTTGAGGAAGCAGGTCAGCCAAGTGGCGGCTGAGGCGCATGCCTTTTTACTCGTCGGCAGTGCCGAGTATGCGAAGTTCTCCGGCCACCCCCAATCCAGTCGGGACTACTACAACAGCATGGTGCTGTTCTCTCCCTACGGCGGCGTCGAAGGCGCCTACCGCAAGCACAGGCTTGTTCCATTTGCAGAGTATGTCCCGCTGGAGGAATGGGTGTCCTGGCCACGATTCATCGGCAATGTCTTGGGGGGCACGCTGCCCGGCGAGGAGCCGCGCATGTTTACGGTGCAGGGTGTGCCCGTGGCTGCGGTGATTTGCTGGGAGACGCTGTTCCCTGAGATATTTCGAGAATTCGTCCAACGCGGGGCGCAAGTGATGGTCACCGCCACGGATGAGGCCTGGTTCGGCAAGACCAGCGTGCCGCAGCAAGTACTGGCGATTACCGTGTTTCGCGCCGCGGAAAATCGAGTGGCGATCGCTCGATCTGCCAATACAGGTCTGTCGGCATTGATCGATCCCTTCGGTCGAATCATTGCGCGGGTGAAGGGCCCCGGTCAGGAAGAGCTCTTTGTGCAGGGTGTGTTGACAGGTTCGTTGCCGGTGGCGTGGGAACGCACGTTCTACACACAGTACGGGGATGTCTTCGCCGCCTGTTCGATCGCTGTGGCAGTCTTCTGTCTGCTGTCTGCCTGCGTGCCGGACAGATTCCGTGTCTTGGCGTTGTATCGGCTGCCGCTATCGTGCGTCAGACCGGGAGAAGGAGGACAGGTATGACTAGGCTGAACCAGGCGCTTGCCCGGCAGGTGGTTGTCTTCGTCGGGATTCTCTTGCTCGGATTGGTCCCGCAGCAGGCGTTGTTGGCGGATGATGCAGTGGTGCTCCCGAAAGGGTTATCCAGAATCTTCGTCGACACGCACTTTTATTTTCCGTTTGATCAGCGCTATGACAAGGATGGAAATGCTGTGCCCTATGCGCAGCCCTTCAATACGTCTTTGAATAGTGTCTTAATCCCCCCGCTTGCGCCGCTGAATGCGTTCTTCGGGCCGGGCGGTGTCGCGAGCTTTGGGCGGAGCAATGTCTCCGTGGAGCGGCATCTTACAGAAATGATCTTCCAGCCTGCCTATGGCGTCACAGACCGGCTCTCCATCGGTGTCAACATCCCTTATTTTCAGTACAAGAATGAGGTCAACGCGTCGGTCGATTCATCAGCGTCATCGGGAGCCAACATCGGATTTAACCCTGGCGTACCAGGCGGGATTGCGCCGCTGTTCGTTCCTGGGACTACACGGGCCACAACACAGAACATCCAAAATCTTCTTGGCGCGCAGTTCGGTATTAAACCGATTCAGACGTGGGAAGAGTCGGGGATCGGCGACATTGAACTTGGCGGGCGTTACCAATACTACCGTGGAGAGGACCTGAGGGCTGCGCTTACCGGAGGAGTCAGGCTCCCTACCGGCAAGGTCGATGATCCGGACAATCTCGTAGACACGGCTTTCGGTAGAGGCGCGTACGCGCTCCTATTCCAATTCCAACAGGATTACATGCATCAGCAGGACGGATTGGGCAAACGTTTAGGGTTTCCGGATCCGGGTGACTGGTTCATCAATACCACAGTTCGGTATGATTTGAATCTTCCCACCAAAGAGACGCTCCGCGTGTGCCCAGGTGGTTCCCCGTTTTGCAATACCAAAGACGATGTCAATATTAAGTATGGCGATCAGATCCAGGGCGAAGTGTCCGGCAAGCTCGGCCTGTTTATTCCAGGGCTCAACTTTTCTCCCCTCTATCAATATACGTTCAAGTTCAAGGATCACTACTCCGGAGACAAGGGGCTCGATTATGGCTCATTGAACCAACAGTATGATAATACGCGTGGGCAGGTCCAACAACATATCTACATTCTTCAACTCACCTATAGCACCCTCCCAATGTTGATCCAGAAACATTTTCCTTTTCCCCTCGTAGTCCAAGTGTCTTATCGTGACCGGTTTGCTGGAGAGGGTGGAACTCCGAAGTCGCAATACGTCGGTTTCACCGTGCAGGCCTTCTTTTAACGGAGAACATCGCGCAGGATAGCCGAGCGAAACGGGCGAAGAAGTTCTGAGTTCTAGACGGGCGCGAGGGGCGAGACTGGCGGGAAAAGCGGGACGGGCAAAACGTGAGGGTTCGAGGGCTGAAGGCTGAAGTGTTCGGAACTTTGAATCCCGAACCTCGAATCCCGAACTTCGAATCGCGCCTTTCTCGCACGTCTTGCACGTCACGCGCTACGGTGCGTGGCGCTATCGCGCGGAATGAGGATATGACTCCAGAACTGTCTTCTGCATCTCTCTCTCCGATTGCGGTTCGTACTCGAAGCCGGCGGGATATTATTGGCCTTGCGGCATTTGCCTGTCTGCTGGGCGCCCTGGTCGTTCTGGGAACCATTTGCATCGTTCACGCGATTCAGTGGATCGACAAGCCCTTCGCGGGTTTCTTGATCTTCGGATATCGAGGTGTCGGTTCTTTCGCGGATTTACAATGGCCGGCTTTCCAGGCCGGAATTCATTACCGTGATCTGATCCTGAGTGTCGATGGGCGGCCGGTCACGAGCAGCAGGGACATCTTAGAAGCCCTCAGCCGGTTCCTACCCGGCGACACTGTTGCCTATCAATTATTAAACCGGCAAGGACAAGTCTTAGACCTATCAGTGCCCGTGTCGCTCTTTCTGCTGAAGGACTTCTTGAAAATCGTCCTGCCCGTGCTGTCTGTCAGTCTCTTGTTCTGGGGCATGGCAGTCGTGGTGTATGCCCTCAAGCCCAACACGCTGGTGACGTGGATCTTTGTGATTTTCTGCGCCGTGTCGGGAATCTACATGATCACCGGATTCGAGATGCAGGCCGGCAACGGTTCGCTCTGGAGTTATCATCTGAATATGTTCGGGATTGCCTTTTTCCCGGCTCTGTGCACACATCTGAGCTGGCTGTTTCCGGAGAAATCGGGACTTCTCCGGCGGTGGCCTATCGCACCGCTGTTTCTCTACCTCGTCTCGGGAGCCTTATTGGGTTTTCATGTCTTGTCAGTCGCGGCTGTCATGCAACCTGGGCGTTCAACGGATGCCTACGCCGCGTCGTCGTCGGACCTCATCAACAGCGTCAATTATATACGCATCTTCGCACTCTTGAGCACGTTGTCCATGGTGGGTTTCAGTGCGTATGCGTTCTTCTGTTCTCCCTCGGTGATCGGGCGCCGGAGAGCATTGGTCGTCTTGTTAGGATTTGCTCTCGCCTTTCTGCCGATATCGGGAGGCATGATTCTCATGACGGTCTTTACCAAATTGTTCATTACGCAGAATCTCTTTGCGTTCTCGGTCGTGCTGTTCCCGGTCGCCATTGGGTATGCCATTACCCACCACAACCTCTTCGACGTGGATACGTATATCAAGCGCACCGTGGGGTACGTTCTCATGACCGGTATCGTTTTGGGAGCGTACTTTGTCTTTGAGACGGTCGTCAAAGCGACCGTCTTGGATCCCTTGCTGGGCGACTCATCGGAGAAAGTGTATCCCTTCCTCTTTGCGCTGCTGACGGTGTTCGCGTTCAACCCTGTGAGCCGGAAAGTGCAACAGGGTGTCGATAAAATGTTTTTCAGGAAAGGGGCCGACTTCAAAACGGCCGTGGCGGGCGTCAGCGAAGCGCTCACCTCCATGGTCGATGTGCAGGCGTTTATCGAGAAGATCATACACACGGTTCGGACGGATTTGTTCATCGATCGGGCCGGAGTGGTGGTGTTGGATGAACGTACGAATACATGCCGAAGCACGTTTCGCGGAGGCAAATTCGGTCAGGACACGACTCCTCTTGAGGAGATGACGGACCCCGGCCTGTCTCCCGATGATCCCTTGCTGGCCCTGCTGGCTCGCGAAAAGAAGCTGATTACGAAATACGATGTGGCGGAGGATCCCAGCTACAGTGCCGTGCGAGAATCATGCGGCCAACGGTTCGAGGAACTCGGCGCCAGTTTGGCTCTTCCACTTTACTACCACGATCAATTTTCCGGGGCCCTCACGCTCGGATACAAAAAATCCGGTCACTTTTATACCCGCGAGGACATTGATCTTCTGAAAACCTTATCGACCATGACGTCGACCGCTATAGAGCAATCGCGCGAAAAAGGTCAGAAAGCCGTGTTGATGCAATTGTTTTCCAAACACGTGTCGCCGCAAGTGGCCGAATCGCTGTGGGAGCAACGTGAACAATTTCTGGAGGGCGGAAGGCCAAAATCACAAAGCATGGTCGTGACGGCGATGTTTACCGACTTGCAGGGGTTTTCGACGATTTCCGAGAAGCAAAGCCCTGAAGTGCTTATGAATTGGTTGAATATCTACCTCGACATGATGACCACGACGGTGATGGAACATGGCGGCGTCGTCGATGACTTTTTCGGTGATGGCGTCAAAATTAATTTCGGCGTGCCGATCCCTCGTGAAACCGAACAGGCCATTCGCCAGGATGCCGTCAATGCCGTCGATTGCGCTTTAGCAATGGAGCAGAAGATGATCGTGTTGAACGGACGAATGGCCGCGCAGGGCCAGCAGCCGTTACGCATGCGCATCGGCATCTACACCGGTCCCGTCGTGGCCGGGAGCCTGGGGAGCGCCAACCGCATGAAGTACACGACGATCGGCGATACGGTCAACACGGCGGCCCGTTTGGAGAGTTACGACAAGGACTTGGTCATTCCACGCCTGACCACCAGCCCCTGCCGAATTCTGATAGGAGAGTCTACGCTGCGCTACGTAGAAAGTTGGTTTGACGTTGAAAAGGTAGGGGAATTGGGTCTGAAAGGGAAGTCGGAAAGGGTAGGAGCGTATTGTATAGTTGGCCGAATGAATGAGTTGTCGCCGGTTCATGAGGCAAAGGCGTAGGGTGGCCGAGCGAGACGGGTGAAGAAGTTCTGAGTTCTGAGTTTTAGCCGGGCGCGAGGGGCGGGATGGGCGAAACGTGAGGGTTCGGGGGCTGAAGGCTAAAGTGTTCGGAACTTCGAACCCTGAACTTCGAACTTCGTGTCGCGCGTTTCTCGCCCGTCTCGCTGACACAAAGAAGATTGTCACTAACAACGTTCATGCAAGAGGGGGTGTGTATGAAATGGATTCTTATTTTTTGTGCTGTGATGGCGATATCGGGTTGTGCTAGTCGATGGACGCAGGAAGGAAAGGGGTTCATCGAAACCAAGCAGGATGCGGCAGCCTGTTCGGATACAATT
>JAENWB010000059.1:0-8451 GCA_016650275.1 Nitrospiraceae bacterium | reverse complement strand
ATTCCCGATCCTGTGAAGGCGCTACGAGAAGTTCGTCGGGTCCTCAAGCCGAATGGACGTTTCCTCTTTCTGGAACATGGGCGAAGCGAAAATGAGAAGATCGCGGTCTGGCAGGACCGGCTGAATCCCGTTCAGAACATCATTGGTTGTGGCTGCAATCTGAACCGCAAGATCGACCACATCATCGCGCAAGCCGGCTTGAAGCTCATGACCCTCGATCGGTTCCAGATGCAGAGCGTGCCCAGACTTGGCGGGGCGATGTACAAGGGTACAGCATCCCGACCGGAGTAGCAGGCTGCGGAAAAACTCTGTTGGTTTATCTGGTTCATCTAGTCTATCTGGTTGGTTTAGTTCATGAGTTGGTCTTGTTCAACCAAATAAACGAGACAAACCAAGCAAACCCAATAACGGGCTTTTTCAGCATCCTGCTAGCTCGGATTATTCATGAATGCCGTCGCGAGGCGTTCGAGACCGAAGCCCGCCTGTGCTTCTCGCAAGTGAGACCGACGTAGGCGTACGTGCAGTCCGTCGAGGAGGCCGAACGAGAAAAGCCCTGCCGGGCGAGAGGATCGGACGACGGAGCAGGTATTCATGAATAGTCCGGGCTAGATCGCAGGCCGCCCGTTGAGGAGGGGAGAAAAACTGGTGACCGAGACGAACTGAGCGAGCGGGGCTGGAGGCAGCTGAGAACTCGACTTGGCACTATGAATGAGATGGGCGACGCCAAATTTTTTGGCCGCAATCAGACAGCCCTCATCATCATCCATGTAGAGAGACCTTGTCGGATCGAATCCCAGTAATCGCTGGCAATTAGGCCAGTACTCCGGACGCATTTTCAGATACCCCACTTCAAACGCATTCACGATTCGATCGACATGCCGATCGAGCCCGGTCTTGGCGACTTTGACCGCCACGCCCGATTCATGCGCGTTCGTCACAATTGTCACACGCTTCCCCAGCTGTCGAATGTGTTGCAGAAACTCCTCTGCGCCAGACAGGAAACCGATCATGTGGTCCAGTTCCTTGGTCATGGCCACGACATCGATGCCCACTCGCTGCGTCCAATAATGCAGATCGGTCCAGGCCAATTCACCTTCGACCGAGTTGTACATCGCCATCAGTGTGTCGCGAGACTCGTCAAGAAGTAGCCCGTGGAGCGCGGCATAACGACGCGGCAACTCTTCCTCGAAAAAAAAGTTGTCGAAATGTCGATCCAGCAACGTGCCATCCATATCGAGCAGGACGTCGTCGATCTCGTCCCAATTTAATTGAAATGGCGTCATCTCGATGAGAGTGTACCCGACGATGGTTGTGTTTGCCAAAATTCTTATGTTACGGTCAAAATACAATTTTCTATGCCACGCACCCAAAACACCCCCTTACAGACAGTGCCGATACCGTCAGCCACAACGGCTCGCCCGCCCATTGTGGCCATTATCGGTCGCCCCAACGTCGGCAAGTCGACGCTCTTTAATCGCATGCTCGGCAAACGAACGGCCATCGTGGACGACGTTCCGGGTGTCACGCGGGACCGTAACTACGCCGACGCCACCTATCGAAATCGGCCGTTCCGCCTGGTGGATACGGGGGGCTTGGACCCGTCCGCCTCGGAAGGCATGCTGGCCCTCATTAAACGTCAATCTGAGCTCGCCATTGCGGAAGCGGACATTTTGATCCTACTGATGGACGGCCGGACCGGCCTGATGACTCCGGACCAGGAAGTGGTCCGTCTCTTGCGCGGAACGACGAAGCCGTTGTTTGTCGTGATTAACAAGATCGACACGCCCAAGGTCGAAACGCTCGTGGCGGATTTTTATCAGTTGGGCACGGATACGCTCTATCCTATTTCTGCGGAACATGGCATCGGCGTCTCCGACCTCATGGATGCCATCTATCCGCTCCTCCCGATCCCTGATGAAAATCCTGAGAAGGCAACGATGCCCCGCATTGCCGTCGTGGGACGGCCCAATGTCGGCAAATCCACCCTGGTGAATGCCGTGCTTGGGGAAGACCGAGTGGTGGTCAGCGACGTGCCGGGAACCACCAGGGATTCGATCGACTCGATCGCCCTCCATCAAGGACAGCGGTATCTCTTCACCGATACCGCCGGTATTCGTCGGCGCGGAAAGATCGACCGGGGGATCGAAGGCTATAGCGTGGTCCGATCGCACTTGGCCATCGGCCGATCCGACCTCGGAATCTTGTTACTCGATGCCACGGAAGGCGTGACCGAGCAGGACACCAAGATTGCCGGAATCATCATCAAGCAAGGACGGGCCTGTTTCCTGCTGGTGAATAAATGGGACCTTCGGGAGGGCGATAGCCAGGCCCGGCAGGAGGTCGAACTGGAACTTCGGCGGCGCTTTCCCTTTCTGACCTGGGCACCAGTCCTCTTCGCATCCGCGGCTAATCCCGATTCACTTGGCCAACTCTTTCCTACCATTGATAGGGTATTCGCGGCTTTTTCAAAACGGATCCCGACCGGAGCGCTGAACAAGTTCCTCCAGGAAATTCTCGCCACCCACCCCCTGCCGGTGCGCAAAGGCAAACCGACGAAAATCACCAAATCTGCCTTTATGACCCAGGTCGCGACACAGCCACCTGTTTTTGCGTTGTTTGTCGGCCACCCGGACAATATCACGCCCGCCTACCTCCGCTTCCTCGAAAACCAACTCCGCGAGGAATATGGATTCGAGGGAACCCCGATTCGCATGCTGGTTCGGAAGAAATAGTTAGCCCGCATTATTCACGAAGACTTCTACTGCAACCGCCGATACGAAAATCAGAACTCATTGCGGTATTCTTTCTTCGCGCCAGGATCATACAAGGGGCGCTCGACCTCGCAAGCGCGGTGGCGACGCACCTGACGGCGGGCGGGCTCGCCGCTCAGTCAGTCAACATACTGTGTCAAGTATGCTTCCCTCCTTCTCGGCTCCGCGCGCCCGTCTCGCGTGGCGTCTCAGCGGTTTCGTCGCGAACTCTCGTGGATAATGCGGGCTGGTTCATTTTCCGCCACCACGACACCATCTTTGTGCGCAACCTGGTTTCGGGCGTTTCATTGTGTTCAGTATTCGCAGGATAATCGCGCTTCCTCCATCCCTACCGTAGGTGCAACTCTTGCACAGTCCGGAGAGCATTTCCCCGAAAGGACACGCGTGCCACACTCATCTCCGCAGAACCAAGCCGACTCCCCGCCCCTTCTCTCTTCCCCTGACTCGGGCATGATTGTATTTTCCTCGTCCGCTCGCATCCTGCACATGAATGAACCAGCCCGTGCACTGCTGGCATTGTTCGGTAAGTCCCATGAGCTCTGGCCGCAGTTGGCGCCGGAATCCATGCCGTCTATCCTCACGGAGTTCTGTTATGACGTGCTGGCGCAACTCCATCGTCGAAGCGAGGCGCAGGACTTGGCACAGTTCGAAATGCGCCGCATCTGTCACATGGTCACACCTCCCCTCTTGCTCACAGGGTTCGGTGTGCCGAATTCAACCAACGGTGAGATCCGGGTCATCCTGACCCTCAACCCCCTGCCCTCCACTCCTTGTGTAGCCGCGAATTCACAACCTCTCCACCCGCTAGCCGACGTTCACGCTTCCATCAGTGGCGCAATTTCGTAAGGGCATCGCCTTCCGAGTCACTGTCGTGGCGGCTTTCGCCTTGACTCCTCGTAGACATCATGGTATTCGCTCAAGCGGATGATGCATTCCGCACCTACAGAGACTCCTCTCCCTGCGGTTCGCGACAGTTCGCAGACCCCTGGAATGCGCGAGTCCTCTCTTCGCAGACTGCAGCGACGTGCGATCGAGACCCTCTGCGCCGGGGTAGTCGTCCTCACCCTCCTCGGCCCCGTCCGTGCCGAGGAACCACCTGCGCCAGACGGAGAGCTCTCACTCCCAACCGCTGACACCCCTGCTCCAACCCCTGCCGTCGTTGACCCAGTCACGATTGATCCTTTCATACAGTTACGGGGAACAGTGTGGCGGACCAAGGCCGGGATCGTCTTTCTCAAGACCCCGATCGGACTGCTGACCCTCACTTCCAAAACAACGCTGAAGGATCTCAAGGCGTCGCAGGAAGTATACTTTTGGGTGCACGAGCGCCATTCCATCGTCGAGATCAGAAAGAGAACCGACGGATCGTTGGTCCATCGCTACCTCAGCGGGCCAATGACGTCCGGGACCGATGCTCCGAGAACGTTACGCTGGTGGGGACCTGACGGTGACCAGACTATCCATGTCGGCACACAAGAAGAACGCCTTACCAACTATCGCGAAGGAGATCCGCTGACCGTCGAAGTCGATGAAACGAATACCATCATCGGGATGCATGATTTACAGTACGACCTGCAGGTCAGCCAAACCCCGCCGGCCGGTTCCGACGTGCAACTCCTCCTCTCGGGAACCGTGTCCAAGCTCAAATCCAACTTCGTCTTTGTCCGCACCCCCATCGGCCTAGTCATGCTCAATTCCAAGATCGGGATCCCTCGTGTGAAAGTGGGACAACCATTGACATTGCATATCGACAATGAGCATGTGGCCGTCACGTTCCCATCCACTGAAACATCAACTCCCCGACGCAGTGCCTCACCAATCCCCTAACCGACAACAGCCGTTAAATATAGCGGCCCTGACCAAGCAGGATGCTCAAAAAGGCTAGATCTCTCACCCGCCCACGCACTGGCACGCCGAGACGTGCCATAAGCCAGGGCGATGGCTTTCTGATTTCTCATGCCTCCCCTGGAGGGAGTGGCCGAGGTTGCCCTTTACTGCGCGCATCGAACGAGCACCGTCTCATCGTGCGCGTTCTGCGAGCAAAAAGGGTACCTGGCTGCTCCCTCCTCATTCTTCTGAGACCGCGCGTTGCGCGAGCACAAGGGGACTCATCGGGCCGTCCCCTCCTGCTGGCGGACTTTTTCAGCATCCTGCTAGGTTTGCTTGACAGGCCTCAGCCAACTCCCTAGACTCCGCGCCAGCCATGCGCACCACTGCTCCCAAAACACCTCCTCAACAGCCAGCCATGCGAGAGCCTGACGAATTTGATAGGCTGTACCGAGACCATGTCGATCTGATTTATCGGTATGCACATCGGTTGTGCGGAGAATCGGAATCGGCAAAGGATCTCGTTCAAGAAACCTTTCTTAATGCCTACCGAGGACTCAAAGATTTTCGAGGCGAGGCTCGGATCTCCACCTGGCTGTACACCATCGCCTCACGGGCCTGTATACGGATGCGGCGCAAGCGCAAAGGGGAGCCGGAACACGAGCTGTCGCTCGATGAATTTGTGCCTACATCGGAAGGAGAGTTTCGCCTCCAGGTTCCGATGGACGGGCTCAGCCCCGAAGAGGCACTGCAGAACAAGGAACTCCGGCAGGCCCTCGACCAGGCGATCGAGAAATTGCCCCAAAAATATCGGATAGCCCTGGTGCTCCGCGATATGGAAGGATTGAGTGCCAAAGAAGTAGGGACCATCATGGGCTTGAATGAGCGCGCCGTAAAATCGCGACTGCACCGAGCACGCTTGTTTGTGCGGCGGGAACTCAGCGCCCGCGGCATCACCCACCACGATGACCACAAGTCTGGAGGCTTGCGCTCATGACCAAGAAAAAGACGGCGGCGCCAAAGAAAATGTCTAAGCCATCTTCGCACCGCCATTCGCATGGACAAGGCCATTGCGTGGATCTTCTCCGGCAGTTGTCTGCCTATATCGACGATGAACTCCCGTCCGACATTTGCCGTGAAATACGCCGACATCTGGGAGCCTGTCCGAATTGCGAAGTCTTCATCGCCTCCCTCCAGCACACCGTCACGCTCTGCCGACATCGTCCAGCCCCACAGTTGACGTCGGTCGAGCGGGTGAACATGCGCCGCACGATCCTCGATGCGGCCAACGCACGGTGAGAGGCGCGCTCGGGCTCATATGCCTGGCTCTGCTACTAGCGACTCCCACAAGGAGCCTGTCCGACATTGGCCTTTCTACTGTGGCGAACGATCCGCGGCCATCTGCGTCGTTCTCAGCCCAAAAAAATTCTCAATGTATTCCAGTGAATACACCTCCAGTTTTCCCGGGCCTGCGGCCTTGCATCTGGCCGCACCTCCTTCGCCTCGTCACGAACGGCAATGTCGGACAGGCTCCTAACGCGCTCCCAACCGAAGTCGAGGTGGAATCGGTCACCGTAGAGATCCGCTGGCGGATGTTCACGCCACATCACGTCCTCTTACATCATGATCAAAAGACAATGCTGCGGTTCCGCAACCACGATACGGAACTCCATACCGTGGTGGCCAAGGAGCTCTTCTTCGGCGTCGACCTCAACGTGGGCGGCAACGGAGCCCCGGAGTTCGGTCCAGAGGGACTCAAGCGGGTAATTATCCCGCCTGAGGGCCTGATTGAGATTCAGTTCACACCGTCACGTACCGGAACCTTCTCTTATCTGTGCGACATGCCGGGTCATGACATGCAGGCCGTGATCGTGGTCGAATAACAAGAAGATAGGTCGTCCTCTACGAATGTGATTCGTGAATCGTGAGCAAGACAGGCGCGACAGGCGCGACTCGCGAAGATGAAACTTCCGACCCGTCCCGCTTTTCGCGCAAGTCTCGCGAGTCTCGTGCGAATAACGAGATACACTTCACGGGTTTCAAGAGCGACTGTTTCAACAGCCTGCTAACCGATGAATCGGTTTCCCTAGCCCCTTTCAGCTCCTCAAAGCAGCATGGTACAGTACCACCTTCTTCTCGTCCTTTATTATATTGGGAGACTGTCCGACATGATGCGCCTGCGGTTCCTCCAACGTGGCTGGTTCACGATCCTGTTCCTCGCCGGAACTCTGTCGATTGTCACTGCGATGACCCTGATCGAGGCCTCATCGGCATCAGCCGCCGCTGCGAAGAAGTCAAAGAAATCCGTCACCTCAGCTGAAGCAACGGCTCAGCGTTACGCCGAAGCCATGGGAACGGGAAATAAGGTGGGCGTCGGCCAGCTCGACTTCGCCTGTCAGTATCCCCTCGTGGCGGCCGCCCCCCATGGCATCAAGACCTATCCGGCCGACTCCGACCTTGTCTACGACTCCTGCTGGCAGCGTTTGCGAGAGGCCCATGCCTCCACCCTCATCAGAAGCGATGTCGGCATGGAGGTCTTGTGGCCCAGTAATGGCGAACTGGTCTTTTTCGGTGAAGACCTGAACCGCTATCCCGCCTCGGCATTCGTGACCGACTCGCTGGGTCTGACACCGCCGGGAACCGGATTCCATATCCACATTGTCGGAAGCACGCCGCTCCCGTCGGCCTCGTTCCGTCTTCGAGCGAATGGCCCGATCGTGGCGGTGCCGACCACCTTAGTAAAATTGTCCGTCAGCTACCAGGATCCCCTGACCGCTCCATTGACCTACGCAGCCGGTTCAGTCAAATGGACCAGTACGATTAAGCGGACCAGACGCGCGCTGAAGGAAATTACCACCCAGTGGGTTGTCCTCTCCGGACTGAAGAAACACGGCTTCGCGGGCGACCAGGCGGTCGTGAACCTTCCCGTCACCAGCGGTACCGTCTTGGGCAGTGGCATCCAAGAGAAGATTCCGTTCGTCACGGAAACCAGCCGGGCCCTCCCCGACTCGCTAGTCTGGTGGGGACCGACGGATCTCCCGGGTCTCTTGATCGCCGGGGCCGCTCGTGCGGCCACCTTTCCGGAACTGCGTGACCGCGTGGCCATGTTGAACCGAGTACTCATCATCGATCCCCATCAGGCCGAGGCCCTCATGGTGCTGAGCCGACACCTCTATGCCATTGTCCTGCGCGAGGCCATCCCCTTCCACAAACTCACGGTGAGGGATCCGGCGCTTGCCTTGGTGGTGAACGAGCATTTCTGGAACATCTACGCCCAAGCAGAGCGCATGGACCTGTCACTGGGGATGGAGATGGGTGGGTTCGACAAACCGACGACCGCCGACTACCTGTACCGCATGCTGTCATCCATGCAAACCTTGGCCCTCGTACGGCCAGAGCAACTCGATAACCGATTTCGGTTAGGCGTGGCCTTACGCTGGAATAACGATCAGGAAGCCTCCATCGAGACTCACCAATCCTTAGTCAAAGCCATCCCGGTTCAGCGAAGAGCCGGCAGAGCTGAAGCCTTACTGCAACTGGCCTGGTCTCGCATCAACAAAGTGGCCTGGAACCGTAACTTTGACGACTCAGATATTCGGGTGGCCTATCAAGATGCCGAAGAGGCGCTTACGCTCGCCGACCTGCCGCTCGATAAATTCATGGCTGAATACACTAAAGCCTACAGCTTGCTGTTCACCCCGGATCGAGACAATCGGGCGCTCTTGGAGCAACTGACGGAAGCCAAACGATGGTTTGCTGAAATTCCCGGTCAGACTCCGGACATCTGGCAGTTCTTCATCGGGGCAGAATCGTTGAAAGCGGTCCTGGATGCAGACCCCATCTTCCAGCCGAT
>JAENWB010000058.1:0-6557 GCA_016650275.1 Nitrospiraceae bacterium | reverse complement strand
GATGTTCTGAACGGGATTCAGCCGGTCCTGCCAGACCGCGATCTTCTCATTTTCGCTTCGCCCATGTTCCAGAAAGAGGAAACGTCCATTCGGCTTGAGGACCCGACGAACTTCTCGTAGCGCCTTCACAGGATCGGGAATAGTGCAGAGGGTCCAGGTGCTGACGACGAAATCAAAGGATCGGTCGTCATAGGGCAATGACTCAGCGGTGACATGTTGGATGCGAATGGGAAAGGACTGACGGGTGCTGCGTTCCGTGATGATCTTGGGAAGAAGATTGGCGGGGTCAACCGCATGGAGCCAAGTAATGGTCTTGGGATAATGCGGCAGGTTCAGCCCGGTCCCAATTCCCAGTTCCAACACCTCACCATGGAGGCCAGAGAGCAAATCCGTGCGCAAGCGACGGAACTCTTCTCCCGCCATGACCCAGTCCATGAGGCGGGGGAAAATGTGGTGGCTGTAGAGTCCCATCGCAGTGCGTAGTATAGCAAAGACCTCTTCCCGCGACACTCGCAAATCTTGTTGAGCCTGAGAGGTCTATGTTAGAGTCCTTCCTCTCTTGAACCCGCCCCTGAGACCATGAGCAAGACCTACGATCATTACGCTTTTGAAGTGAAGTGGCAGGCCTATTGGGAGCAGCACCGGACCTTCCGCGTCGCTGACGACCAGGCCATGCCAAAATTCTACTGCCTTGACATGTTCCCCTACCCCTCAGGATCGGGCCTGCACGTCGGCCATCTCGAAGGCTATATTGCGACGGATATCGTGTCCCGCTACAAACGTATGCGGGGCTTCAATGTGTTGCATCCGATGGGGTGGGACGCATTCGGGCTCCCCGCCGAACAGTATGCGGTGAAGACGGGCGTCCATCCTGCCATCACGACAGCCCAGAACATCGCGACGTTCAAACGCCAGATGAAACGGGTCGGTCTGTCGTACGATTGGGAACGTGAGATCAGCACGATCGCCCCCGATTATTACCGCTGGACGCAGTGGATCTTCCTGAAACTGTTCGAGCGAGGGTTGGCCTACGTGGCGGAAGTGCCGGTGAACTGGTGTCCCGCGCTGGGGACGGTGCTCGCGAATGAAGAAATTATCGATGGCAAGAGTGAAGTCGGTGGGTTCGATGTGGTGCGTAAGCCGATGCGCCAGTGGGTATTGAAGATCACGGCCTATGCCGATCGACTCCTCGAAGATTTGAAGCTGGTCGAATGGCCGGCCAGTACATTGGAGATGCAGAAGAATTGGATCGGCCGATCGATCGGCGCAGAAGTCGAATTTTACTTGGCCGGCGCGCCCGGTACGGTTCGGATCTTTACGACGAGGCCCGACACCTTGTTCGGCGCGACCTATATGGTGTTGGCCCCGGAGCATCCGTTAGTGGCGGTTGTCACGACCGCCGACCGCCGCACCGTGGTCACCGCCTATCGCGAGGCGGCCTCCAGAAAAAGCGATCTTCAGCGGCAGGAGCTGGAAAAGGAAAAGACCGGGGTTTTCACCGGCGGCTATGCGGTGAATCCGGTAAGCAACGAGCCGCTGCCCATTTGGATTGCCGACTACGTGTTGATGGGCTATGGCACCGGGGCCATTATGGCGGTGCCCGCGCACGACGAGCGCGACTGGGCCTTTGCGAAGACCTATGCCTTGCCGATCCGCGAAGTGATCGCGGGCGGTGACGTTGAAAAAGAGGCGTTCGTCGCGACCGATAAAGGCACCGTCGTCAATTCCAGTACGTCGGATGGCGGCTTTACCATTAATGGGTTGACACCGGATGACGCGATTCCGAAAATCACGGACTGGTTAGAATCGCACGGCAAGGGTCGTAAGGCGGTGAACTATAAGTTGCGAGACTGGCTGTTTGCCCGTCAGCGCTATTGGGGTGAGCCCTTTCCTATTGTGTGGGTGGATGGCCAGGCCCTTCCGCTTCCGGAAGAGCAGCTGCCGCTGCTGTTGCCGGAGACCAGCAATTTCAAACCGTCCGGGAGCGGCGAAAGCCCGCTCGCGAATTTAACCGACTGGCTAACGACCGCCGACCCGACCAGTGGGGTGCCGGCGCGCCGTGAAACCAATACGATGCCTCAGTGGGCCGGCTCCTGCTGGTACTATCTGCGCTTTATCGATCCGAAGAATCAGGACCAGCTCGTCGATCCGGCAAAGGAGCGTTATTGGATGCCGGTGGATCTGTACATCGGCGGCAGCGAACATGCCGTGCTGCATTTGCTCTACGCGCGTTTTTGGCACAAGGTCCTGTACGACATCGGGGTGGTCAGTACACCGGAGCCATTCAAGAAGCTCGTGCATCAGGGGATCGTGCTGGGAGAAGACAATCAGAAGATGTCGAAATCCCGCGGCAATGTCGTCAATCCCGACGAGATCATGGACCAGTTCGGGGCCGATGCGGTGCGGCTCTATGAAATGTTCATGGGCCCGTTGGAGGCCGTCAAGCCCTGGAGTACGAGGGGCGTGGAAGGGGTCACGCGGTTTCTTGAACGGGCCTGGCGACTCATGGTGAATGAAGATGGCCATGTATCGAGTACTGTGGTGGGGACGGTTCCTACTCTCGAACAGCAGCGCTTGCTCCACCAGACGATCAAGAAGGTGACTGAAGATATCGACGCGTTGCGGTTCAACACTGCGATCTCCCAGATGATGATGTTTACAAATGAGATGACGAAGGCCGAGCAGCGCTCTCGGGCCTTGCTCGAACCTTTTGTCCTGATCCTGGCACCCTTCGCCCCTCACCTGGCGGAAGAATTGTGGGAGGTGCTGGGCCACCAGCCGAGCATCTCTCAGCAGCCTTGGCCGATCTTTGACCCGGCCTTGACCATAAGCGATCGGTTGACCATTCCGATCCAGGTGAATGGAAAGTTGCGGACCAAACTCGACGTGGGAGCCGACGCCACTCGCGCGCAGATCGAAGGGCTGGCTCGCGCGCAGATCGCGGAGTGGCTGCAGGGCAAGGAGCCGAAAAAGATTGTGTATGTCGAAAAAAAGCTGATGAACTTTGTGGTGTAGCCTATGCGGCAAGTAAAAAGTGTGAAGTTAAAAGGTAAAAGTGGATGCTCCGGAACTTTTTACTTTTGCCTTTTTACTTTGTACTTGGCGCTGAGTCTTTCGCTGAGCGCGTGCGGCTATCAATTTCGTGTGGAGGGAGCCGGGCCTACGATCGGAAGAGCGGCAGCGACCTCCTCTCCTACGTCACCACCACCGAGGTTGGTGGTGCGGACTTTGGAGAATAAAAGTTTCGAGCCCAACCTGGAGGTCCGCTATACCAACTATCTGCGCCATGAATTTTCCTCGGGCAGCGGGGCGCAGATCGTTTCGGATGTGGAGGCGGCCGATCTTGTGCTGTCCGGGCAAATTCTCTGGGTCAGTCTTCCGACGCTCAGTTTCAGCCAGACCACCACGCTCGAAAGCCGCGCAGAGGTCGTGGTAATGGTCAAGGTGGAGGAGACCAGGACGCAACGGGTCGTGTGGGCGCAAACTGCGAAGGGTGCCTCGGAATTCTACGTGACGCCCGATCTTCAACTCAACCGTGTCCTGCAGAACCGGGCCTTGGAACAAGCCGGACGTTTCATCGCCGAGGACCTGGCATCCCGCTTTCTGCTCCAGTTGGAATCAGGGCAGCTGGCAAAGCCGCCCGCGCTTCCAGCGTCGGACAACGCGGACACCAACATCAAATAAATCGGATATCCACAATGGCCTCAGCTATTTCTCATGCTCAGCTCAATGCGCAGCTCGCGCAAGGAACGGTTGCGCCCTTGTACCTGGTGGTCGGCGAGGAAGATTTGCTGCGTGATAGGGCCCTGGGTGCGCTGAAGACCGCGTTATTGGGAGAGGGCGAGAGCGATTTCAATTGCGATCTGTTCTATGGAGACGACGTGAGCGGGGCAGAGATTGTCACTTGTGCCTCAGAAATAGCCGTGTTTGCGGCTCGGCGAGTGGTGGTGGTGAAAGCGGCCGATAAACTTCCGGCCCGGGAGTGCGACGCGATCCTTCCCTATCTGAAGGAACCGAATGACTCCACGTCCGTAATTTTCGTCGCGCCGAAACTTGACGGACGACTCAAGTTCACGCAGGCCCTTGCGAAGGCCGCGGTGACGGTCGATTGTTCACCCCTTAGAGAGGCACAGTGGCTTCCGTGGCTCAGGCAAGAGGCTGAACGAGTCGGGATCCGCCTTAACGAGGAGGCCATTGATTTACTCAAAGAAGCCTGTGGTGGTTCGCTCTATTCGGTTCGGCGTGAATTAGAAAAGCTGGCTGCGTATGTCTCGCCAGGCCAGGCTGTCACCGCCGGCGATGTGGCGACGTTGCGCGGAACAGAGCCCGGTGCCTCGGTGTTTGATTTGACGTTGGCGATCGGCGCGCGAGACCGCGGGCGCGTGTTGGCGATTCTGGCGAGGAACCTTGAAGCGGGGGAGGCTCCACTGAGAATTCTTGGCTCACTGGCCTGGCAATACCGGAGATTGTGGAAGGTCAAGGAAGTCGCACGGCAGGGAGGCCGTGAGGGGGAGGCCGCTCGGACGTTGCGTATGGATCACTACAAGGTAGGAGCATTTCTCGAGCAGTTTCCTGACGCCAATTTGCATGAGGCGCTTCGGTTATTCATGGATGCCGATGCCAAGCTGAAGGGCGGAAGCGGTGGACGTCCTGCGAGAATTCTTGAAGGCGTCTTGTTGCAGTTATGCGATCGTGCGCAGCCCAATGCATGTCCACCCTCACCGAGTCGTGGCGCCGAAGTGCCGCAACCGGTGAGGGCGAGAACCATATCGAACGTGCGAACGATTACGAGTGGGAAGCAGACAAGGCGTTGACATGGAGTGTGAGGCGAGCAACCCGGCGCGAGGCCGTGTTTGGTTTCATCACACCCTTTGTCACGGCTTTGCCGAGGGCCGACGTGGCTTGGCGCAGCGTTACCTTCGCCTCCTCGACCTTCTTCTCAGCCACGGCCGCTTGGACTTTCTTTACGAGGCTCTTGAGGGCACCCAGCGTCGCACGGTTACGGTCGTGCCGCTTAATGGCCTGGCGGGCTCGGCGAATCGTCGATTTATGTACAACCGGCATAGTAGACTCCTCTAGAAAAAGAGCGTATTTCTACCATACGGATCAATGAAGCGTCAAGATGATCCATTCTTCAAAAGGACAAACCCGTGTCAACCATCATTGCCCGTGACCGCTTAATCATGGCCCTCGACGTGCCCTCAAGCGATGAAGCCGAGCGGCTGCTCGAACGAGTGCATGACCAGATCGTATTTGTGAAGGTCGGACTCGAACTCTACACAGCCGCCGGACCGGAGATGGTTCAACGCCTGATCAAGCAGGGTAAGCGGGTGTTCCTGGATCTCAAGTTCCTCGACATTGAGGAAACGGTTCGTCGGGCCACTGCACGGGTTGCGGCCATGGGCGTGGAATTCTTGACGGTTCATGCAAACCGGAAGGCGCTGGCCGCAGCCGTTCAAGGCCGTGGAGAGTCCACACTGAAACTGTTGGCGGTGACGGTGCTGACCAACTTTGACAGCCAGGATCTTCGCGATATGGGCATCCAACGGAGCGTCCAGGACTTGGTCACTGCGCGCGCCTTATTGGCGTCCGAGGTTGGCTGTGACGGGGTTGTGGCCTCGGGCGAAGAACCGGCGATCCTCCGTCCCAAAGTTGGTCCGCGGTTTCTGATCGTTACGCCCGGTGTGCGTCCAGCCGGCAAAGATGTCGATGATCATGCCAGGGCAACCACGCCGACCCAGGCGATTTCTGCGGGGGCCGACTACTTGGTGATCGGCCGACCCATTAGAGATGCTGCGGTTCCTGCCACCGCCGCCGCCGCAATTCTTACGGAAATGCAGGCGGCCTTCGATGCACGGGGCTGAACAGGCCGGCATCGAGTTGCGGGTCTTCTTCTCTCTTTGTTAAGATCCCCTCCATCACTGACCCTGTGTCGAGTGTCTTCTCCGTATGGTGGGTGTAGCTCAGCTGGTTAGAGCGCCGGATTGTGGATCCGGAGGTCGCGGGTTCGAAACCCGTCACTCACCCCATACCTTCTCCTGCTAACTGCTTGATTGACCTGGGTTCCCCTCGCAATCGTCCGTTCCGCTTCCCTGCTTGGTTGCGCGGGGGTTGCGGATTCGGCATGAAAAGCCGACTGCGCGAGAGGGGTATCGAGCCGGTCGACGGCCTGTTTGTTCCCCCCTGGAATTAGATGACCATAGCAATCCACAGTGACCTGGATGGAGGAATGACCCATTTGCTCTTTGACGTACACCGGGCTCTCGCCGTTCTGGAGAAGCAGCGAGGCGAATGTATGGCGGAGATCATGGAAGCGCACCCGTCGCAGCTTGGCTTTTGTCAACAGCCCATAAAACACACGATCGCGAATGTTATGCGGGTGCAGTAAACCCCCGGTCTCGCTCGGAAAGATCCAGAGGGGAACTTCGGTTCCTGTCGCACCTGCGTCGACCTGACGCTCAAGCAGCAGGTCTTTGAGCGTCCGGGTTAATTCCCGCGACATATCGACACGTCGACTTTCTCCGCTCTTCGGCGTGGTCAATTGCCAGTGAGTAAAG
>JAENWB010000057.1:0-14288 GCA_016650275.1 Nitrospiraceae bacterium | reverse complement strand
GTTCAGATCCTCAACGTACCCCAGAGGGTACGCCTCCGGTCTTCACTCGCTGCGGCCTTGCTGGACAGCCTTTTTGATCATCCTGCGTGGCATTTTCCTATTGTCATCGAAATGGGGACAATTGAATTTTCATCGTGCCACAACAGTTTCTCCGCAAACTCCTAGAAAGATTCGGGACTATAACGACGGGTTGCAGGCAAGTCAACGCAGGCCGAAGGCAGTCGCTCGTCAACCGTGAAGCGTCGTTCGCAAGACCGCACGTTCGGAGGTTTTGCCGCTTCATCAGCAATGTTCGATGAAGGGCACCGCGCCTTCTTGCGCCGACCGGCGCGCGGGCGTATAGTTCGCCGCTCACGTGCTGTCAGGGGATGATTCATGAGTATAGATCAACCAACCCGCCGCGTCATCGCGCTCGCACCGATGCCGCCCGAGAAATCCGCTTACGCCCTGGCCCGCTACAGCCGCTCGCCCGACTCTATCGAGAGCAGCCTCCGCTGGGTGCACGGACATTCTTCCGAAAAGTTCTGGGATCAGTTCTACTTCGACTACGGCCATGCTTCGATCGCCGATTTGGGCCATGTCATCATCTGCTTCGAGGACATCTCAGAACTCGCCGCAATTCGACTCGAGGATGAGCCTTTATGGGATGGCCAGGCGAAATCGAGCCGGTATCAGAACTTTGCGTCCGGTGGGTGGTTCGTGCCGGATTCCATTCGAGGGTCGGAGACGGAAGGCACCTACCAGGGCATTCTCCGCAGCCTCGCCGAGATCTATCGGCTCTTACACCAACCCCTAACACAATTTATTTCGGAGCGTGAGCCGCGCCCCGAGTCGATGAAACCGGTCGATTACCAACGAACGATTGCCGCGCGCGCATTCGATGTGACGCGGTATCTCCTGCCCCTCTCGGCGCGGACAAACGTCGGGCAAGTCGTGAGCATCCGGACGTTGGAGAAGCAAATCACCAGACTGTTGTCGTCCCAACTACCAGAGTTGCGCGCGATCGGAGACGAACTCAAAGATGCCTGCCAACGGTCACCAGTAAACCTCTGGGGCGAGCTCTGTGGTCAGGCAGCTGGAGCACATGAACCCCTCGCGCCGACGCTCGCTCGCCATGCTAAGTCGAACGACTATCAAGCTTCGGTCTACCAGGACCTGGCCAGATACGCCAAGGAGGCGCTCCGGGGAACCGGATTAGATCAACCAACGTCCTGGGGTGTGCCGGAGCCGGTGGACCTCATCGACCCCCACGATCCATTGGACGAAATCGTCACCACCTTGCTGTACCGGGTCTCCCATGCACCCTATCGGAGCCTCCTCGCGGTCGTCCGCACCTGGACGGATAAACAGAAGCAGGAGGCCATCGACGTGGCGATGAGTACACGAGGACCTTACGACGAACTCATCAAAGAATTCCGCAGCGGCTACGCCTTCACGTTCGATGTGCTGATGGATATCGGAGGCTGGCGCGACATGCATCGGCATCGGCGCTGTCAACAGATTCAGCAGAACTTTACGACGATACACGGGTACGAGGTCCCCACGCCGCTCGTGCAAGCGGGATTGGATCAGGAGTACCGACAGGCGATGGACGCGGTCCGTTCGGACATCGAGCAGCTCAAGAAAACGAGCGCGGAGGGATCGCTCTATGCGACACCGTTCGGATTCAAGGTGCGGTGCCTCTTCAAAATGGACTATGCCGAAGCCGAGTATATCGCGAGACTTCGCTCCGGTGTGAAAGGCCACTGGTCATACCGAACTGTGGCCTGGTTGATGAAACAAAAGCTTGCGGCGCGCTATCCTTCACTCGGGGATCGCATTCAGGCCACCTCGCCGGACATTGAGGATACCCTTACCAGATAATCCATACGACCGACCCCGATGGCCGACTATCAGGCACTTTGTGAAGCGACCCTGTTGGAAGGCCAATGGGATCAGGCGCAGCAGGCTGCACTAGCCTGGGCCCGCCACCCACTCACCGGCACAGACCGGGATCCTCGGCCCCATTTTGCCCTGAACGTGATCCATCTGCTCCGAGGGGAGTTCGCCGAAGCTTGGAATACTCACCCGAAGTGTTTGCAAGAATCCGACGACATTGCCCAGGTCAAAGAGTGGGTCGAAGGATTCGTCGCGCGACAGTCCGAGCAGGCTCACGCCCATCTCGTGATGGGATTGTTCCTGGCCCAATCAGGCCAATCCGAACAGTCGGTCGCGTCCTACAAGGAATCGGCCAAACTCGCGCCCCAGTCCGCCTACCCCCATTATTTTCTCGCGCAGATTCATGAGCGGGCCAACCATCTCGAAATGGCCATCAAGGAATACCGCGAAGCCGTCCGACTGGATCCTTCCTATGTGCCGGCGCGGACCAATCTGGGCGTGGCCTATCAAGAGCAGGGCCGGTTGGAGATGGCCATCCCCCAATATCGCGAAGTGATCAAGTTGCATCCTAACGACTCGGTGGCCCATGCGAACCTCGCTTGCGCGCTCGCCGAGCAGGGCAAATTCGAGCCGGCCTTGCAGTCCTACAAAGAGGCGTTGCGCCTGAACCCCAAGGACGCAGCAGTGCATTTCGCGCTGGGAAGCCTCTATGAAACGAGGGGCCGTTTGGACCTGGCGCAGAAGGAGTACGAAGGAGCCCTCCTCGCCGATCCGAACTTCGGTCCGGCTCATTCTGCGCTCGGCTGGTTGGCGTTGGGCAGACAACATATGCAGGCCGCCTACGAAGCTTTCAATCGAGCCCTCAAGTCCAACGATCAAGATCCTCGGGCCTACCACGGCATTGCCGAATACTATTCCCAAAAGGGGAAACGAGAGAGCGCCCTGGACAACTTCGCGAAGGCGCTCAAGTACTACAAAGATCCCGAACAAAAAAATGCGATTTTGAATCAGCTGTTTCAAGAAGGCCAGATGGCAGATTGAGAAAGAGGTGGCCTGGCTTAGTCCCCCGAGCTCACGGAACCCCCACGATGAAGCAGTGGTCGTTCGACGTGCGCAGTTGGGGACCAAACCAGGCCACCCCTTGAAAGGGAGTAACGAGCGAGCTTGGAAGGACCATCTTTATAAAGGGCTGTGCTCGCTCAATGCGCGCGGTCGAACGACAAGATTGCGGGCCTTCTTGGATCAAGTGAACTAGGACTATTCATGGGCGTTCACGAATCGAAGAGACACGTCATAGCCATAGAAACGCCTTCCGGAACCCATAAAATCTTCTCGCTTGGCTACTCTGAAAAGGACAGCAGCATATTCATACATCTTCCGTACCTCAACCGAGACGGCTTGATCGGAGTTTCCAGCGGGGTTCGGAATGATAGCGGCACTCTTTCGGTCCGCGGGTTTAACCCGGTGGGAACAACCAAACACGGGATCAAGTTTTCCTACCATCCGGATGGATGTACCCATTTCTCTCAAGATGGAAAAATTATTAAGACGCTACCACACAATGGCGTACCGCTTTCACAAAAGACCGGCCCCATCTGTGCCATTACTGCTTATGGTTTGAGCGGGTTTCAGCGCATAAGAGACAGAGACTCGCGAGAGGACAGTGCCAAGAAGGGTATCTGGGCGTTAACCTCTTCCACCGAGCTGGCCGGGGTAGCGTTTACTGTTTTCTTGAAATCAGAGAATGATGTGCAGACGCCATCTTCGCAAGGAATAGGTTCCCCGGTCGGGACGATGATAATACCAACAGGCTCAATCACTCTTCCGGCTATTGCGATCGGGCAGCCTTCCGCGGAAAGACGTCATGATAGGGTTCTGGTCGTTGCATATCAATCGATGGACGTAGCTTCAGCAACTTCTGAGTCCTGCTTGCTCTTCCGGGGGCCCTATGTCGAAATCCTGGAGACCTCATTCCCTGACGGAACATTTTTCGCTCAGTCTGTTGTCTATCCAGCTAGCCTAGCAGGTAAGCTGTTCAAATCAGTTTCATCGGTTGATTTCTGACGGTCTGTCTAAAATTGACGTTGCGGTTGCGGACTTGCCCCACTCGCGATCAGCACTCCTCGGCGCGTTAGAAATCGGCGCCACAAACCGCAAGAGCCGCAATGCCACGGTGTAGTTCGTTCACTTTCCGTCAGTCGAAGTGGGGCGTAATTCACTGTTGGAGGGTACATGGAGGTTCTTCTTTATGCTGGTCTCGCGTTTATCCTGTGTGGGATCTCGCAGGTCCTCCGGGACTTAAGCGGCCCGGTCCATAACCGCCCATTTTGGGCGATGCGGCCGATTCTCACGAAGGCGATCCAAGTTGGTGTGCTTTGGTTCATTCGTCCGATCATTGATGCTCGCACAACACGGACGCTGACTGCCAGAGCCATCGCTTTCGGGACGTTCGGCACGCTGTTCCAACTCGCGGTGGTCACTGTAATTGTCTGGGCATCCGTCGTGCTCTCCGGTCTGGTCTTGGAGGCTATAATCGCGCGTGTTTTGTTGTCGGCCATCTTTCTTGCCATTGCCACCGTATTCGTATTGCCGGTCCTCCAGATACCGCTGATGCTGATCATGTCGAGTATCGCAGTTCCGCTTGATCTGTTGTTTCCGGATTATGAGCGGAGGCGTAAGGAAGAACGGATAAAGTGGCCCGATCCGACGACGCCAGTCACAAAGCTGTGCTGTGAAATATCGCGGGCTGATGCTGGTCGAATCTACGAGAAGAACGTCAGTCTCACAGGGTTGGCGGGGGCCTGTGCGGTCGTTATCCTGAGCGAGGCACTCGATGTTGGCCGGGAGTTCAACTCCAGTGTGAAATTGCGCCCTGTGGTCAGCGAGATCGAACCCGATATTGTTCTGTACGAACTGTGCGCTATCCTGCAACTGTTCCCAACTTACTGCTGGTTCTACGACTACAGCTACGAATGTGACCTCGATGGTGGGCTCGTCGGAGAAATGTTGACGGCGCTCGAACAGATCATGGACGCGCTCTTCCGGCAGGTAGCCGGGTTTGACGCCAAGATCAATCGTGCGTCTGAATACACGGGCGATAAGCCCGATCACGCGGTTTTGATTCTCGCTAAGGCACTGATCGCGTCAAAGGGTCGTTCCTGTCCGGTCAACGAGGCCGAGAATCTGGAGATTGAGGAGAGCCATGTTCGCACCATTGCTGAGGCCATGAAACCAGCACTACTGATCGCTGGGCGTCGGGTCTGCAATGCAGTACGGGCACTTGCCAACGAGCATGAACGTCGGCGGGAGGAAAAGAAAGACGAAGACCCTTTTAAAACCGATATGGGAATGATTTCTATCGAGGGGTTGCAGCCCGAAAAGACTGCCATTGCATGGATGAGGCACTACAAGTCAAGGACCGAGGACTCCATATAGGTCTCACCCGGTAGCTGCGGTTGTACTCGTTTCATAGCTGTGTCAGTCCAGCCCAACAATTGCTTAAGCCGACCGGGGTCGGAGAAACGGTGTCAGCAACTGTCCCTCGCACACTGAAGCGCATCAAAGCTTTCTGCCGCTGAACGGCCCTGAAACCAGACACGGGTTCCTCCGACTAGCCACACAATAGCATATTTGCTATACTCACATCGATGAACTGGCGCGTCTCTTTCTACAGCGCAGAGCTTCAGGAGGAGATACTCGGACTTCCCGCGGGTTTTGTCGCCCGCTTCCTACGGTACGCTGAGCGTATGGAGGTGTACGGCCCGGACCTCGGTATGCCCCATACCCGTGCGATGGGCGATGGTTTGTTCGAGCTCAGGCTCAAGGCCGCGGAAGGCATAGCCAGGGTGTTCTACTGTATGCTGGTTGATCGCAGAGTGGTCATGCTTCATCAGTTCATCAAGAAATCCGAGAAGACTCCTCTGAACGAACTGAAGATTGCGCGGAATCGAATGAAAGAGGTGAAAGATGAGAAACTCTCTTAAGGACTTTAAAGCCCGGGCGCTTGCTCGCACGGATGTGCGTCGCGAATACGAAGGACTCAAGGAGGAATTCGAGATTCTAGACGGGATACTCAAGGCACGGGCCGAGGCGGGACTCACTCAGGCTGAGCTCGCGAATAGAATAGGAACCACTCAATCCGCGGTAGCTCGTCTGGAAACTGCAATGGGGAAACATTCCCCGTCTATCGGAACTCTTAAGCGGTATGCGTCAGCGCTGGGGTATCGACTTCAAGTCCGCTTAGTGAAAGAGCGGAGTCTCACCACTCTTGCACAAAAGACGCATGGTGTGCCAGTCGATGCCGATGCTTTGCTGGAGAAAGCTCGAGCCCTCCGGCGAACTCCCAAAGGCCGTCGAGTGACCGATCGACTACTCAATTCGCTCAAAGGGAGACTCAAGGGCATGCCGAAGGCGAATGTGCGAGAGAAGCAAAAGAGTGGGTGAATTCAAACGTTAAGTGGCATGCCACGGTGGGCATCAATCATATGGTGCGGCTGCTCAAAATTTCCGCCAGCAAGGCCGCAGGAAGCGGGACGACTGAGGCGTACCCTTGCGGTACGTCGCAGGGAGGCATGCACTGAGAACGAAGCTTGGGAAAGGGCGCGTCCCTGGGCGAAGAGGCTGTCTTGGCAGACTCAGGGCGGGCGGGTGAAGTAGCTGCTGGGGTTGGGTGGGTGAGAATGTCGGAATTTTCAGCAGCCGATTAGAGGTCGCGGATGGCGCCTTGTAGGACCGTGATCTGCGTCACCGGATCGCCAGAGGACTTTAGTTCTGTGCGGATTTGATCTTTGAGGTAGGAGGAGTACCCGACGCGGTCGATCAAGAGTTCGAGGAACCGTTCGACTGGAAGCAGGCTTTGGGCCTTGAGTTCGTCCACGGTCTCATCACTGACGGGCACGTAGCTGCTCCCCATGTGGAAGACCACATTGTAGTGACGGTTTTTCCCGATGCGCTCGAACCATAGACCCTTCACTGTACTTTCTCCCAAGCCATGCAGAGGAGTGCATTCTAGATAAACGATGATCAGAAGACAAGGGAGGGACAGGGGTGGTAAGTCGCGGGCCGCGCAGGCAAGAGCCGGTCCGGCTTAGGTAAACAATGATCATGCGACAACCGCAGCGGTTCTTCGCCGTCTGGCGATTCCTGTCCGTGGCATGCTACACATGAAGAAATGCCACCCTTGCACACACTGGAAGAATTGTCATTCGACAACAGCTACGCCCGCCTGCCCGAGGCATTCTATGCGAAGCTGCATCCGACCCCCCTTGCAGCGCCTCCGTATCTTATCAGTTTCAATCCCGCGGCGGCCGAACTGATCGACCTTGATCCGGAGCAAGCGAAGCGCCCGGAGTGTGCCGGTGTGTTTGGCGGGAGCATGCTCGTGCCGGGGATGGAGCCCCTGGCCATGCTCTACTCCGGCCATCAATTCGGCGTGTATGTGCCGCAGCTGGGAGACGGGCGCGCCATCCTCCTTGGAGAAGTACGGAACGAACGAGGCGAGAAGTGGGATCTGCATCTGAAAGGAGCGGGGCTTACGCCGTTCTCCCGAGAGGGAGATGGCCGTGCGGTGCTGCGTTCGACCGTCCGGGAGTATCTCTGCAGCGAAGCGATGCATGGTCTGGGGATTCCGACGACGCGAGCACTCTGTCTTGTCGGGAGCGATCACCAGGTCTACCGTGAGCAGGTCGAAACCGGCGCGATGCTCGTACGGATGGCGCCGTCCCATGTGCGTTTCGGCACCTTTGAGATCTTCTATTACCGAAAACAGCACGAGCAGCTCAAAATCCTCGCCGACTATGTCATCGCAAACCACTTTCCCCACCTGGTGGATGGCCCGGACAAGTACGCGCGATTCTTCTCCGAGGTCGTCGAACGCACGGCGAGACTGATCGCGCAATGGCAGGCTGTCGGCTGGGCGCACGGCGTCATGAATACGGACAATATGTCGATCCACGGTATCACCCTCGACTACGGCCCCTTCGGGTTCATGGACGACTACGATCCGGGCTTCATCTGCAACCACTCCGACCACAACGGCCGCTATGCCTTCAATCAACAGCCCTATATCGGTCTCTGGAATCTCAGCTGTCTGGCGCAGGCGCTGCTCCCGTTGGCCGAGAAGGAAGATTTGAAGGCCGCGCTCGACCGCTACACTCCCTTCTGCGAAGAACGGTACATGGAGTTGATGCGGGCCAAGTGTGGACTCATCGAGACGAAGGAGGAGGATGCGTCGTTGATCCAAGACCTCTTGGCGCTCATGCACCAGCACCATGTCGATTACACGAACTTCTTTCGTTCATTGGGCCTGTTTCGGACCGGGTCCGCATCGCTGAATGAGCCGCTCCGCGACTTCTTCCTGGATCGTGAATCATTCGACAAGTGGGCTCGTCGATACGTGGACCGGTTGTGCGAAGAGGGGAGTCGAGACGACGACCGCCTGGTGCGCATGAATCGCGTCAATCCGAAGTACGTGCTCCGTAACTATCTGGCTCAGACAGCCATCGAGAAGGCTCAGCAGAAGGACTTCTCCGAGATCGATCGGTTGCTCGCCCTGCTGCAAAATCCCTTCAGTGACCAGCCAGGCATGGACGCCTACGCGGCTTCTCCACCCAACTGGGGCAAGCACCTAGCGGTCAGTTGCTCGTCGTGATGTGATGAAACAAGATACGCTTGGTGGACTCACAGTCCGTCTCACTGGTGGCACTGATCGAAAGGGAGGCGGGAACGGCCCGCTCGTCGTGCTCCTGCATGGCTTCGGCGCGTCGGGGGACGACCTCGTGTCGCTGGCTGACGTCCTGCACGTGCCGGCCGGAACAAGGTTTGTCTTTCCCGAAGGCCCGCTCTCGTTGAGTTTTGGCCCGAGGGATGCACGAGCCTGGTGGCTCATCGACATGGCGCGCATTGCAGCGGATCAAGCGGCAGGTCGGGTGCGTGATCTCTCGCAAGACATTCCCAAAGGCCTGGCTCCGGCGCGCGCGACGATGCTGGCGTTCCTCAAGGAAGTCGAACAACAATTCGGTGCAGACCCGCGCAAGACCATCCTCGGGGGATTTTCCCAGGGCGCGATGCTGGCCTGCGATGTGATGCTCAGAACGACGCTGCCCTATGCCGGGCTGATCCAACTGTCCGGAACGCTCCTCGCCACACAGGAATGGGCTCCGTTACTTCAGAAACGCAAAGGGCTGCCGGTCTTTCAAAGCCACGGGGTGCAGGATGAGCTTCTGCCGTACGTGGGGGCAGAAGCGCTGCGAGACAGGCTGATGCACGCTGGACTATCGGTTGAATGGCACAGCTTTCGTGGTGGCCATGAGATTCCAAGAGCGGTCCTGCAACGGCTGGGGCCGTTCATCACCAAAGCGCTCACGCACACATGAGTAGCCTGTATTCGTTCGAACTCGCAGCCGCCGACGGCAAGCTGATTCGCGGTGATCGCTCGATCGGCCAGGATCGCCAGATCCTGTTCATCACCGGCTTCCTCTCGAAACGCTGGGGCAACAAGAGCAAAGCGCTCGCGCAATGGTGTGAGGAGAACGGCTGGGGGTTTTGTTGTTACGACGTGCGAGGCTACGGAGAATCTGAAGGTACGTTTACAGACTACACCCTCTCAGATTGGATCGCCGATGCGCGGCTCGTGTTGAATATGCTGCGAGATGGTCTACGTCTCACCCACCCATCCCAGGCGCGCCAAGACGCGCCTCTTCCCCAAGTCACCATTGTCGGCAATTCACTCGGTGGCTGGATTGCCTGGCTCATGGCGCAAGAGTGTCAGGACATCGAGCGACTGGTGCTCATCGCTCCCGCATTCAACATGATGGGCGTACGCGCGAAATCTATCGATGCCGGACGGCAGCAGGCCTGGCACCGCGCCGGTTGGATGCCCTGGGACGACGAGCCGGGGCATCGGGATTTTCCTCTCGCCTGGAAGTGGGTCGAGGAGAGCGAGGCCTATTGGAAAACGAGCTTCGACCGGCTTCGTCCGGTCAGCACGGCCATTCTCCACGGCCAGCAAGACTGCGTGATTCTGCCGCAAGGCAGCAGCCAGTTCGTCGAGCAGTTGCAATCCCTTGCTCCCTCGTTTCCCGTCGAGTTCCATCTGGTTCCGGGCGACCATCGACTGAGCAGTCCGGAACACCTGGACACATTTCGGCGTCTTGTGTTCGACAGGCGCGCGAGGCGAGACCGGGGGGGACCGTGATCTGAAGTTCAAAGTTCTGGGCTCGAAGTTCAAAAAACCTCGAACCTCGAACCCTCATTTGTCCCGCACGTTCGCGCAGCGCATAGGAGGGCGACATGCTCGTCTTGATCCATAAAGAATGCGGTGGGCCAGCGATAGAAGACTCGTCCGTCGGCGAAGTCTGCGCGATTCCCATCGACCGGTTTCCCTTTGCCTGCTTCAGTTGTCTTGAGGAAATAGACGACGAAACGGAAGTCCGGCTGTCGGAAGAACTCGGAATCTAGCCCAATCCAGTTCAGGAAGAATCTCGTCTTACTGTTGTATGGTTGTGAACTGTCGGGGGCTTTTGTTATCGTGGCTGCTCCCTTGTAACCCATCCCACTAATCAGAGGAATACATGGCTACGAACGACAAGCAAGTCATTTTCTCACTCGTCAATGTCGGCAAGGTCTATCCGCCGAAGAAGCAGGTGCTGCGCGAGATCTATCTCGGTTTCTACTTCGGCGCGAAGATCGGCGTGTTGGGTCTCAATGGATCGGGGAAGAGTTCGCTGCTCAGGATCATCGCCGGAGTCGATCAGAACTATACGGGAGAGATCACCCGCTCGAAGGGCTACAGCGTGGGTCTGCTGGAGCAGGAACCGCAGCTCGATCCGAACAAGACGGTGAAAGAAATCGTCGAAGAGGGCAAGAAAGAACTCGTGGCCATGCTGCACGAATACGACGCGGTTAGCAACAAGATGGGCGAGGCCACCCCCGATGAATTGGAAAAACTTCTCGAGAAGCAGGCTCAGCTGCAAGAGAAGATCGAAGCGGCAAACGGGTGGGAATTGGAGAACGTACTTGAACTCGCCATGGACGCGCTGCGTTGTCCACCGCCGGATGCGAAAATCGAAGTGCTCTCCGGCGGCGAGAAACGCCGAGTGGCCCTATGCCGCCTCATGATCCAGGAGCCGGATATCTTGTTACTCGACGAGCCGACGAACCATCTCGATGCCGAATCGGTCCAATGGCTCGAACAGCATCTGCAACAGTACACGGGCACGGTCATCGCCGTCACGCACGACCGCTACTTCCTCGACAACGTCGCCGGCTGGATTCTCGAACTCGATCGCGGCCATGGCATTCCCTTCCAAGGGAACTACACGTCCTGGTTGGAGCAGAAGCAGGTGCGGCTGGAAAAAGAAGAAAAAGCTGAATCGAAGCGCCGCAAGTCGTTAGAGCATGAGTTGGAATGGATTCGCATGTCGCCGAAAGCCCGGCAGTCGAAGGGCAAGGCGCGGCTCAACCGTTATGAGGAATTGGTCAATCAGAAACAGGACGAGCAGGCTGCAGATTTGGAAATCTATATTCCGCCAGGCCCACGGCTGGGCGATGTGGTCGTCGAAGCCCAGGGCGTCAGCAAAGCCTATGGGGACAAGGTCCTCTATGAGAATGTGAACTTCAGTCTCCCCAAGGGCGGGATTGTCGGCGTGATCGGTCCGAACGGAGCCGGCAAGACGACGATGTTCCGGATGATCATCGGGAAAGAGAAACCGGATGCGGGAACGATCAAGGTTGGTGAGACGGTCAAGCTGGGCTATGTGGACCAGGATCGCAGCTTGGATCCGAACAAGTCCGTCTACGACATCATCTCCGAGGGCCAGGAGACCATTATGCTCGGCAAGGCCGAAGTCAACGCCAGGGCCTACTGCGCCCGGTTCAACTTTGCGGGCACCGATCAGCAGAAGAAGGTCAAGGACATCTCCGGCGGCGAACGCAACCGGGTGCATCTGGCCCGTATGTTGAAAGAAGGGGCGAACCTCATCATCCTCGACGAGCCGACCAACGATCTCGACATCAACACCTTGCGCGCACTTGAAGAAGGATTAGAACGTTTCGCCGGCTGCGCCGTCATCAGCAGTCACGATCGCTGGTTTCTGGACCGGATCGCGACCCACATCATGGCGTTCGAAGGTGACAGCAAGGTGGTCTGGTTCGAAGGCAACTACAGCGAGTACGAAGCGGATCGGAAGAGGCGGTTGGGCAAGGAAGCCGATCAACCGCACCGCATTCGCTATCGCAAGCTGACTCGCTAACACACGTCTTTCCTTATGAAACCGCTCGTCCTTGTCACCGGCGCGGCAGGGCTCATCGGCCAATACGTGCTCCGGGCTGCCGCGCGCTGGGCTCCACAGTGGGATGTCCAGGGGCTGACCCGGAAGGATGTAGACCTCACCGATCTGTCGCGCGTCACCGATATCTACCGAACGCTCAATCCTCAGGCGGTTATGCATTGCGCGGCTCTCAGCCGAACGAAAGACTGCGAGCAGCACCCTGAAAAAGCCCGACTCGTCAATGTGGCAGCCACAGCTCATCTGGTGACACTCGCGAAGGATGTTCCCTTTTTCTTCCTGTCCAGCGGCGAAGTGTTTGATGGGAAGAGAGGCTGGTACGAGGAAGGGGACGAAGCCAGACCGATCAACGTCTATGGCAAGACAAAGTTAGAAGCCGAACACGTTGTCCTGCAGAATGCACGGCACGCGGTGGTGCGGATCGTTCTGACCGCAGGGACGTCTCAAGACGGCGACCGGAGTTTCGTTGAAGAGATGTGCCGCGTGGCGACATCAGGCGGCCTCGTAACCCTGTTTGAAGACGAGTATCGCTGTCCCTTGCCGGCCGGGGTGATTGCCCGGGCGCTCTGGGAATTGCTCGACCACGAACGGCCGGGCCTGTATCATCTCGGCGGGCGGGAGCGGTTGTCGCGTTGGGAAATAGGGCAAGCGCTGCTGCAGTGGTATCCGATGCTCACCGCCCGTCTCCAGTCCGGGACCGCCCGCAGCTATACCGGCTCGCCGCGACCGGTTGACCTGTCGCTGCGTTGCGATAAGATTCAGCGTCTGTTGTCGTTTCAAATTCCCGGCTTTCGATCCTGGCTGGCGAGCCGCACAGAGGCCGGGGCAGATCTGTGGGACTACCCCGACGAAATCCGTGAGGCGTGACGCGCAGGAATGGGGACAGCGGAGGACGCGATGATGAGATCGGACCCTCTCTCCCTTGTCCTCACTGCGTATCTGGCCATGGCTGTTGTGATGACAGGACTCTGGGTCCTGCAACTTCGAGTGCGCAATGCCTCAATCGCAGATGTCGGCTGGTGCGCTGGTCTCATATCGGTCGTGCTGTGGTATGCCACACAGGCCACCGGTGAGACAGAGCGAAAAGTGCTGGTGGCTGCCTTGGCCGTGCTCTATGCAGGGAGGCTGGGATTCTACATTCTGCTCGATCGAGTGATCGGTAAGAAGGAGGACGCGCGCTATCGCCGTCTGCGCGAGCAATGGGGCGCCTCCGAACGGCTCAAGATGTTCGGATACTTTCAACTCCAAGCGCTGGCCGTGGCGGCCTTCTCCCTCCCGTTCCTGGTCCTGATCCAAAACCCACGACCGCCATTCGTGCTGATCGAGCTCATCGGGTTGCTGATCTGGATCGTCGCTGTGTTAGGGGAAGCCATGGCCGACTGGCAGCTCTCGCAATTCCGATCCAAGTCATGGAATCGCGAGCGGGTCTGTCGCGATGGACTCTGGCGCTATTCACGCCATCCGAATTATTTCTTCGAATGGTTGCACTGGTGGGCCTATGTCGTTATGGGGGTGAGCATGCCTGGATGGTTCCTGACCTGGATCGGACCGGTTGGGATGGGGTGGGCGCTCCTGAAAGTGACGGGCATTCCCTGGGTGGAGCGACAGGCCCTCGTGAGCCGGGGAGAGGACTATCGAGCCTACCAACGGACGACGAGTTCGTTCATTCCGTGGTTTCCTCGGGGCTCGCAGTGAATGTTAGGAAAGGCCTGCTACCGAGATCTTGCCCGAACCAACTCGCCGGACGATTCGGTTCCCACCTGACCCAGAAAACGCTTCAGTCTAGTCAGCGAAGTCGCGTCTATTGTTTGTATTTCCCACCCGGCATCGCGTCCGTTCGACCACCGGACGATAGCGGAGTCGATCAGTAAATACTTGGACTCTCCATCATCGTCAAGTTCGAGGTAGACCGGCATACTCATACCAGGTGTGACCGGGTGGTCCCCCGTGGCTCGCCAGCCGGATGTCGACAGATCCCAAAGATGCCCTTTCCCGTGGAAGTTCTCGCCATGATACAGAAAGGAACAGCGGACCGAATCGCGCTGCCTCACTCGAATAGCATAGGCTCTGGCCATCGCACCCTCCCTGGTGATTGCCCTTCCCTCTAAGGTATCCATCATAAGT
>JAENWB010000056.1:0-26972 GCA_016650275.1 Nitrospiraceae bacterium | reverse complement strand
TGTTTCTACGAACGCTGCTGGATCGCTACATCTTCACCGAACTCCTTTTCCCCTTTAGTATCAGCCTCGGGGCGCTGTGTTTTGTGATGCTCACGCGCGAGCTCCTGCGCTTAGTGGAACTGCTGGTCGCTAAAGGCGTCGGGATCGTGGCGGTGCTGCAAGTCTTCGTCCATCTGATGCCTTCGTTCCTCGTGTTGACCCTCCCGATCGCCGGGATCATCGCCTCGATCACTGCCTTCGGACGACTGTCCTTCGACAAAGAATTGGTAGCGATGCAGACTGCGGGTCTGAGCCTCATGCGATTGGCTCGCCCTGTGTTGCTCTTCGCCTTGCTCGTGTTCGGGCTGACCTTGTGGTTGGCGCAGTGGGGACAACCCTGGAGTTCCACAAATCTAAAGAAAGTGGCGCTGAATCTCCTGCGGGATCAGCTGGTACTGGCGCTGGATCGGGGAACATTTAACGAGCCCATCCCCAAGATGATGATCTATGTTCCGGATGGGGATTCCGGACAGGCCACGCCCGGTATCTTTGTCTCCGACGAGCGGAATGCAGAGGAGCCCCGCATCATCGTGGCACAGCAGTACGAAGTCATCATGGATGCCGCTACCGATCAAATCGCCTTACGCCTGGAGCACGGAGTCATTCACAGCCGACCGAATCAGGCCGATCAATACGAGCACGTGTCCTTCGCCAGTTACGATCTGAAACTCCCGCTCAACCAAAGCGGCTACTCAGCCACGGAGGAACGTCCGTCGTACGACGCCATTATCGCCCAGCTCGCACAATCCCAATGGCACGACCCGTCCGCGCTCAGACGATTGATGGAGTATTATAAAGATTTGGCCTTTCCAACCGCCTCACTGGTGTTTTGCCTGTTAGGCGTCCCGGTCGGCATCGCCTCGAAACGATCCGGTCGAATCGGCGGATTTGCAGTCGGAGTGCTGGTCGTCATCGTCTACTACATGCTAAACATCGCCTGCGAATTCCTGGTCACGATGGCAAACCTGCCGCCCTTTGCCGGAGCCTGGATACCCAACGGCATTTTCTCTCTCACCACCGTTGTGTGGTTTTATATCATGAGTCGCCAGTAACCCTATGCCCATTCTCTTCCGCTATCTCCTTCGCGAGTACGGCAAAATCTTCACGATGTGTTTCAGCGGGCTGATGACCATTTATCTCGTCATCGACTTCTTCGAAAAAGTGCGCCGCTTCTTGCGCTACGACGCCAACTGGCTCGATGTCCTGACCTATTTCCTGCTCAAGACTCCCGCGATTTCCTTTCAGATCGCGCCGTTGGCCATCCTGATGGCCACCCTATTGACCTTCGGATTGCTCTCCAGGGGCCACGAAATCACGGCCATGCGCAGTTGCGGCATCAGTTTGCTCTGGATTACTTCCCCCTTTATCGTCTTTGCCACAGGGGTTTCCCTCGTGCTCTTGCTCTTCAGTTCCACCGTCATCCCTCTGGCCGCAAACAAGTCCGAAGAGATTCGGACCACACGCATCGAGAAAAAGCCGCTTGCCGCAGCGGTGATACTGAAGCAACCCTGGACGAGAGTGGGAGCCGACAGCCTCATGCATGTCACGAGCGTCTCCGTCGGCGGGGAACTCTTGAGCGGCGTACGGCTCTTTCAATTCGATCACAATTTCCAACTGGTCGATGTGACTGAAGCCGACGAAGCCCGCTATAGTGACTCCACGTGGACGCTTTACCAGGGACGGCACCGGCGATTTTTCCCGGATGGAACTGTTTCGACTACCGTATTCGACCGCCAAGCCATCTTGTTGACCCTCATTCCCGATGACTTCACGACGTGGCTCGCCGGCGACTCCGAGTTGATGACGTTCCATGATATCCGCGCCTACACGCGACGTCGGCACCAGCAAGACACTCAGACCGCGCGGCTTAAGACAGACTATTACAGTCGAATCGCGTTCCCGTTCGTCACCGTGATTATGGTCCTGGTCGGCATTGCGCTGAGTCTGCGCCGGAGCGGCACCAGAGGGGGCGGCATGGCAATGGGCATTGGGCAAGCGCTCGCCATCGGCTTCTGCTATTGGACGACACACTCAATCGCGATCGCACTCGGACGTGGCGGAGCCTTGACGCCTCTTCTCGCCGGCTGGATGGCGAATCTACTCTTCCTGAGTTATGGCCTCTATCTGATGCTCAAGGTCCGCTACTAGTGGCGCGTGAAACGCGAGACATGCGAGAAAAATGCGACGGGCGTGATCGAAGTTCGGAGTTCCGGAAACCTCGAACTTCGGACCTCGAACCCTCATCCGTCTCGCTCGTCCCGCCAGTCTCGCCTGTCTTGTTAGGCAACTGGTTGACTGATCCAGTCACTTCCGGTAAGTAGAGGCCAGAGCGTTACAGAAAGGATTTCAAGAAGATGCGGGCACGTGTCGTCGTCACAGGACTGGGGGTTGTCTCTCCGATCGGTATCGGGGTCAGTGAATTTTGGAAAGCCGCCCTTTCCGGTCAATCCGGCATCTCCAAGATTACGTCGTTCGATTCGTTTTCCATGGACGGCTACCGCTCCAAGATCGCAGGCCAGGTGCGCGATTTCGCGGTCGAACGATATCTCGACTCTGCCCATGGCGAACGCGTCGACCGCTACGCTCAGTTTGCCCTCGTCGCGGCAAAAGAAGCGCTGGCCGACTCGGGCCTCCAGATGGCAAAGGAGAACCCCCATCGTGTCGGAGTTATCGTTGGAGCCGGCATGGGCGGCATGGTCATGGGTGAACGTGAAATCACGCAGCTCTATCAGCACCAGAAGCCTCATCGCGTCCATCCGAACTTTATTCCCGTCATCACCCTCAATTCGGCCTCCGGCATTATTGCAATGGCCTACGGCGCCAAGGGCCCTAACCTGACCATCTCGACCGCCTGCTCCTCCAGCGCCCATGCACTCGGACAAGCGCTCCACTGTATCCGCGAGGGCCGTGCCGATGTCGTGATCACCGTGGGAGCTGACGCCAGCATTACCCCGCTCGTCTTCGCCGGATTTTGTTCCTTGCGGGCCCTTTCGTCCAAATTCAATGATCACCCGGAGAAGGCCTCTCGGCCCTTCGATCGGTTGCGGGACGGTTTCGTCATGGGAGAAGGCGCCGGGACGCTTATCTTGGAATCGGCCGCGCATGCCAAGAAACGCAAAGCGAGAGTGTATGCCGAGATTGCAGGCTACGCCGCCACCAGCGAGGCGTATCACATGGTCATCCCTCGTGAAGATGGCCTGGAAGTGGCCCACACGATGCGGCTGGCTCTCACGGATGCTGACGTGACTTCGGCACAGGTCGATTACATCAATGCCCACGCCACCTCAACAACGATCGGTGACGCCGTCGAAGCCAAGGCGATTCGACAACTTTTTAAATCGCGCGCGGACAAGATCGCCATCAGCGCCACCAAGTCACTGATCGGCCACACGCTGGGGGCCGCCGGTGCCATCGGGGGCATCGCCTCGGTGCTCGCCCTTCACACGGGCCAGATTCATCCGACCGCCAACTATGATGACCCAGACCCGGCTTGTGCGTTGGCAGGACTCTCCCGATCAGCGCAGGAGCGTCGTGTGAAGGTGGCCTTGCTGAACGCCTTTGGATTTGGCAGCAACAATGCTGCAGTGGTATTGAAACAGGCGACTCACTAGAGGGCTGAGGTCGAGGCTACGGCTGAGTGCCGATTAGAAACTTCCATTCTCAACCTGAACCTTGACCTTCTGAACATCCGACGGAGACAATCGATCGATGGCAACCGATCCCACCATCTCGCTGAAAATCCGTACCGCCTTGGGTGAGTACTTGAAACGAGATCCGGCCACGATACTGATCACACAGCATCTGCGTGACGATCTAGGTCTCGACTCTATGGCAGTGATCGAACTGCTGTATCGCATCGAGGAGGCCTTCGATCTCCAGATCCCCGACCAAGAACTGGTTGGGCTGGCGAAGGTCGGCCATGTGGTGAGTTATGTTGAGAAGCGGTTGGGGAAAACAGCCTCACCGGCCCCGACTAAGAAACCAGCAAAGCAGTCCAAGCCAAAGGGCAACAAGAAATCCTAATCCATATGGCAACGCGAGCGCACACTCCTATCTCACTGGCGCAGATCCACGATGTTGTCGGCGGAGAGCTCGTAGGGTCGCCAGAAGCCACCGTCACGAACCTGGCCGGCCTTGAAGAAGCAGGCCCGAACGATCTAACCTTCGTCACCGGAGATCGGATGCTCAAGACGAGTGGGCCCACCACTGCCGGAGCACTCCTCGCCCACCGGCGTCTTGCTGAGATCAGCAATCCTCACATCGTCGTCGCCAATCCCACACTGGCGTTTGCGCAGATCGCCCAGACCTTCTTTTGCCCCGTCTCCCCTCATCGCGGCATTGCCACGGCCGTCGTCCGTGGCGTTAACACTCAGGTCGGTTCCGATGTCTCGATCTGGCCGGGAGTCACCCTGGGAGACCGGGTCACGATTGGCGCCCGAGTGACACTCTATCCCGGTGTCTTTGTCGGCAACGATACGACGATCGGGGACGATACGCTGCTCTATCCCAACGTCGTCGTCAGGGAAGGCTGTACGATTGGAGCGCGGGTGATCATTCACAGTGGCACGGTGATCGGGAGCGACGGATTCGGCTATGTGCAGGATCAAGGGCGGCATTACAAAATTCCCCAGCTCGGCGGAGTCACGATCGAGGATGACGTCGAACTCGGGGCGAATGTTACAGTCGATCGAGCCACACTCGGCCAAACGGTAATCAAGCAGGGCACCAAGATCGACAACCTGGTCCAGATCGCTCATAACGTGACGATCGGAGCCCATACAATCCTAGTGGCACAAGTCGGGATCGCCGGCAGCACTCGCGTGGGACATCATGTCATGATTGGTGGACAGGCAGGGCTGGCTGACCACATCGTCATCGGAGATCAGGTCATGATTGCCGCTCGTGCAGGTGTCAATCGCAGCCTCGAGCCGAACCAGATCGTCTCCGGGGCTCCCGTGATGCGGCATGAAGTCTGGGTGAAGGCTCAAGCCGTGATTCCACGGCTTCCTGAACTCCGGCAAACGGTCCGCACATTGGAAGAACGGATGAAGCAGCTTGAAGCTTCGCGCACGGCCCCACCATCCCCCAAGATGAAGGCCAAGAAAAGGAACCGTAAATCGTGAAACGTTAGATGTGAAGCGTGAGGGGTGCGGCGTAAAACGTAAGACCTGGGACTGCAGGATGCTCAAAAAGTCCGTCCAGCAAGGCCGCAGCGAGCGAAGAGGCGAGGCGTACGCTTCGGTACGTTGAGCTTCTGAGTAATGCGAGAACGAAGCTGGAGGACTTTTTCAGCATCCTGCTAATCCACCACTCCACGCCAGCTAAACAACTTGGCCCAGTAGAATGCCGCCCAGGGCACCAACACAGCCGGGAGCGGGTCTAGGTCTCCGCGTAAGATGGCCGCGACTGATGCGCCGAAGATCAGTGCCGCTCCGGCGATGGAAGTCGCAGTGACAAAGCCACGCCCTGGGTGCTCGGTTGGCGGCACCTCCGGCTCGGCCTTGGCCTTCTTGCTGCGTTGAGCCACAGCTGTCCGCATCCGTGCCGCATACACCTCTGGAAAGCTCGTAAAGAGATAGCGGTGATAGCGTGCATGCGCCCACCCACACAACGCTCCGACCACGAGCAAGGCCGAGCTGGTGAGAAACATCAACCAGCTATAGGTATGGTTCACCAGCAGTTGATAGCCTAGTGACCCTACCCCACCGATCATGCAAACCAGTCCGACCATCCCGGCGGGGAGGAGGATATGGGAGCGGATATAGTTACGAGCTTGTTCCTCAATCTTCTCTGGTCGCAAAACCGTCACAAGTTTCGGCATCGATACAGTCTCCCATGCAACAGGCTGAGGCCGAGGCTAAGCAAGCAGGTTAAGGTTGAGGTCAAGGAATGTTGAGTCGTCAGAGCCTCGCTCAGCCTCAACCTCGGCCTTAACCTGTTTCCTAAGCTTCGGTCTTCTCCAAGAAGGTGGCATCATACCATCCTTCCGCTGCTTGTCACATGGACGAGAAAAGGAGTTTGGGCCCCTGTGTCTGGTCTGATTGATCAGGACGCACAATCCCCACGGCTAGAGGAGAAATTGTGGATGACACATGCACAACGATAGACGGCATACCTGATTTTTGTATCATGGGCACTCATCGGCTCACTCCATGGTACGAAACCAGACGGCGGCGTGGAATCGTCCCTCTCAGAGAGGTCTTTTGCCGTCATCCGCATGGAGCTCCGCGAAGGTAAAGGCGAGAAGTGAGGCAAGACATTGGCATTTCCCTTTGGGTGTCCACAAAAGATGTGCATGGCATGTGGATAACCATGTGGATGAGCAAGAAATACCATGCCGTACCAGAGCACCCCGCACATTGCCCAATCGGTAGGCAGCACAATCCGTGCAATTACATCGAGATGCAATTTTTTAACAAAAACTCGAATGGGACAAAACCACAGATCCCACTCTCCCCGGAAGATTCTCTACGGTTGAGCGTACAGAAGTGTGCAGAGTGATAGGAGGTGCGAGACTAGCGAGAAAAGCAGGACGATCGAGACGGGGGAGAGTTCAAGGTGCGAAGTTCGAGGTTTACGGAATTTCGAGTCGCGCCTGTCGCGCTAGGCCTGCCCTTCGCGCGATTGAGAATCTGGAAGGATGTCACTAATGGCCGATCGTTCGACACGCCCGATATTGCCCCACTGTTCCGCCATTGGAATCAATGCATAAATCCTCGTCTCGACCGTTCCTAGTCGCTGCGCTAACGTCGACGTTTTTCGGTAGGCTGCGACCATGAGAAAGGATCGCAGCCCTTGCAAAAACATCGTGATCATTGTCGCCTGCACACGGCTGGCTAGATCGTAGAGGGCCTCGACCTGTTCGAGAATCGGATCAAGCTGAGACGCCGTGACAAAATCCGTCGCCCCGCTCGCTCGTATAGCCGCAAGAGTGGAACTGATGATCGGAACCCGCCGATGGACTTCCTGAAGGAATTCTTCGTCGAGTCGATCAAGTTCAGCTAAGATGCGCCCGACACCGGCGACATCAAGATGCTCGGCTTCCCGCTCGGCTCGCTGAATCACCGCCTCCAACACATCGCGGGCCGGCTGCATCGACCTGGCTCGAGCTTGCTGCAGGTCCCGAAGGGCATGGATGAGCGGAACGCTGGAGCTCACAGTGAACGGAGCCTGCAACTGGGGAGCCGCAGGCTGCTCAGTCACAATGGCAGGAAGAGCCTGCACGGAGTCGTTCACCGTTTCCACAAGAACGTCATCAGTTCCAGAACTTTCGTCCTCTTGGTCTCCTGCTAAGCGACGCACGGCCAGACTGATCCGATTCAACCCCTCCTGAAGCGACTGGAGCGCAGCCGTCATCGTATGTGGTTCTTGTCGCCCCACATCGTGGAGAATCGGAAGCAGACTTGAGGCCATCTGCTCGATAGTCCGGAGCTGCACCGTCGACGCTGATTTAGCAAGATTCGTAATGCCGTGCAGGAGAATCCCGTAGAGCTTCGGACGCACCGTTCCGTTGGCCCCTTCAGCGAGCTGTTTCACCGCTATCTGAATTTGAGCCAGCCATTGGTGCGCTTCGAGGGCGAATAACCCGATCACTTCCTTTTCAAAACTGTCATCCGCAAGATCCTGCGCAGGAGGCCGATCTGTCCATCGACATTCGCCCGACAGCGTCGCAGTGCCGCCTTCTGGCACAGAAGTCCTGGACTCGACGACACCTTGAATCGCACTCGCGATAGCGTCCAAGCCCTCCAAGAGCGACGTAAATTGATCGGATGCCGAGAGAACCACATCAGCTGTCTGGGCACGCGTCTCATCTACTGGAAACGAGACGCGTGCGATGTCAGGAGGCTCCAGTGTTTCAATGATTGACACGAGCGGAGTAAGGCTCAGATCGAGCTGCCGCCCCTCCTGACCATAGGCCGCATCGCCCTCGATCCGCACGACTGGGCGGAGCGGATAGTGCGTATTGACGCGCATGACAGCCCCGACTTCTCCGGTGGTCAATCGTACCGAGGTACCCAACGGATAGGCCGACAGCTGTTCAACCAAGGCTTTGAGGACCTCGCGAGGGAATGCCGTCCGTTCCGCAACCATCAATTCTCGCACCGCTTCATGCGGAAAAAATCGGCGTCGATACCCGCGTGGGCTCACGAGGGCGTCGAAGATATCCACTACGCCGATGATTTGGGCAAACTCACTGACCTGCCGACCCTTTAGCTTGTTCGGATACCCCTGTCCGTTCCACCGCTCATGCGCCTGGCGCACCACTTGTGCCAGCCAGTCGTATTTCGAGCCTGCCTTTCCGATGGCTTGGTAGCCGAGTTCGGGATGTTGTTCAATGAGCGTACGCTCATCATGGGTCAACCGACCGGACTTGGTGATGAGCGACTGCGGTACAGCAAAGAGACCGATGTCGTGCAGGAGCCCCGCGAAGGTAAGTCGTTCCAGCTCTTTCCCGTGATATCCCAGCCCGGCACCGACCTTCGTCGCCAGAATGCCGACATTCACGAGATTCGTAATCAGCGGAGGGCCTGCAGGCCCGCTCATAGCCTGAACGAGCAATTGGTCACTTCTCTTGAGCGCCTCCGCAATCCCCGTCGCCAGAGCAGACACGGCCTCCAAGTTCAGTGGCTCTTGCCGCTGCACGGCAAGAGCCACGCCTGTCAGTTGTTCCTGCGCAGTGCGATACCAATCTGTCATGCTGTACTCGCTCATGGCCTGCGGCTTCCCTCACGGAACATTCGACCGTACATCATATGACTTGCCCGACCTGCTGAACAAGCCGGTCATCGATCTGCGAGACGTGCTCGACCGCTCCGGCAAAAAGACATTGATCACAGAGTGCATTAATAAGCCGTCCGATCCCCTTGCTCTGTTTGTAAATGACAGCGATCGCCTCCTTCGTAAACACGTCTGTCCGATGAGTCGCGGCGCCCATGCGGGCCGTAATATACGCTGTCGTCTCCTCTGCCGTGAAGGGGCCCAGATGCGCTCGCACCGCGATTCGCTGGTTCAACTGCGGAATTTCTGCAATACGATGACGCAATTCCGGTTGACCGATCAGCACGACGGTCAACAGAAATCGGTCGTTGAGTTGGAAATTCGTCAGCAATCGGAGCTCCTCGAAGGCTTGCACACGTTCAATCGCTTGCGCTTCATCTACGACCAGCACCGAGCTGATTCCGTTCCGCGCATTCAATTCGAGGCGCGCATTGAGCGTTCGCAATCGTCCGGCTTTCGATCGCACGAGGCCGAGCCCGAACTGGGACAACACCTCATCCAGCAATTCGGAGGGAGACAACGCGGGATTGGCAACAAGCGCAACATCGTACTGAGCAGGCAACAATCCGACGATCAGCCGACGACTCAGCAACGTTTTCCCGCATCCAATGTCACCCGTGAGCAGAAGCATGCCTTTGCGGGTCTGAATCCCATAACTCATCCACCTGTGCGCCGCATCATGCTGGGAAGATGGGACATAGAATCGCGGGTCCGGCACATTGTCGAACGGAAGGGCCCGGAGTCCCCAATAACTCGTGTAGTCGACTTCTGAATTCATCGTGCCATCATCATCACTTGGAGGATACGACTCCACCAAACACCTCGACGGGCCTGTGTGCGAAGTTCCGACACATGGATTACGAGTGGCTGGCAGGGAGCAACTGATCGATCGCCGCACGCTGGGCCCGCCCCTGTTCCACCCATTGTCGGATGGCGCCACCCACCACCTGCAGCCGCGCCTTTATCGATTCTACCCGTCTGGCAGCCAGAAGCACTCGACGCTCCGCTACCACGGTCAGCAGACTATGCAGACCTGTGAAAAACATCAGGGCCGATCCCGCATTCACCTGCTGCGCTTCTGTGCGCAGACGTGCGACGTCGTGCAAAGAGGCTTCGAGAGCCGTCATGGATGAAGATGCCTCACCCCCGTCCATTTTGAGGGCACTCATCTTCTCAGCAATCTCAGGCACCCGCTCGTCAATCGCCTTCAGAAATGACTCTTCCGCTTCGGACACCCGCGCAAGATATTCATGAATGACCGTGGCATCGATACGTTGGACACCGGCCTGAACCTGTCCTTCCATCTGCTCGATCAGGCTACCGATAAGGTCGCGCCCAGAGGCAATACCGGAAGACTGCTGTTCTTGCAGTTCCAGAAGCGCTTGCAAAAACTCCCCGGGAGAGAGAACCGCGTGAACCGCCTCAGCCTCCGCACAACTCTCGTCGTCTTCAAAGGAGATACCCGTCGCACGGGTCAACGCTGTATGGATCTGTCCCAGCTGCTTACAAAGCGAGAGAAAGTCTTGAACAGCGAGCGCCTTCTGTGGGTCTCGAAGGGCTTCGATAAAGGGAATCGTCGCGAAGCTGGCATGCTTGACGTCTAGAAGATTGATCGTGGCCGCAGACCCGCCGAGGTTTATCACTCCAGACGAAATCGTCCCAATCAGCTTGGCATGCCGCTCCGGCGCTGGGCCCTGTTGCAGCTCATCAAGGGCGACATGAATGTTCTCGAGCCATTCATGTGCTTCCTCAACAAAGAGATCGACCAGCTCTTTCTGAGAATCGTCGGTAGTGTCGGCAGCCATAACATCAGTCTTTCACGACAGTGGCGGTCCACGAAAATGGATCGGAGCGAGTCAGGGGCGTCGCTTTCCGCTCCCCAGCTGAGAGGCCAATCCCGCGATCTCGCCAAGCTTTGTCGCCATCTCTTCAAACCGCTTGGTGGCTTGCTCGGACGCTTGTTCAGTTTCAGATACGCGCCTCGCCAGAATGCTATTTCTTTCTCGTTCCGTCTGAAGCAAGGTTTCAAGCTCCTGGGCTTTCTGCGTTGCGCGCTCGGCCAGGGAGATACGGGCGATGAGACCCTTGTTTTTCTCTTGTTCAGCAGCAAGAGCTTGTTCTAACGTTCTCACCCGTGCGGCAACCTGTTCACTCTCGACCACCCGACGAGTCAAGTCGCTCGTACGTTCCTGCTCCTGCGCAAGCTGCTGCGCCAATTCCTGAGACCTAATCACCGACTTTTCCATCGCGGTCATCTGGCGAACCAGTTGCGTGGCTGCCTCGCGCTCGGCATGCAGAGTCGCCTCAAGCTCCTGCACACGCCCGCCCAGGCTCTCCGCAACGGATGCCTGCTTCTTGGCCTCAGCCGTCCGTTCTCGTTCAGTCTTGAGTAGGGATTCAAGTTCTTCCACCCGAGCGGTCGCACTGTCAGTCTCGGCAAGTTGCTTCTTCAGCTGGGCAGCCTGTTCTCGCTCCCTTGCTAACATCGACTCGAGTTCCTTGACACTACCCAACTGTACTTCGAGTTGGGTCACGCGCTGATTACTGTGTGTCGCTCGATCTCGTTCGACACGAAGTTCTTCCTCTAGCGGCTTCAATCGCCCGACGGCCTGCTGATAGATTTCTAGTTGTTCGTCGCTCACACGTGCGCGTTGAATCGGCTCGATGGGCTCAGGCACCTTCTCGATACTCTTTGCGGCAGGCGCGGCAACCCCCTGCCGCTTGGCCAACAGCTCGACTACGCGATCCTTGAGAGACGTGCCCTGGAACGGCTTTTTTAACACCCCGTCAGCGTGACAGGATTCAGCCTGCTTCGTCACCTCATCGTTCACAATGCCGGAGATCAAGAGTACCGGCGTGTTCGCTAACGCCCCCTGCGCGCGCACAAAAGCGCAGACTTCGTAGCCACTTTTATCCGGCATAATCACATCGGACACGATCAAGTCAGGAATCTCTTTGGCCAAATAGGCCAAGGCCTCTTCGCCGTTCGCGGCAAGAGTAACTCCAAATCCAGCCTCAGTTAGCAACCGTTCGGCAACTTTCCGGACCGCAATACTGTCGTCGGCAATCAACACTTTCGGCATAGCAGATTCCTTCCTTCGGTGCCCTTAACTTCTGACGGCACCCTGCATCGACTGGCCAAGATGCTGCAAGGCCACGATAGCCACATCTTCATCGCCTATTGTGACCATACCCAGCGTTTCAACATCCTCTCTGATGCTCGCTCGAACCGCCGCCACATCCACAGTTTCTAGACAGGGCACCTCGGCATCGATGCAGATGGCCATCGGCCCGTCGAGGTGGCGAGCGACCAGGCACAGCAACGGATCTCCCTGCAGTTTGCGGCTCAGTCTGGTCGCCAAATCGTAAACCGGCATCACATGGTTGTCCCGCTTCAGCATGGCCTGCACGAAGGGAGTCCGACTCGGCACCGGAATGCTCTCAGTCCAGGGCCACACCCCTCCCACATCTTCGGTTCGTGCAGCCAGCTTCATTCCACCAACAGAAAACACCACCACATTCCACGACCGTATTGTGGCTTGACTCTGCTGCTGTCCACGGGCCGCCCTCAGCATGATCCACCAACCGCTGCCGGGGCTGCCGCAACTATCTGTTTCGCCTGCCCGACGGACACAGGTACTACGTCGGCCAATTCTCCTAGCGCCCACGAAGGATTCAGGATCAACACCAGCTGATCCTGATACAGCATCATCCCCGCAAACCAGTTTCGCTCATCGCGTTGAAACTGTGGGGGCAACGGAAAACAGTCTTTTCGTTCCACGTCCGTCAAGCCCACCACCTGTTCAACGCGAATCGCACCGTAGGAGTGGCCGTTCGAGTACAATACCGTCCTCATCTCGAGACCGGACAAGTCGGTGAGCACAGAAAGCCGTTGGGCAAGATCCACCGGTTGGTAGGTAACCCCCGCCGCAGTCACAGTCTGTTCGTGACCGGCCTCTGCTTGCGTGAGAACGCCATGAACCCCAGCTGCGGGTAGAGCCACATAGTTGACCCCTAGACGGACGACCAAGAAACTGACCGTCTCCATCAGCATGTTGGTCGAATTATGACGACTTCGTAAACTCATAATCGATACATCGTGTTTGACTGTCCGATGCCAGGGACTCCCAAGGATCGGACGCTATAGATCCTATTGACGCGCGGCGGCTTCTTTGCCGATTACGCGTTCAATTTCCTGGATCAAGGCCCGCTCTTCTACAGGCTTGGCAATATAGGAGTTTGCTCCAATATTAAGTGCCATTTGCCGATGCTTGTCACCGGCTCGCGTCGTCATGACAATGATCGGTGTCTGCTGCGTTTGCGCTCGACTGCGCAATCCCTGGATTACTTCATAGCCATTGAGTTTCGGCATCTCAAGATCGGTGAGGATCAGCCGATAGTTTTGCGCAGATGCCATACGGAGACCTTCTTCTCCATCCACCGCGGTATGGACTTTATACCCGGCCGACTCCAACATCCGGCCCACGAACTTTCTGATGCTCAAAGAGTCGTCGATCAATAGAAGCCATTGTTCCGATGCTTCCCGCTCTGCTATCTCTGGGTATGGAAACATCGAGTCCGCCGATGCCGTCGCGTCTGACGACAACTCTGGTGCCGCTGCGGCTAGTGCCTCTCGCGCCAGCAATCGAGCAGGATCTAACACGAGGACCACGCGACCTTCCGGATCGATGGTCGCGCCGCCGAAACTGGAACGATCCAATGACTTAAACGACCCCAACGGCTTAATAACGATTTCCTGACGACCGAGCAATTCATCGACCAACAGACCGATCATCCCTGCGGCCGTTCGCACGATGACAACCGGCTTCCCGGTTTCCACCGGAACACTGTTTCGATAGAGGACCTGCTGCAGCGGCTGCACCTCGATCGCCTCCTCGCCGATATGCAAGATCGATCGCTCGCCCATCCTTTGATGCACGCTGGACGTCAACATGGTGACTTCGCGCACAGCCTGCAGTGGAATCCCATACTGCTCGCTCCCGGCCCGCACCATGAGGGCCGTTGCAATTAATAATGTGAGCGGTAGACTCAACGTAAACTTCGTCCCTACGCCGAGAATGGATTCGACGTCGATGTGGCCGTTCATGCTTTCGATGACACGCTTGACCACATCCATGCCAACTCCTCGCCCGGCCTGATCACCGATCTCGTCGGCCGTCGAGAATCCTGGCATGAAAATAAACTTGATGACTTCCGATTCGGGTAACGAACGGGCTACCTCCGGTCGGATCAGTCCTCGTTCGACCGCCTTGGCCCGGATCTTTTCGACATCGAGTCCGGCCCCATCGTCCTCCACTTCAATCAACACTGCACTCCCTCGATGCGCCGCGTGGAGATAAATCGTGCCGGCTACCGGCTTCCCCTTCGACACGCGAACACCCGCAGGCTCGATCCCGTGATAGACCGCATTGCGAACGAGGTGAATCAACGGATCAACCAACCGCTCCACGACGCCCGTATCGACTTCAGTATGTTCACCGGACGTGACCAATGTCACTTCTTTCCCGGTCGCGCGTGCCATCTCGCGCGTGGCCCGACGGAATCGTGTAAACGGCGTGCCGACGGGCACCATACGGGCCCGCGCGATTTCGTCCCGCATACCGAGGGTCAGCTGCGCCAAGTGACTCATGTCTTCATGTGAATGCCGAATGGATCCACTCAGCTGCGTCATCGACTCTGAAATATCCGCCGTGATTTCACTGATACGACGAGCCAATATATTGAAATCGTCGTACTTGTCGAATTCAAGACTGCCGAAGTCACTGACACCGGTAAATCCTTGAGCCGGCACGGTCGCCTGACCAAAGGAGACAGTCGGAAGCGTAAAAGTATGTTTCTCTTCAAACGAATGGACTGATTCGACCAGCCGGCCCCTGTAGGCCAGTACTTGTTGCGAGAGTTGCTCCAGCATATGCAACCGCTGCTCGAGCCGTCCGCGGCCGATGACGAGCTCACCGACAAGATTCAACAATCGTTCCAACCGATCGCGGCTGACACGGATGACTTCGCGATCTTCTACGGCTTTATTCTCCGCAGTTTTATCTTCTGCCGCCTTGGCAGACTCGATTACTTGTGGATCCCGTAGTTCTTGTTCCACCGGCGTTTCGACACGATGGACGGCTGAGCCAGACTCCACCACCTGAGCCGCCATTGGCTGATCCAACTGTTTGAGTCCTTGCATCGCGACGGCATACCGCTGGCGCAACATGTCAAGGGACGTGGGGTCCCGCCGCATCAGCAGGCGCACCACATCGACCGATCGCAATAGCGCGTCCGTATGCCAAGAGAGAATAATGACGCGGCCCTCGCGCACCGCCCCCATGAAATCTTCAACATAATGCGTCAGATCACCAATCGACTGGAATCCAACGGTATAGGCTGACCCCTTGAGCGTATGCGCTGTCCGGAAGAGTTGATTAATGACTTCCGGATTATCCTGCTCCTTCTCGAGACGAAGCAGCTCGGTTTCAAGAGACTCTAGGTATTCCTGTGCTTCCGGGGCAAAATAGGAAAGCACTTCGGCATCGAGATGCGGCAACAGATACTCATCGGTCAATGTAGTCGACGCAGGACCCGATCCCATATCGGAGCAGGCAGGTTCCTCCGGGCGATCCATGACGACCGTCGCAACCTGGACCACCGACGCAGCCATAGCCGGAGCCGAGACCTCTATATGATCTCCGTTGCAGATTTGCAACAGCGCCTGAGTCACTTCCGGTACATCATGCTGTAGCTGGGCGACCTTGCCGTCATCTCGGCGCATCAGCAGCCGAATGACCTCTACGGCCCGACCGATGACCCCGAGTACATCCGACGAGAGGGGAATCCTTCCCTCGCGGACTGCCATCATACAATCTTCAACCGGATGAACCACGTCGCCGATTACCCTGAATCCGATCGTGCACGCAGACCCTTTGAGCGTGTGGGCCGTACGGTAGAGCGCATGAATGCTCTCGCCATCCTTTGAATCTTGGCGCAGACGATGAAGAAACGACTCCATGGTTTGCAGATACTCGTCTGCTTCTGGCATGAAATACGACAACACCTCGGCATCGAGAGTCGGCACGAGATAGTCCAGCGCGAGCGATGTCGGATCAGCTGGGACCGTGGCAGACAGAGAGGGAAACAATCCGGCCACTTCGCCTTTCCATCGCGCACTCACCGACTGGTCTTCAACGCCCCCCTGCGCGACGACTTTCAACTGTGACTCGAATGAGTTTACCAACCCACGTAAGATCTCCAATGCCTTCGGCCAGAACGCGACCTCAATAGACGGCGCCTCTTCCAGAGTCGATTCAAGCAACGCTCCCATCGTGGCCAACCCCTCGTATCCATAGAGCGCTGACGCGCCCCGTATCTTATGCGCCCACACGTACTGCTCTTGCAGTTGAGCCGGAGTTGGCGTTGCTCCATCGGATGGATGGAACGCCTTCGTGAGTACGTCCATCGCTTCCGTCGCTTCGGCAACGAAAATCCCAACGAGGCGCTGTCGGTCAAAATCGGAGTTCATCCCTGTACTTTCTTACCCGGTGCATCCAGAGTATGCTTCGGGAGACCCACCTAGGCCAATTTGAACTGCGCGACGGAGGACGTCAGCCCTTCGGCGAGTCTTGCCATGTCTTCGACGGTCACGCGCGCTGAGTCCGTCGCTTTTTGCGTCGCCATGGCACCGCCAGCAAAGTCCTTAATCGAGCGACCCACTTGATCCGTCGAAGCGGTCTGGTTCACCGCGGCACTGGCGATGGTCTGTGCCAACTCGGACGAACGCTCAGCGATCCCTGTAATGACATTGAATACTTCTCCGGTTCGCAGAGCGGAAGCCGACCCTGCTTCCACCGCCTGAGTTTCCTGTTCCATGGCGATGACCGTGTCCTGCGTTTCCGTCTGAATCATCTTCACAAGGTCGGCGATTTCCCTGGTGGCTTGCGTCGAGCTTTCGGCCAGTTTTCTGACCTGGTCGGCGACGACGGCAAATCGGACTCCGGCTTCGCCTGCGCCGGCCGCTTCAATGGCCGCGTTCAGCGCGAGTAAGTTGGTCTGATTCGCGATATCGCGAATTGTCGACACGATATGCGAAATTTCTAACGACCGATCACCCAGCCCCTTGACCTGCTTCGACATACGTTGCACGGCTGAACGAATGTTCTGCATGTCCTGCACGGTTTCTTGCACGGCCACGCGTCCTTGTTCCGTTGCTTGCAACACTTGCTTGGCAGATTCCGAGGAGGCACCGGCGGTTGCCGAGACTTGGCGCATGGAAGAGGTCAACTGATCGACCGCACTCAACGTCTTCGCCGATTCATCCGCCTGGTGTTTTGCTGTACCGGCCATCTGTCCTGCACTGTCTCGGAGAGTCCCGGCCGACCTGTTCACACGTTCCGCTGCATCTCGAACCTGTTTGAGCAACTGTCCGAACCGGTCAATCATGAGATTGAACCCGTCCGCGAGGTTGCCGAACATGTCAGTCGTCACCTCACCGCGCTTCGTCAGATCGCCCTTACCGACGTCTGAGACCAAGACCAGAAACCCCATTAACCGCTTTTGCATTTCATCGCGCTCGGATTCCGCCGTTTCAAGGGCCGAGATAATGCGGTCCAACATAGCATTGAACGATACGGCCATCTGTCCGAGTTCGTCCTTAGACTCGATCTTGGCACGGGCTTTATAGTTACCGCTGGCGGCCATCTGGGCAACCTGCGCTATATGGATCAGGTTTTTCGAGAAGAAACTGACAACGAAGTATGCGACGCCGATTCCGAGGACCACTGCGATGAGTCCGCCGAGGACGAGGACCAACGTTCCGATAAACGCGGTAGTCTGCGCATCCTCGTTGCGATCCATCGCCACTTCTCGCATGTCCAATACCTGTTCATGATTGAGTTGGATGACTTTCTCGAATGTCGGCTGCAGATTCACCGTCAAGGCCAAGATCCCGAGGTTTCGCATGTGCTCAGCTTGTGCGGGCGTCAGCAACTTCCCGAAACTATCGGCCATCGCACTCAGGGCTCCATCGGCCTCCTGGAAATATTTCTGAATGGCGGACTTCAAAATTGCCAAGTCCGCCGTCTCGTCACGGCCCGATCGAGAGACGCGGAGTACGTTACTTCCATAGTCTGCGATAACCTTGTTCGTCTTCGCGCGAAACGATGACAACCGCGCGACTTCCGACACAAAGTTATCATGGTTCGTGACGCTGACAATCCCGGTCAAGATCTGATGGTGGTGCGTTAAAGCAGTACTCATTTCAGCGAAGTCAGCTAGCGGGATCGTATAGCTCGTGAACGCCGCATGTGAGGCGGCGCTCAACTGCCGAATCGTCAGCACACCAACGGTCGCCATCATGAAGATGATGAAGCTGACGAACCCGTAGGTCAAAAGCAGCTTTGTCCGTGTTTTGAGATCGCCGAACCCCCCTCTAATTTCTGTTTTTGCAACCTTTGCCATCGCGTCCCCCTTCTCTCTAATCGTGCCTTGAATTGCGAGATATGTCTGCTTGTTGTCCCTTGTTAGCCAGTCCCCTCAAGATATGAGAGCATCACCGACGTTTCCAACACGCCTCGGAGCCGATCTTCCAACTTCACAACGGTCGATACAAAGGGGTACGCCTTCTCCCCCGTGCCGGTCGGAGCCGGTAAGAATTGGTCCTTGGAAAGGGTACGAATTTCCGGTACTGTATCCACCAAGAGGCCAACCTGCCAATTTCCGTGCTTCACCACCACGGCGTACCGCAACGGTACATCGGCGTTAAGGGCAAACATCGGTCGCAGGTCGAGCAACGGGATCACGGTTCCGCGCAGATTCGTAACCCCCACCAAACCGGACGGCATCCCGGGAACCGGAGTGATGGATTCCACGACAAAGACTTCGCGTACGTTTAGCAGGTCGATCGTAAAGAGCTCTCCCCCCATTGAGATAATGGCGGCACGCATGGTCGAGGCCCCGGCCACCAGAGTCTGAGCAGATCCTGATAAAGAGGTCCCCTGTGCAGTCAGGGCACGATCTGCATCCGTTGAACGCCGTGCGGAGTCCATCAGCGTTAGCCCATCACCTTCTTGACGGTGGCCAACAGGTCTTCGGTCTTAAATGGCTTGACGATATAGCCGTTTGCCCCTTGCCGCTCTCCCCAGAACTTATCGCTCGCGTTACCTTTCGAGGTGCAGAGAATGATGGGTATATTCTTGCAGCGGTCATCGCTCTTCAAGTCACGACAGGCCTGGAATCCGTTACGTCCAGGCATCACCACGTCCATCACGATCAGATCGGGCTTCTCGCTGGCCACTTTGTCTTCGAGCTGATCGGAGTTGGGGAAAGACACCACGGTGTAGTTAGCCGCCTTGAGGAACCCTTCGATCATTTGCACATCGGCGTACGAATCATCGACTACCACAATCTTGCTCATCTTGCGCGCTCCTTTAGTGAGGTAACGTATAGGTATGCTGTCTCAGGCTCTGTCTGGCCCAGTCCTCTGACGCTATTTCAGCGGCAGCACGATACTGATCGCCCCGGCTAAATCCCCTTCCTTCAATCCTTCTTTTCTCATACCCGTCACATCGCGCGCGCCCTTGGGTGCACCATGACAAGCCAGGCAAGTCGTGGCGGCATATTCTGGGTCTATCATACGAAGGACTGGTCGTCCGTCTACCATCGTACTCCGCACATATGACTGTCCCTTTGGATGACGCGGGTCGCCGAACATCCGCAACACCTCCGTCTCAAAATCATCCGGCTTATTATTGGCATTCCGATAGTCGATCGCCGTAAGCTTCACACGGACACCAGACTTCTTATAGAACTGCTCCCCGACTCTCCGGGCGAACACGACGGGAATGAATCCCTTGAAGGAGATGCCGGCCTTGTTAATGACCGGCTGGGCTTGGTCCACCACTTCTTTTTCCACTTGAACTAATGAAAGGTAGAGATTCGCCTGTGGCACGACGTTGGGAATCCGCAGATCAAGTTTCGTGGATTCCTTAAAACGTTCTAGGACCTGGCTGCTCATGTAATCGCCGGTAAACCCCTTGTCGCCCTTCGAAGGGTCATTGATATTCTGCATTTGCTCCGAGACGATCCCACGGCCAATCTTGACCAACTCAATCAAGTGTTCCGCCACTTCCGCCTCATTCCCAGCTCCCGCCGGAGCACTCCACGCCAACGGGATCGCCGTCATCCCTACCGCCAACATCATGCAAATACGCACAGTCATTCATCCTTGCGTCAGGTCAACCGGTTGTCACTCTTGGTCACTGATCCTTTGAACTAGCGTCACTGAAACTTGAGTGTAACCGGTCATTTGCCATTGGCAAGAGAATCGACAAATTCGGCATCTTCCGAATATCAGACCATCATCGGCCATGTGCGTAATCACGGGGCAAGCGGTCCCCTGGACAGCGCACCACTCCTCGCCGGATCCAAGCCGTATGCGCTCAGAAAAAGTAGGCAGGCCATGGCGCGATTGATGGCAATCTCGCGCAAGGAACGGATGTTGGGGATGCTGGCTTCTAATCTGCTCTGACAGGAAGGCCCTTCGACAGGCTCAGGGCAAACGTGCGACGCGGTGATGCTGATCGAACGGAAGGAGGTCGCGGGACCCGACGACTATCCGAGCGACCCCCCGTTCCAGTACAGATCGGTACCGTCACTGATTACAGGAGCCGAGTTTCGATACGGCACTTACGACAAGAATCTATTTCGCTATGGGTCCATCCGACCAACCATCAAGAGACCGTGTCACTCCAGGTCATTTACTTCTACTAAGAAGACGGGACTCAAAAGGCACAGTTCACGCGCCCCTCGAGTCCCGTTGCCACAAAAACTCCGGCTCACTTTGCTGCTTAGCCATCCAACGGGCCAAAACAAACAACGCGTCGCTGAGGCGATTCAGAAAACGCACGAGAGCCGGATCCAGAGGCTCTTCTCTCCCCAATCGCACACAGAGACGTTCGGCCCGTCGACAGATCGTTCTGGCCTGGTGTAACAAGCTGGAAATCTTTCCGCCCCCTGGGAGAATAAATTCCTTCAGAGACGGCAAGTCTTTCTGACACCTATCCATGAGTTTTTCTAGCCTGGTCACGTCCCGGACTGCGACCGTCGGCATATTCTTGAACGTCTGCCCGGGCGCCGTGGCCAGCAGCCCACCAAGATCGAACAGCTTGTTCTGCATCCAGCGCAGTTCCTCTTCTAACTGATCGGCAGACGGATGAATCCCGACCAACTCCGCATTAAACGCCCTGACGACCCCGATCGTCGAGTTCAACTCGTCCACGTCCCCATAGGCCTCCACCCGCACGCTGTCCTTCCAGACCTGCTGACCACCAGCCAACCTGGTTTTTCCCTTGTCACCGGTTTTGGTATAAACCTTCGTAATGCGCATGCCTACTCCCTTCTTCATCGACCTTCACATACTGAATAGATCGCGTCCATATTCACATACTGCACTAGGTGGTCAGCCCAACGATCCAGTTCAGCTCGCAGTTGTGTCGCGACGAGTTCAGACTCACGAGGCGAAATGGGCGAGAGTCCCTTCCGGCCTCGTACGCGGTTCAACCAGCCCCTGCGGAACCCAGGCTGATCGAACAGACCATGAATGCTGGTGCCCCAGATACGACCATTCGCACTTGCAGCGCCTTCATCACCCCTCGCCGTGCCTTCCCAGATTTCAGATGCTTCAATTTGAAAACACGGGTTGGTGGTTCCACGGCTGGTCCGCCCCATGTGGATTTCATAGCCACGGACTGGCGCGTACTGTTGCACGCCATGAAGCAGCGATATGGCCCGAACTTGCCGGCAAATCTTCGGCGCATCAAGCTTCGTCGTCACATCGAGAAACCCTAATCCTGTTGACGTTCCTCCTCTCTCCAATCCCTTGGGATCGGCGATCGCTTGCCCAAGCATCTGATACCCCCCGCAGATTCCAACCAGCTCGCCCCCTCTTTGCACATGCGACTCCAGGGTAACCGGGAATCCTGACGTCACAAGATAGTCGAGGTCTTCGAGTGTATTCTTGCTTCCAGGAAGAATCACCACGTCAGCCCCTCGGAGATCCTCCGGCGAAGCGGCAAACCGAAGCGCCACATCTTTCTCAGCTGCCAGCGCATTGAAGTCGGTGAAGTTGCTCATGCGAGGAAGCAGGACCACGGCTACGTTTGTGAAATCAGGTTTGAACTGAACCGACCGGGAACGAGCTAGATCGAGGCTATCCTCTTGATCCAACCGAAGGTCCCTCAGGTAGGGGACGACTCCCAGGACCGGAAGACCTGTGCGCATCTCAAGGATGCGAACACCATCTTCAAACAGCCGACGATCTCCGCGGAACTTATTCACGATCACACCGCGTACACGCTGGCGCTCATGCGGCGCTAGCAAGTCGAGCGTCCCAATGATCTGCGCGAAGACCCCGCCCCGATCAATATCCGCCACCAGGACGACGGAGGCATTGGCTAACTCGACAACAGGCCAATTCACCATGTCTCGATCGCGAAGATTGATCTCCGCAGCACTCCCTGCTCCTTCGATCACGACACACTCATACTCGCTAGCCAGTCGTGCATAACACTCTCGAACAATGTTGAAGAGCGTCTCTTTCCGCTCAAAGTAGGCGAGCGCATCCAACGTCTCGTAGAACTTCCCTCTCACGACCACCTGTGATCGCGAGTCAGATTCCGGCTTTAGCAGAATCGGATTCATATCTACCGTCGGCTCGATCCCGCAAGCCTGAGCCTGCAGCGCCTGCGCTCTGCCAATCTCCCCGCCATCGAGCGTCACGAAGGAATTCAACGCCATGTTCTGCGCTTTAAATGGCGCGGCCCGTACATCTTTGCGAGACAGGAGTCTGCAGATCCCGGCTACGACGAGGCTTTTCCCCACATCGGAGCCGGTTCCGAGAATCGCTACTGCCCTTGCTTGTCCCATGGCTTTGCCTGAATACATGTTGGCCCAGATTACAATCCCTCAAATCGATAGCTCACACCACCATAAATTGCGATTGCCGGAGCCGGCATCACGAAACGCTCAACTGCGCCACCACCAGTCAATGTATTTGGCGCCATGATCCCTGACGTATAGTAGCGCTGATCCAGCATATTGTTGAGCATTAAAAAGCCGCTCAGATGCCCGCCGGGAACAGGTCGTTCATAGGCAATGCGACTATTGAGAGTGAGGTAGCCAGGAATGCGCGGTTGCACGTTCTCTTCGTCACCCTGGTGAAACTGCGTACTCACGTAGAGTCCGGTCAACGAAATTGTCCAACCAGGCGCAGGATGATAATTCCCCGTCACACTCAACCGATTCTTCGGAACGAGAGGAATACTGTCGCCCCTCTTTACGTTCTCCAGAAATGGATTGAAGCCCACAAAATACGGATTCAGGACCAGATCGCTCTGAAATGTCGCCTGGGTGTAGGTATAGTTCACCATTCCATCAAAATACTGGTTGAATCTGGCCTTGAAGGTCGTTTCGATGCCCTGGCGCCTAGACTCAGGGATATTCTGGTTCGCTGGAGTCCCAAAGTTGCAAGTGCTAGGATCCCCGCAGACGAGATAAATTTCATCCCGCACGTCAGCTCGGAACAGAGCCACGCTCGCTTCACCCCAGGTTTGAATGCGCGCTCGCGCGCCTACCTCAAAATTGTTCGATCTTACAGGCCTGAGGTTGGGATTTCCCGATCCAAACGGTCCAAGCCCTGAACCAAAAAGCTCGTTGTAGGTCGGAACACGAAACCCCTGTCCATAGTTGAAATAGAAACTTACACTTGGCGTGACCAGATAGGTCAGCCCTGCACGAGGGGTTGTCCGATGAAAGACTTTTGAGCCGTTATTGGTGCTGTCCAGATTATCGATGAAGTCAAGATGATTGCGATCGTATCGAACTCCGGCAGTCAAGATCAGTTCTGACGTCAGATGCAGGGCGTCCTGCGCGTAGAGCCCGAGAATCGTTTCATCTGTCGATCGTAAAGACGGAAACGATCCAGGAAACGAAAAGAACGAGGCAACTGACCGATTGTCAAAGTCGTTTCTGGTGTATTCATTCCCCAGAACAAGAGCATTCCGGTGGCCAAACAGGCTGGCATCATGATTGAGCTGAAAGACTCCTCCACGAGATTCAGTCGTGAAGATATTGCTGCTTTGAGAGCTCTGCCCTCTGGTGAATTGATCTTGTGCAAGGCGTCGGTAAAAACCGTTGACGTTAACGGAGAATCCCAATGGCAATTCGTGCCGGGCATTCAATCGCAGTACACTCGTCTCTGAATCGAAAAAGTCGCCCGGCGTAAAGTTCCGTTTGGGGTCAATCGCGGCTTGGCTGAGAGGAAGCGTACCTGCCTGCTGCAATCGATCTTTAACATAGGTATAGGACACTGTAACGTCCGTATGCTCAGTTGGACGATAGCCGAGCTTACCGAAAAATCTCGAAATGCGAGCGGCCGATTCGTCGCGATAGCCCGATTCGGTCTCCCGGCTGAAATTCGTGTAGTAATCGAGTTTTCCGATTGGCCCACTCGCATTGAGGGTGTAGCGTTCACGGTGGAAACTGCCGAACAAGGTTTCGCCAGTCGCCTGATGTTTATCCGCGCCACGTTTCGTAATGATGTTGATTACCCCTCCCATCGAATTCTTGCCATAAATCGCAGCGGCTCCAGGAATGATCTCGATCCTGTCGATCGTCTCATATGGGATAAGGTCGAAGTTGACGGTATTGAAATCCGGTTCGTTCATCCGCTGACCGTCTACGAAAACCGTAGTATTCGGAACCGGTAGTCCGTTGAAGCCGCGGAGGTCGATCGTTTGCTGAAAGGCATTGCCGACACCGTCATACATCACGATGCCGGTCGCCAATTGTATGGCTTCTTGTACCGACTTTGCGCCGCTTTTTTGGATATCCTCTGCGGTGATGACCGTCACTTTTGCCGGAAGCGTTCTAGCATCGACAGGTGCATCAGGAAGACGTGTACTGGAGACGACGACTTCACGCGTCTCAAGCACATCTTCTGACTGGGCATGGCTGATGGAAGCAACAAGGCAGTAAAACAGGACAACGCAAACAGAGAAACCCGTAAGATGTATACGCACAGAGACCTCCCTTAGACTCGAAGGGTCCAGTCGAAATGCCCGTTGGATGGGTCTCCTGACTTGCGGCTCGTCGCTTCCCTGCGCCTTCCCATCTGGTGACGTGAATCGTAAATCGTTATTCGTTAATCGAGAAGATCTACTCTTGCGATTAACGGTTCACGATACCGATTAACGTCATCACGACAGTGGCATTCATGCAGAGTCACTCCCCGCTTACAGTGGCGGTACCGTGATGGATTTGCACCATCTTCCCCGTCCCCAACGGTATGTTGACTCGAACGACCTTTCTCCCTGGTTAAACAGTACCCCCTCGGACCAACGGGCGGTTCGGGTACGGAACTCACCCGTACTATTGAAACTCACGACATCGCAGATACCGCACCAGCATGATGACGATCCTGACTGGGCAAGGAGACTCGCGGCAACCCCGTATCCGGATGCGTGTCGACCAGCACCTGACACCCATAGACCTCGGTCAAGACCCGCGGATGAATCACATCCTGTGGAGGGCCGATGCACACAACGGTTCCCTGTTTCATGACCAGAATACGATCACAGTATTGACTTGCCAAATTGATGTCGTGTGAGACGAGCAGCACCGTCATCTGCAATTGCGCATGAACACGCTGGAGAATCCGGCACACGTCGAGCTGATGATTGAGGTCGAGATGCGCGGTCGGCTCATCGAGCATGAGCACGCGAGGCACCTGGGCTAAGGCACGCGCGAGCAGCACGCGTTGTCGCTCCCCTGCTGAAAGCGTAGCGATCATCCGGTTGGCTAGATGTGTCACATCCGTCTGGGCCATGGCCTCTTCTGCTACGGCAAGATCTTCTTGACGCTCCCACCCCACGAGGTCCCACAGCCCACTGCGTCGATAGGGGAACCGCCCCATCAACACCATGTCTAATACGGAAAATGGGAAGTCGTACGAGAGATCCTGTGGCATATACGCCACCTGCCTGGAAATTGATTCGCGCGACAATGTTCCTAGCTCAGCCCCAAACAGACGTATGGTTCCCTCTTGAGGTCGAACCAATTTCGTCAACAGTTTCAACAACGAACTTTTCCCCGACCCGTTGGGCCCAATCACACCGACGATCTCACCCTGACGGATAGTGAGCTCTATTCCATTGATGACCCAGTTTGAGCGGTCACCCGACGGACGGCTTCGCACAGAGTCATACCGGAACGATAGCTGACGTACCTCGAAGGCCGTGAGAGGAGAGCAAATTGAACTGACCAATGCCTGTTGGCTCATGCGAAAAACCGATACTTTCGAGTCATCAGGAGATAGATGAAGAACGGTCCACCGATCAACGCGGTAATCACGCCGACAGGAATTTCTGCCGGTGCCACAACGGTACGAGCGACGGTGTCAGCCACCATCAGCAGTATACCTCCGCCCAACGCTGAAACCGGTAGCAGCAGCCGGTGATCCGCTCCACACAGTATCCGTACGACATGCGGAACCACCATGCCGACGAATCCGATCATGCCGCTGACTGACACGACGGCCCCAGTTAGCACAGCCGAAACAAGGAACACAGTCCGTTGTACTCGATCAGAGTCTACCCCCAAGGAGCAAGCCGCGTCCTCGCCCACAGCCAGGAGATTCAAAGCCTGGCTTTCCCGAAGAAGCAGCACAATGGCGATCAACAAGCAGGCTCCAATCCCGATCAGCGCTGGAATGCTTGGGGCACTCAGCGTCCCCATCAGCCACAAGACAACCCGATAGAGCGAGGCCGGATTCAAGATCGAGGTCACAAACATCATGAGTGCCGAACAGACGGCGTTCACAATCACTCCCGCCAACAACAGCTGGTGCATCGGTAACTGTCCTTGCGAGGTCGCGATCCCATAGACAAGGACGATCGAGACTCCCCCTCCGATGAAGGCAAACAGCGGTAACCCGAGCCCGCTCACGATCGCGCCAAGTCCGAAAGCGAGCCCAATCGTCGCACCCAATGCGGCCCCACTCGAGATGCCAAGCACGTAGGGATCGGCCAGCGGGTTGCGTACAAGCGCTTGCAGCGCGGCTCCTGTAATCGCCAACGACGCTCCCACAAACAGAC
>JAENWB010000055.1:0-9925 GCA_016650275.1 Nitrospiraceae bacterium | reverse complement strand
GGTTCATGCCACATATAGGTGAAAGGCTCTGCGGAGAACGAATTTGAGATCGTGGCGAGCGGCGGGTGACTTGTCCATTGCCCAGCCGGACCCGACCCCACAGTTCCATCCGTATCGAGGAGTGTGCGTTCTGCTAAGTTATCCGTGACGTTTTTGACAAAGACTTGAGATCGCAGCCCGCTTGGGCTTCCAAACCGCGACACGACCATTTCATACCGCCACCATTTCCCTCGATACTCCTCCCGTAAGGGTCCTGCGTCAGAGGCAGGCCGGGGGCCGTTGCTGCAACAGTCGAAGACTTGACCTGTCGTCCAGAGAAAGCCCTTGATACTATAAAAGGCTTGCCCGCCCCCGCCATTGAAGCCCCCGTTTTGGTACGTCGCCGTCATATAATCGTCGAATTGACCGATTTTGCCGTTCGTGCACCCGTTCGCAACCGAGGTGAACACCCAATTGGGGGAATAGTATTGATACCAGCGAATTGCCACACGTGACTGACCTGTTGTCAGGGTGCTCGCTTCGTGTCCTATAAACGTCGAATTGGTGAGCGGATCGGGGGAACGCGGCACTCGCGTCACTGTACGGCCAGGGGGCAGGGCGTTCATAATCGTCGCCTCAGAGCTGTGTGTAATATCATCAATGGGGCTATTGAATACTCGTTGAAACGACGAGTGTTTGGTGGAACTGACATCGGATGATTCCCTGGTAGCACACGGTTTGGTTGACGCATCCGCCGTAGTTTCACCGCTAAAGTACGCATGTTGGCCCACTGCGTTGTTCCATGAAATATCCCCCACCAACGGTGCCGAACACACACATTGCGTGCCCAGCTCGGTACATCGCGCTTCCTGTCCAGCTTCGACCTCTCTACCATTCATCATAATAAGTATTCCCACTAACACTAGTATTTTAGCTATATGAGTCATGGTCGCCCCTTCATGTTTCGTAATGGCACAACATAAAATACACTGATAGCACTTCCACGGGTAAAATATGCAACATTAATGCCATTTGAATTCCATGGAGAAAAAGCATATGGCATCGAACAATTATTAGAAAACCAGCCATTTAGTATAGTCATAGTATTGTATGGCACGACTCAGGACCCTGTTGACCGTGAGAAGTTTTCGGGATTACCGATCGCTAAACCAGACAGATTTTAGAAAGACGAACAGGGTTCTTAACTGGAACCGGTTCAATAGCCTGGGAAGTCTCAGCCTATAGCCCTAGGCCCTAGATGTAGCAGAGCGAGCCCCGAAAGACTGTCCTGTGCCTGATCGAATCGGGCTGATTATTCTGCTGTTGCCAATCCAACAATGACTCAGGTGATTATCAACGGTCGTTGAGGTGACTTACAGGTCGTCTTGGTTGCCGCCAATCAGCCTGCCACAACGATGAGGGGCAGCTTCGGTCGGACTTTGGAGCCCATGGACAGAATGTCTGCGTGATTTTCTCCACCTGCCTGAAAATTCCACGACCGTTGTTTCCCCCATCCCTCGCGGCCTCCTATATAGGGTCGCCCCAATCCCTTTCTCTGCATGGCTAGGTCGTAGGGCCATCATCGTCCTTCTTGAATATCAAGTACGCCATGCCGGGGGAATGATTCCTCGAGTCGCCATTGGCCACCTTCTCACATTCTTGAATACCAGCGGGCTCAAAAAAATCATAGTCCTAACATGCGGAATTTGAAACTCATATATGGAAACGACACAAGCGCCATACTGCCGCAGAAAATCCTAGAAAATGCTCTTGCTGACTTCATTCGAAAATGGACTTTCATTGCCTGTACTGTCGTAGGCAGTGATAACGAAAAAGTATGTCGTTCCCGACTGAAGACCCGCTGCAATGTAGGTTGTGATGTTCCCTGGGACTGTTGCGATCGTTGCCCCGTATCCACCAGAAGTCGTTGCGCGGTAGATTTTGTACCCGGCCAAGTCGCTATCCGTGTTGGCATTCCATGTCAACGTGGCGGATGAGGTCGCCGGGGCGCTGACTGTCAGCGTGACGGCGACCGTTTTCGAAGAGGCGCCGGCTGCGCTTGCAGTGAGAGTGCCGGTATACGTCCCAGCGGTGAGTCCTGCCGTATTCACGCTTGTCGTTAATGTGCTGCTGCCGCTTCCTGAGGCAGGGCTCACTGCCAGCCACGAGGCATCATCGCTTACCGTCCAGTTGAATGTTCCGCCTGAGTTTGTCAGAGCAATATTCTGATTTGCCGGGTTTGCGGCTCCCTGTGTCGCCGCATAGCTGAGACTTGATGGGCTCAAGTTGATGGCCGGCGCTGCCGTGACGGTAAACGTTACAGGGACAGTGACAGAAGAAGCTCCGGTGGGCCAGAGTGTGACCACTCCGTTGTAGGTACCGGCCGTCAGGGTTCCGGTCGTTACGCTTATGGTCACGGTGCCAGCTCCAGTGCCCGTGCCTGGAGTGTGCACCAGCCAAGTGGCGTCATGACTGACGCCCCAGCTTAGTGTGCCCCCTCCCGTGTTGTTGATGGTCAAGGTCTGCGCGGTGGGATCGCTTCCCTCTTGCCGGGCTGTAAAGGACAGACTAGTTGGGCTCACTCCAATGGCGGGTGGTACCGGCGCTGCGGTGATGGTCAACGCCACGGGGATCGTGACTGACGCTGTACCGGTCGCGCTGAGGGTAATGGTCCCGCTATAGCTGCCGGCGGCCATTGTGCCGGTCGCCACCGTGGCGGTCACCGCGCCGTTGCCGGTTCCCGAGGCCGGACTGAGGGACAACCAAGCGGCACTGTCGCTGGCGCTCCAGCTCAAGGTTCCACCACCGGTGTTGCTGATGGTCAGGGTCTGCGCGGTGGGATTGCCGCCCCCTTGCTGGGCTGTAAAGGACAGACTGGTCGGACTTGTTCCGATCGCGGGATTGACTGACAGTACCGGGACCGAAGGCGGCGAGATCAATTGTGTCAACCCCGGCATCGCCGCAGCTAATCTGCTCATCGATCGCCCGGCGGTAGTTCCGCTTCCTGAGGTAGACGAGTTGCCCGCGCCTGCTGCGGCCAGCGGGAGGGTTCCGGTTGCTGCTGTGCCGGCTGCAATGGATCTCGTGGTTGTCGCTGACGACGGTGTGACGCTCATGGTCGCAAGAGGCGCGGCTGCCCCGACACTTCTAGTAAGCGAGGACGGCTCCTTGGATTGAGAAGTCTGGTTGTCGCTTTGTAGCGACGGGGGAGACGTTGACGAGGCGCTGACAGATGCGGAGCCGGATGGAGAAGGTTTAACGGATGCGACGGGAGCCTTCTGTGGTTTTCGAATCAGTCGGTGCAGCCTGCGGGTTGAGGTTTGCGCATCCTTCTTTCCCAAGGATTTCTTTGGGTAGCGAAGGGCGGGGGCCATGTTCTCGATGCGCCGCCCTTGAGTGCCTGTTCCACCGATTTCCTGGCTGACAGGCCCTGTCAATTGCTGGGCGGTGACAGAGGGAAGAGGCTGAAGCAGTGATATCAACACTGTCATGAGGACCAATGAGATCGTGTACGTGACGATGAGATGCCGGGGTATCGCTTGGCGCATGGTCTAGGTCCTCCGTATTTCACTACCCGCCGCTGCACGTACCCACGTATCAATGAAGCGTATTTCATGCATAAGTAGGCAGGCAATCTGATCACGGTACGTCTTGATTCGGATATGCACTGCCAGCGGGAAGGTTGAGCAAGAGGAATGCCTCGGTTCGCACAGGCGATCGACCGGCTCGTACTTTTCGAATTATCATTCGTCAAAACAATAGCTTGAAGTATCCATCCACCCAAACTGCCGGGTAAACGTGAGGCGGGGCGAGTGTATGTGTAGCAGACAACATCCAAAGATTTGAACATGTCATCCTTATTATTAGATATTCATCGTTACCTATTGAAGTCATGAAATATTTCACTTCATTACGTAGATGTATGTGCCGAGAATTAGGCGAGAATATCAGGCGTTAAGAGAGCACGACCATGTGTTCCTTCCCCTATTGGTCTGGGAAGCTGGGAAGTTAGGAAATAGGCGGCGAACATTCACTGCAAGGCCGCAGCGAGATAAGATAGGCTGAGGTCAAGGTTAAGGTTGAGCAAAGTCCCGATTTTTTGTTCTCAGCCTCAACCTGAGCCTTAACCTTCCGAAAGTTGGCGAACTTTTTCAGCAGCCTGTTAGCGCCGGTGGTTACACTCCAGGCTTTCTTGTATATCTTTTCCGGGTGTATCCGAGGGGTTGTTCGAGGATGCACGTGTAGTTAAATAATTCGAGAATAAGAATTACAAGGTTGGGTGAACATCTTCTGCTGACATGGGCAGGTTCCTTGCGCCGGATTCACACGGCTTTGTTGACGGAAACGCGAGGTTCTGCCATTCTGATCGAAACCTAGCCCGCATTATTCATGAACACTTCTGCTACAATCGCCGATGTCTGACTCAAGCGAGACGGGCGAGACGGGCGGGAAAAGCGCGACGCGAAGCTCGGAGTTCGAAGTTCTGGGTTCGAAGTTCTGGAAACCTCGAACTTCGGACCTCGAACCGTCGTCCGTCTTACACGTCACGCGAGTCGCGCTCCGCGCGCCGGTCTCGCGACGCCACTCCGCCATTTTGCGACGAACCGTCATGCATAATGCGGGCTAAGGAGAGGATTCATGGTTCAAAAGAAAGAGATTGCGCGAAAGGTTGCACTGGTTGGACTTGGTTATGTGGGGCTTCCTATCGCCGTGGCCTTCGGCAGGCAAGGTACGGTTATTGGGTTCGATATCAACAAAGCGAAGATCGCGGAGTTACAGAAGGGTTTTGACCGAACGGGAGAAGTGTCGCCGGCCGAGCTCAAGGCCTCTGATGTGCAGTATACTTCGGAGCCTACCGACCTCAAGGCAGCCGACTTCATCATTGTGGCCGTTCCAACTCCGATCAATGAAGCGCTCCAGCCGGATCTCAAGGCGCTACGAATGGTCTCGGAATTGATCGGCAACAATATGTCGCCTGGTACGATCGTGGTCTATGAGTCTACGGTGTATCCGGGAGTGACAGAGGATATTTGTCTCCCCATTCTGGAGAAGACTTCCGGCCTCAAAGCCGGTATTGACTTCAAGGTTGGGTATTCACCGGAGCGCATCAATCCAGGGGACAAGGAACATACTCTCGAGAAGATCGTCAAAGTCGTTTCGGCTCAGGATGCGGATTCGCTCGACGTCGTTGCGAATACCTACGCGCTCGTCGTGAAGGCGGGGATTCATCGGGCTTCCAGCATCAAGGTTGCGGAAGCGGCGAAGGTGATTGAAAATACCCAGCGGGATTTGAACATCGCGCTGATGAATGAGTTAGCGCTCATTTTTCATCGTCTTGGAATCGATACCAAGTCCGTCCTGGATGCTGCCGGTACGAAGTGGAACTTTCTGAAATTTTTCCCGGGATTAGTCGGTGGACATTGTATCGGTGTGGACCCGTATTATCTGACCGCTAAGGCTGAATCGGTCGGCTATCATCCGCAAGTGATTTTGGCTGGTCGGCGTATCAATAACGGGATGGGAAAGTTCGTCGCGGAACAAACGATGAAGCTGCTCGGTCAACTTCCCCGGCCGGTCAATGATCTCAAGGTGGCGGTCTTAGGCCTCACGTTTAAAGAGAATGTGCCGGATCTGCGCAACAGCAAGGTACTCGATATCATTCAGGAGTTGCGTGAGTATGGGATTCAAGTGTTGGTGCATGATCCGCTCGCAGAACCGGAAGAGGCGGTCGCTGAATACGGCATTCATCTGCAGCAGTGGAACGATCTGAAGAACGTCGATGGGCTGGTTATTGCCGTGGCCCACCGCGCGTACGTGGAAATGGGTCTACAAGAATTGCTCAAGCCTCTCCGCAGTCAGCGGGAGGGTGTGGTTATTGATGTGAAATGTCTGCTTGATCAGGCGACACTGCCTAAGACGCTCAAGTACTGGCGTTTATAAGGGGGCAGCAGGCCGCCTTGCTCTTCATCCTGCACCAGAGCCTTTCCCCCTGTAGTCTGATGGAGTAGCGGGAAGCTGGCCTGTTCACACCGGGAACTCCCATGTAGTCCGTAGCAGAGGGGGGATACCCATCTTTCACTGTCAGCAGAGTTTGTGATTCTCATTGCTCCACTCTATAGAGGCTGCTATAGAATGCTTGTGGCACGGAAATTCCACGTAGTTTCCCTGGCTCCTTCTCTTGGCGTTGGCCGTATCCTTATATATAGTGTGACTGATGAATAACCTTGGCCATAACATCGTGAAACATCCCGCAGTGGGGATGGGGTGTGTCATTGGGGCCATGGTCCTTCTCGCCGGCTGCGCCTATTTCAACTCTCCCGATGTGAAGCGAGGCGACCAACAACTGGCTGCAGGGAATTGGGAGGAAGCGAGTCTCGCCTATAAGCAAGCGCTGAAAGAGGATCCCTTCAATCCCACATTACAGGGCAAATACACCATGGCTCGAGAACGAGCTGCGGCGTCGTATGAGGAGCGAGGACGGGCGTATCTCAAAGAACATCAGCCTGATCTCGCGATGGAACAATTTAAGCGCGCACTCACCATCGAACCGTCCGGCCCCGAGCATCAATCGGGGTTGCTTGAAGCGCTTCGCTTGAACGATGCGCGCGGCCAGAATCGAGAGGCAGGTCGCCTCGCCCAGCTCGGTCGGACCGACGAGGCCATGGAAGCTTATGCCAGAGCGGCTGAGATGGATCCCTCCTTCAAGGAACCCCTCGAGCGCATCTCCAAACTCACCGAGGAGCAGCAGGCGCTGAACCGTGACGATCGGCGGAAGCAGCCGGTGACACTTCGGTTTCGCAATGCCGGACTCAAAGAAGTCTTGGAAGGGATTGGAAAGGCCGGAGGAATCAATCTCATTTTCGATAAGGATGTCAGAAGTGACCCTGTGACCATCAGCATTCAGGATACGCCGTTCGAAGAGGCTTTCAATCTCATTCTCAACAGCAATAGCCTATTCGCTCACACCGTTTCCCCGGGCGTCATGATTGTCAGCCCCAATACGAAGCAGAAGCAGGAACAGTATCAAGATCTGATGATTCGGACGTTCTACTTGTCCAACGCCAAAGCGAAAGACATGCTGGTGTTGCTGAAGAGCATGCTCGACTCGAAACGGATGCATGCCAATGAACAATTGAACACGATTGTCATCCGGGACCAACCGGAAAAACTGGAGATGGCTGAAAAGATCATCTTGGCCAACGACCGCCTGGACTCCGAAGTTCTTTTTGATGTTGAGGTTCTGGAAGTCGATCGCACGGTCGATCAGACCTATGGCCTGACCTATCCCAAGCAAATCGCAGGCGCCATCGTACCGCCGGGGTTCTTAGGTTTGATTGCCGGCGATGTGGGACAGCAGTTCACGCTTCGTCAGCTCACCGGCCTTGGCCAGGACAGTTTCCTTTTTAAGCTTCCGACCAACATCCAGCTGGATTTCTTTAAACAGATCACCGACGCCAAGACTCTTGCCGCCCCGAAAGTTCGGGTGGTCAACAATAAGAAGGCGGAGATTAACATTGGGGACAAGCAGCCGATCCTGCTTTCGACAACGAATGTCTTGCCTGGTCAAGCGGCAACAGGGGCCGTTCCGACGACCTCGACGGTGACCTCGATCGAATTCCGCGACACCGGAGTCAAATTGACCGTGGAGCCTTCCATCCATCTGGGGAATGAATTGTCTCTGAAGATGAAGATTGAAGTCGTTCGTCTTGGGGAGCAAGTGACGCTCCAAGCCAATCCCCCCATTACCCAGTTTAAGTTCGGTAATCGGTCGGCGGAAACTATGCTCAATGTGAGAGATGGCGAAACCATTGTGTTGGGAGGGCTGCTCCAAGAAGAGGATCGCAAAACCCGCACCACTATCCCATGGATCGGCGATCTCCCGTTCATCGGCAATCTAATAAGTGGTTTTAAAACCCAACGGGTGACCACCGAGGTGATCCTGACGATCACGCCGCACATCATTCAGGGGATGACTCCTCCCGGGCTCAGTACGCAGGTGTTCTGGTCCGGGACTGATTCAACCTATGCCACGAGCCCGCTGTTTACTCCGAAGGGGAAGAAGATTTCCATGATGGGAGGCGGGGTTTCCGGTGCGGGGCTCTCATCGTCGGGTGGGCCGGCAAAGGGGGACATGGCAGGGAAGGCCGCTGCAGCGTCATTGACTCCAATGGCGTCGGGAGGGGCGGTCGCCTCGATCAGGCCGGAGGAGTCGGTGATCCAAATGGGAAAAGAATTTAAGCTTGCCATCAATGACGAACGCCTTCGTCCAACGGCGGAAGGCGTATTTCAGCTTCAGTATGATCCACAGGTGCTGGAACTCAGAACACTCCTGAATGGTGAGGTCATACAGTCAGACGGCACAGGCGAGCAGGCGTCTCGCAGCCCGGAGATGCAAGCGGGAACGGTTGCCTTCAAAGTCGCACCATCAGCGAGACAGGCAGGGGGGCGGACTGTCACGGCCACCTTCTACGCCAAGGCGCCTGGTGTATCTCCAGTGCGTGTGGCGTTGGTGGATTCCGCTGCGGAATCATCCACGGCACCGTCTCAAGAAGGAAAAGGTATCGTGAGGGTGCGGTGAAAGAGTCAGGCGTGACCCTCTTGGAGCTCCTGATCACGCTGACAATCGTGATGGTCCTCGCCTCTGTCGCCATGCCGCTCAGCCGCCTGTCGGCGAAACGGACACACGAAATAGAACTGCGGCAGCATTTGAGGATCATGCGGGCTGCCATCGACACCTATAAGCTGGAGTGGAATCGCGATGGCGACGTCTTATTGGGGCCGGCTTGTGTGAAGAACAAGCTCACGTGCAAAGACGTGACCAGTGTCTACGGCTATCCGAAGTCGCTGGATATGCTGTTGGGAATCAAGCTCACGAGTGAAGAGGCGACGGTCAGGGGCACGACGACGAGGCGCTATCTGAGGAGTCTTCCCCTTGATCCCTTGACCGGCAAGGCCGATTGGTTGTTCCGATGTTATAGAGATGCGCCGAACGCATCGAGCTGGTGCGGGGATGACGTCTACGACGTGATGACTCAAAGTCAGGACATGGCACTAGATGGAACGAAGTATCGAGATTGGTAAGCGTGGAGCAGGGGGCGCAGATGGGTTTACCCTGCTCGAACTGATGATCGTCGTGTCGATCATCGGCATTCTCGCCACCCTGGCGGTGCCCTCGTATCAGTCGTCGGTTGTGAAGGCCAAAGAGGCTGCCTTGCGTCAGGATCTTTCCACGCTCCGCGATGTGCTGGATCAGCACAAGGCAGACCAGGGAAAGTATCCTCCGTCTCTGTCGGTATTGGTGGGTACCGGGTATTTACGGGGAATCCCACAGGATCCCTTCACCGGTTCGACGACGACATGGCAAGAGATTACCGATCCTGTCGAGGGTGGGGTGGTCGACATCTTTTCGGGGGCCGAGTTTGTGGGGACGAACGGTACCCCGTATAATCGGTGGTAAGGATGCCCATGCGCAATCGTCATCGCAAATTGCTCCAGACTTCAGTTGAAGTCACACGCGCCTGTTATCCGATGGCGCGAGTCGGAGTCCTCTGTGCAGTCGGCTTCGCTTCAGCCTTGTTGGTGGGATGTGGCGAACTCGAGCCGATGCGTGAGCCGGAGGTGGTCGATCTTGAGCTGACCACTGACACGTTAAAAGCGTCGGTGCGTGATGCGCAGCGGACGGTGGAGCAGTTGCGGACTGACCTTGAGGCACGGCGTAAGGAATTGGGAGAAGCGCAGGTCGCTCGGGCGCAGCTGGAAGGACGGGTCAGGGAAGCGGAACGACGGGTCATCGAAGCACGGCAGGTGATCGAACTGCAACGGGAAGAACTGGCCGCAGCTCGGACGGAGCGGGAGCGCGTGTTCCGAAGCAGCCTTCAATTGCAGGGCCAGATGAAGCGGCTCCAGAAGCAGTTCTCAAAAACAGGGAAATCGGGCCTTGCTCATG
>JAENWB010000054.1:0-6904 GCA_016650275.1 Nitrospiraceae bacterium | reverse complement strand
TCCGGTTTTTCTCTCCCTCGCGTTTCCGCTTCGATATTCTCACAGATCTTCCCTCCCACCTCGTAGGGTTGCCGGCGAACCTCATACCCGGCACCGGCGAGCGTCGTCCGGATATAATCCGCCGCCATGACAAGCCTGTCGTGGCGAAACAGGTTGCGCTCGCCGATCTGCCCCGCGAGCGTCTGGACGTGGGAATGGAGTTCCTTCTCCAGCGTTCGTTGCTCTTTCGTAAGTGGAGGGAGCGGACCCTGGTGGCTTTGTCCCGGCATCCGGATCATGCTGAACCATCCTAGCAGGCTGCTGAAAAAGTCCGCCAGCTTCGTTCTCGCTTCGCTCAGAGGCTCAACGTACCGAACAGAGCCTCTCGGATGTCGGAATTACTGGAGGGGCTTTCCCGTTCGCCAAGAATCATTCATAGGGCGAACGGCCCACACGAAGTGCGGTACGTACCTCCTCGCCTCTTCGCGTGCTTCGGCCTTTCTGGACGGCCTTTTTGAGCAGCCTGCGAAAGTGTTTTCCTGTTGAGCCAGACATGCGAACTATCGAAGTTTCGCGTGCTGAGATAGTTTTTCCGCAGCTTGCTAGGCCAATTGCGACAAGAACAATTCCGATGAGGACACACAGCCGGCGTGCTGACATTACGAGCCTGGGGAAGTTGCCTCTGTTGTCATGGCTTCACGAGACTGGTAGTAGGCTGCACAGTCTTCCTCTCGCCCCCGTGCGATTCGTTTTTCACTGAATGGGGTTTGGTGGCTGGTGATCACGGTACACAGGCGCTCGCCGTCGTTATCGTCGTAGTAGAGGATGACCCAGTCCCGCGTTTTCTTGAGTTGATGGGCCAGGGCGCTGTTCGAGAACAGCGCAGTATAATGGCGAGTACCGCGTTGTGTGTGGAGGATCGGCAGCCAGGCCTCCTTCTTTGGGTTGAAGCGGTGCGGTGCAATCGTCTGCAGTCTGCCGGCCTGGGCTGCTTCGCAATATTCCCTGTCCACATCCAGGAGTTCTTCTACGGGAGGTTCAGCAGTCGGGCGCCCGGCCGTCCTGCCAGCACTCTGCCGGACACGTCCAAGTCGCGCGGTGAGGGAGTCGATGATGCCCTGGAGCTTCTTCGGGCCGATCCCTTCAATGTCTCTTAAGCGGCCGTCGTGCGCCGCCATTTCCAGCTGTTCCAACGTTTCAATATGAAGATCGTCGTGCAGCCGACGGGCCAGGGCTTGACCGATCCCTGGAATGGACGTGAGCAATGAAACCGGGTCCATGCAGCCGCGCAGGCGATCCAACATCGGCAGTCGCCCGGTGACGACGAGGGTATGAATGGAGCGCGCGAGGCTCACCCCAATGCCGGGCAATGTCTGTAATCCGTCTGTGCCCTGTTGCTGTACGATCTCTGCGGCGGGAACCGTCATTCGTTCGATCGTCTCTGCCGCCGCGCGATAGGCCCGCACGCGAAACCGATTCGCCCCCTGACTCTCCAGGAGAAGTGCGACTTCCCGAAGTTTCTGTGCAATTTCGATGTTCTGCGTGATAGTCATGGTCTTTGGCGGACGAGACGCGCGGGAAAGGCGGGACGGGCGCGACAGGCAAGAATTGAATCTCCCATATCAATCAGCGCTCCCTCGATCTTCAACCCAACGATCCTCCCTTTCTCGCCTGTCTCGCGCCTCTTGCCCTCACTCGTAGCGCAGCGCCTGGATGGGGTTCATCTTCGACGCTTTGTTCGCGGGGTATAGACCGAAGAAAACCCCCACGATCAGGGAAAACAGAAACGCGATGACGACGGCTTCCGGAGAGATAATGGTCGGCCATCCGATCATCGTGGTCAGCAGTTTCGCACCCCCGATGCCGGCGGCTACGCCGACGATTCCGCCGATCGCCGTCATAATGATCGCTTCGATCAGAAATTGGAGCAGGATGTGCCAGCGTTTGGCGCCGACGGCCATGCGAAGCCCGATTTCTTTCGTCCGTTCTGTGACCGACACCAGGAGAATATTCATGATGCCGATGCCGCCGACGATGAGCGAAATCGAGGCAATACTCATCAGCATGAGCATCATGGTCCGGCTCGCACCGGCGATGGTCTTGGCGATGTCTTCCATGGTGCGGATGGTGAAATCGTTCTCGTCCGATTCCTGCAGCCGATGGCGGGCCCGCAAGAGTCTATTGATATCCTCGACGACGACAGGAATCTCGTAGCGAGTCTGCGTCGCCACAAGGATGATTCCGACCGTCCCAAGAAATTGTGTGCCGAAGACCTTTCGTTCTGCGGTCGAAAAGGGGATGACCACCTGATCGTCCTGGTCCTGGCCCGTAATCGACTGGCCCTTGGACGCCAGGACGCCGATTACGCGGAGCGGAACGTTTCTGATGCGGACCTGGGCTCCCAAGACCTCTTCACCCGGTTCGAAGAGATTCTGGACGACGGTTTTCCCCAGCACCACCACCTTCGCGGACGAGTTCATGTCCGACTGCGTGAAGAAGTTACCTTGCGCAATCGGCCAATTCCTGACGTCAATGAACTCGGGGGTCGTGCCGAGGACCACGGTGCTCCAATTCTTGTTTTCAGAGATAACCTGCAGGACCGATCGTGAGGCATATATCACGGTGGTGACGCCCCCGACTTTGCTCTTGATGTCGTCCGCATCGTCGACGGTGAGCGTTGAAATTGAGCCGAGTCCGCCCCGCACGCCACCGACGGTTGTGGCGCCCGGAACGATGATTAGGACGTTGGTGCCCAGGCTGGCGATTTCCGCTTGGACGGAGGCAGTGGCGCCCTGACCCAAGCTGACCATCGCCACGACGGCGCCGATGCCGATGATGATGCCGAGCATGGTCAGCCCGGCGCGCAACGGATTCCGGCGGAGGATGCGGAGGGCCGACAAGATTGTGAGCCAGAGAAAGGACATGGTGCGCGAGTGACTGGTTTATCTGGTTTGTTTCGTTTGTCTGGTTGAATTGGTGCTGCCGGCTCAAACAAGAGAAACCAAATAAACCAGATCAACCAGAGAAACTTGCTTTCCTTTTCATCTCATCCTCGGGCTGCCATCGAAGCCCGGCGGTAATGTCTTCAGAGCTTGTTCTTCGGGCGTCTCAATTCCCAGGATCACCTGGTCTCCTTCCTTCAGCGTCCCTTCTACGATTTCTGTGGAGAGGGAGTCGGCGATACCGGTGGCGATCACCGTCTGCCGGACCTGCTTCGCCTGATCTATCACCCAGACCTGCGTGACCGTGCGGTCCACCGGGACCGCCGGCATCCGGAAGCGCAAGGCCCCATTCGGCACGCGTAGTGGATTCTCTTTCTTATCCGTCATGATCGTCACGTTCGCCGTCATCCCTGGCTTGAGCTTGAGATTCCGATTGTCCACCGTGATCACCACGTCGTAGGTCACTACGTTCTGGATGCTGATTGGCGCATTGCGCACCTGCGTGACCGTGCCCTCGAAGAACTGTTTGGGATAGGCATCCACACGGAAGTTGGCCGGCTTGCCTTCCGCGACCCCGCCGATGTCGGATTCGCTGACGTTGGCGTTCACCTGCATCTGCGTCAGGTCCTGGGCGATCACGAACAGGGTCGGCGTTTGGAAACTGGCGGCGACGGTCTGGCCGACATCGACGTTGCGGGACACCACGATGCCGTTGACCGGGGAGTGGATCGTCGTGTAGCCGAGATCCAGCTCGGCCGAGGTCAATGTGGCTACCGCTTGATCCACCTGCGCCTGCGCGACCTCGACTTGGGCCTGGGCGTCGCGGAAGTTTGTGGCGGCGAGGTCGAGATCCGCCTGTGAGACGAATTGTTGCCGGAGCAGGGTTGTCATGCGATCGAGTTCGAGTTTTCGCTGATTCGTCATGTTCTTCGCCTTCGCCAGATTGCCAAGCCCGCTCTTGAGCGATGCGCGGGCTTGGCTTACTCGCGCTTTGAATGGCTGTTGGTCGATCGTGGCCAGGACCTGCCCCTTCGTAACCACGGAATTGAAGTCCACCATCAGTTGGGTAATTTTGCCGGAGATTTGGCTGCCCACCTGCACCGACATGACTGGATTGACCGTGCCGGTGGCATTGACAATCGTGGTGATGGGGCCTCGATCGACCAGCGCTGTTTTGTAGTGGACGGGCGGAGTCCCGGCGGTCCACCAATACCAGATTCCTGCTCCTATGATCGCGAGCAGGGCGCCGATGCCGATGAGCCAAGGCAGACGGGGCCCTGTACGGGGTGAAGGGAGCAGGGGCATGGAGGAGGGGAGCCGGTGCTCGCGGTCGGATGGGGCGCTCGACGAATGGTGAGCTGGTGCTGAAGAAGATCCGGGGGGAATGATCTCGGTGACAGGGACCTCACGAATCGGATCTTGGGGGCTACTGGTCATGATGTACCCGTTTGTTACGTGACTCTGCCCGCGCGACTGTTTGTGAATCGGTTCACGATGATCTTACGGATTTCTTCTGCGAATAACAGCACAAGGGCGCCCAGCGCGAGTGGTCCGAAGATCCAGACAGGCAGGGGGCTGGTTCCAAAGATATTGTTGCCCCAGGGGGTATAGATGATGAACGCCAGGACGACGAGCTCTGTCGCGATTCCCCAGAGGAGCAATGGATTGGTGAACCAGCCGAGTCGAAAGAGCGACATTCGGTCTGAGCGGCAGGCGAATACGTTCGCCACCTGGGCGACGACGATGGCGGCGAAGGTGGCGGCGGTCGCCTGCTTGTAGAGGGGATCAGACCAGTCGAGCGGCATGCCCCAGGTCCATCCCTGTGTCAGGAGCAATAAAAAGAATGCGCCCATGGCGATCCCGGCTTCGATCAGGCCCAGAAAGACATAGGCGCGCAGGAGAAGCGGAAGGTTCATCAGCCGTTCCGTGCGCGGGCGCGGCGGGATTGACATAATGCCGGCGTCGGGCTTTTCGGCACCCAGGGCCAAGGCTGGAACCATGTCGGTACCCAGATCTACGGCGAGGATTTGTGGGACCGTGAGCGCCAGCGGAATTCCGAACAAGCCGAACGCCAGATAGGGGACGACCTCGGGCACGTTGCTCGCCAGTACGTAGGTGGAAAATTTTCGAATGTTGGCGTAGACGGCCCGGCCTTCTTCAATGGCGTTGACGATGGTCGCAAAGTTGTCGTCGAGCAAAATCATGTCCGCCGTTTCTTTCGCCACATCGGTTCCGGCGATGCCCATCGCAATGCCGATATCGGCTTTCTTGATGGCCGGGGCGTCGTTTACCCCGTCGCCCGTGACGGCCACTACCTCACCCATGTCTTTCAGCACCGACACCACGCGCATCTTGTGCCGGGGGGCCATGCGCGCGAAGACCGGCTCGGCCTTGTTGGGATTGGTGGGCGTGAGGAGCCGACGCAGCGCCTCGTCGCTCATCGTTTCGACCTGATGCCCTTCGATCACGGGACAGTCTCCGACCGGCTCGGTACAGGACTCTTTCGGCGCCAGTCCGATCTGGCGGGCGATGGCCAGGGCCGTGAGCGGATGGTCGCCGGTAATCATGATGGTGCGCACGCCGGCCTGGCGGCAGCGCGCGATAGCCTCCGGCACCTCGTGACGCGGGGGATCCATCATCGCCACGAGTCCGAGGAAGGTCAGGTTCTGTTCCACCTGGTCGATGTCCAGCTTCTCGATACCCTGCTCAATTTCACGCATGGCCACAGCCAGGACCCGATAGGCCTGGTGCGCGAAGGTACGGCTTTGCGCCATGATGCGCTGGCGGTCCTCCTGACTCATCGGCGAGCGTGCAGCTTGGTGGAGCATCTGATTGCAGAGGGGCACGAGCGATTCCGGCGCTCCCTTCACGAAGGCTACGAGCCGACCCTTATGCCAATGGAGGGTGGACATGCGCTTCCGGTCCGCGTCGAAGGGTAGCTCGCCCATCCGGGGCAACGGTTCATGGTGGAGGAGTCCGTGATCCAGTGCGAACTCGACCAGGGCCGCTTCGGTTGGATCGCCCGTGACGGTGGATCGGCCGTCGGTCCGCCTCGCGCACTTGGCATTGTGGCAGTGGATGATCGCATCGAAGAGCGGCGCATACTCCTCGGCCTCGATCGCGGTGGTCACGTGTCCGGCGATCACCAGACAGCTTGTCTGCACCTCAACTTCGAGATGGTCTACATAGAAACGAGCCACGTGCATCCGGTTCTCGGTCAGCGTCCCCGTCTTATCCGTGCAGATGACGGTGGTGCAACCCAAGGTTTCAACGGATGTCAGTTGCTTGATGAGCGAGTGGCGTTTGGCCATGCGCTGGCTGCCCAACGCCAAGGCCAGCGTCACAGTGGGGAGCAGTCCTTCCGGCACGTTGGCCACGATGATGCCGATCCCGAAGATCGCGCTGATCCAGAAGCCCAAGCCCATGGAGACGCCGATGACGAAAAAGACCCCGCCCATGGCGACCGACAGCATGGCGACCACATGGGTGACTTTCGCGATCTCTTTCTGCAGCGGGCTGAGGCCTGTCTCCACGCTCGTGGAGAGGCGGGCGATCTTGCCGAATTCCGTCTGCATGCCGGTGGCGAACACCACCGCCCGACCTCTGCCGGAGAGCACGGGGGTGCCGGCGAATACGAGATTGGGAATGTCCAGAAGATGGCCATCGGTGACCGGCTCCGCAGTCCGCCGCTTTGGTTGTGATTCGCCTGTGAGAGAGGAGATGTCGACACGCATTTCGGTTGCTTCGATGAGCCGGGCATCGGCAGGGATCTGTTCTCCCTCCTCGATCAAGAGCACGTCTCCCGGCACGATCTCGCTTCGCGACACGTCATGCGGTTGGTGGCTTCGCAGCACCCATGCTCTGGCAGGGAGGAGACGATGGAGGGCATGCACCGCGCGCTCCGCTTTATATTCCTGAAAGAAGGCAAAGACGGCGTTGATGACGATCACACCGAGGATCGCCCAGCCGAGCGTGGCCATACC
>JAENWB010000053.1:0-8417 GCA_016650275.1 Nitrospiraceae bacterium | reverse complement strand
CGCGCAGTTGGGATCATCCCAGCCACCCCTTAAAAAGTGATAGCTCGCTGCGGCCTTGCTTGGGACAAGGCGCGTCCCAGGGCAAAGAGTCTGTTTTGGCAGACTCAGGGCGGGAGGGTGAAATAACAGCCAGGGCTGGGCGGGTGAGAAGTCTGGTCTTTTTGAGCATTCTGCGGGGGACTAATCTTGTTCTAAACGTGTGGCCGATGAAGTTCTGCTGTGCCAAAATGGTTTTTTCGCAGCCTGATAGACGCTGGTAAGGGGTAGAGGCAAGGGGTAAGGGATAGATGATGATTTTGGTTCGGATAATACCGACAGTATTTGCGCTGAGTATGCTGAGTATATGGAGTGCAGGCGGGATGCTGGGGGCTGCCACTCAGGCACCCTCAGCGGTCCCGCCATCTCCGCAGCAAGCCCCAGGCCATGGGGAAAGTCAGCCTCAATACGATCCCTTCGGTCAGCAGGCCGCGAGCATTCAGGCACTCACGTCTGTCGGGAGCGACCTGGTCTATGCCGGCTCCTTTGGCCTTGGCCTATTTCGCAGCGAGGATCGTGGCGCCATCTGGACGAAATCGGGCCAGGGTGTGACCGATCCGTTTATTCTGACGCTCACTACGGGGAAAGACGGTGCGATCTATGCCGGAACCTTCCGTGGTGGGGTCTTTCGTTCTCGCGATCGAGGGAAGAGCTGGCAGGCGATCAACAGCGGTTTCAAGCACCTGGAAATCAAAGCCCTTCTTGCCGTGGGTGAGGGGGTGTATGCAGGAACGGCCGACGGGGTCTATCGACTTTCATCCGACGACCGCTGGTCGGTGGTGACCTCCGGTCTCGACGATATCCTGGTCCATGCGTTGGCCCTCTCGTCCGACGGGACACTGTTTGCCGGAACCTCAGGGAAAGGCATCGTGCGATTTAAACCTCGATCGACCGGCTGGGTGCGTCAGCAACAAGGGCTCAAAGATCATGAAGGTATGACGGAGAATTTTATTCGCGTGTTGACGATCGATCCAGAGGGTGGCATGTATGCCGGCACGTTTGATGGAGGCGTCTTTTGCAGTGCTGATGGAGGCATGACCTGGCGGCCCATCAGCCGGGCGCTTCCGAACGATTCGATTCGAGGAATTCTGTTCAACAGCCGGGGGCTTTTTGTGGCGACGGGGCACGGCATTTTCAAAACGACCGACAAGGGGCGTCAATGGGTGCCGCTCAATAAGGGGTTGACGAGTATGGCCATCCAAGTCTTAATCGAGTCCGGCGCCGGAGTGCTGTATGCAGGTACGAGCGACGGGGCGTTTCGAAGCGACGACGACGGACGGTCGTGGAATCCCATTAACCAGGGTCTGGAGGGAGAGGCGGCCCCATCACCCTTCCGTTTTCGCTAACCAAGAAAGGGTAGAGCACGATGTCAGAGCCGACAGAAAACACACGAGCCAACATTTTCGTCAGCAGCAAGGGGACCCAGCTGGGCGAGATTGTGTTGCGATTGTTCCATGACGTGGCGCCAGGTCATGTGAAGAACTTCACGAAATTGGCCCAAGAAGGCTTCTATAATGGCACGACCTTTCATCGGGTCATTCCCGGTTTCATGATCCAGGGCGGCGATCCCAACAGCAAGAACCCTGACCGCGCATCGCACGGCATGGGGGGGCCGGGCTATCAGATCAAGGCCGAGTTCAACAGCAAGCCACACAAGCGCGGGGTACTATCCATGGCGCGTTCGAACGACCCGGACAGCGCCGGCTCCCAGTTCTTCATCTGCGTCGCAGATGCGAATTTTCTCGATTGGCAGTACACGGCATTCGGTGAAGTGGTCAGCGGAATGGACGTGGCGGACAAGGTGGTAAACATGAAGCGGGACGGCCGTGACAATCCCCTCGAACGAGTCGAGATGACGGTCGCCGTCTCCGAGTGACGGAAGGCTCGATGCGACAAGTAAAAAGTAAAAAGTTCAAAGGAAGAAATTTAGGGCTCTTCACTTTAGCCTTTTTGCTTTTGCCTTTTGCCTTGCTCCTAGCGGCCTGCGCCGTTCCTATGGTGCCCTATCGTGGGGTCTATGAAGACCCGGTGAACTTTGTTCGATTGGAAGTGGATTATTCCGTCTTGCCGGAGTGGCCTCCCAGCGCGCATGCGCATCCGAAGGCGATGCGCGCGGAGGACGTTGCTCGTATCCTCGGCGGCATCTCGGTCAAAGAAGATCGGATCTGGTTACAGAAATGGCTGCAGGGCGAGGCGCCGCTGATGCCGGCGTTTCGGCCTGAGGAAATCGCGCTCTTATCTCAGCAGATCGCAGAGGCCTTCGCCCTGGCCCGCCCGGACGAACGCGTGACGTTTTATCTCAGTCAACCACAAACATCCGTCAAGCGCATCATCACCTCGGGCGGCATCTATCTCCACGGCACAGAACTGCATTTTATTTTGGGGAATTGGCAGGCCCCCTACGGTATTCCAACCTATGGCATGATCTACGATCGGCGCTATCCCATGCGACCGACGGCCGCCAAAGGATTTTACTTGTTCTTCGATCCAGGTGAGGCGACTATCGCACAGCAGCACAGCCTTTGGGATACACTGCTGGCCAACACCAATGACGAACTCGTGATCGATCTTTCGAAAACCGTCTCTGGCCCTATCGCGGCACTTTCAGGAACCGTGAAACGTTAGGCGTGAACCGTGAAACGAGGGTCAGCCGCAGTAAGCGAAGTAGTCTGAGTTTGAGGTCACGGTTGAACGAAGATCCGACTCTCTTTATCTCAACCTTAGCCTGAGCCTCATCCTTCTTCGTGTTGGCAGACTATTTCAGCATCCTGCCAGTCCAGCTTGTCGTGCCCATCGCTCGCATGCGGACGTTCCCTTCATCCTGCCGATTATTGAACGGGAAAAGCAGAGATTTCCCTGTCAAGACACAGACTTAGTAGATTTGACTCAGGGGATTCGGTAAGATGCCATACGCGTGGCAATGATGCAGTTTACCCACCGAGCGTAATTGATCCAGGGAGCAGTAGTGGCCCGAACTCGTGTTGTTGTCGCCTTGATTGTCATTCTGCTGATCGGCGGTGGAGCCTTTTTCATTTTCTCTTCCTACCTGACCGGCAACGATTATCTCAAAAATTTCTTCCTCCAGCAGCTGGAGCAGAGTATCGGACGCAAGATCGACGTTCATCGCATCAAGCTGGTCTTGTTCCCTCGCATTCGATTGGAACTGACGCAAGTAGCGATTCATGATCGGAATTCCGATGACATCTTGTTATCGGCCAAGAAGCTTGATTTAGTCTTGCGGTTTCTTCCGCTGCTGCGCAAGCAGGTGGTAGGGAAGCGGCTGCTTATCGAAGAACCGACCTTAACGCTTCGTCGTGATCGCAGCGGGCACTGGAATCTCCTCGATCAGGTCGTCCAGGGGGGCTCAACCGATCACGATGCCATGCAGACGATCAGCCAGATCTTCCGCATTCGTGAAGCAACGTTGGTGAATGGGAAGCTGATCATCATCGACGACGCACGGCCTGATGGGACTCGATCGATGACGTGGGAGTCGGTGGAGGCGGCACTCGTCATCCGAGCGGAGCGAGGCCAGGCAGATCTGCGGGTCTCTACCGGTCATGTGGGCGACAAGGGCCTGTCTGTCATCTCCCTGGCCGGAACGATCAGCACTGCCCAGCGGCAGACGTTGGTGATCGACGATGCCTCTGGTTCAGCGGGCACACTGCAATTCGACGGCACACTTGAAGCGGCCAATCTCAATCTTCGAGAGGTGGCGGATTTCTTCGGGCCACGCCCGCTTCCGGAGCAGTTGCAGGGCACCCTGAACATGCACAGTCACGTTCGGGCTGTGCCTGGCGTAGCGGGCTATGATGTGGTGTTGTCCGATCTTTCCGCAAATCTCGAACAGCTGCGCCTTGCAGGCCAAGCGAGCCTCTCCGGTCTGCTGACGCCTCAGCCCACGTTTGCGTTCACCTTTGCGGCACCCCCGATCCAATTGAGCCAGTTCTTCTCGACCGTGCCGGCCGAGTGGCTGCATCCGCAGCTGCCGGTGGTGATTAAGGACCGTGAGATCGACGGGATAGTGGAGATTGTCTCGGCCACCGTCACGGGATCGGCAGCGGCAGGGCCTCAGTTGTCGATGACGGGTGAATTTCGCGTGAAGCAGGGGCAAGCTCTGATCGGAGACCGCCGTGTCCCTGCCAAGGACTTGGCGGCGGTGGTATCGGTCGAAACCGGTCGTCTCAGGGTGTCGAATCTGAGTGGGCTCTATGGCACGATCCATATGAATGAGAGCAAGGCGCTCGTCTCATTTTTGGAGGCGGGGCCCTGGCTTGAGATGGACATTACCGGGGCGATGGCCGCCGCAGACCTGTTGCAGTTTCTCTCGAAGACCGTCAAGTCGGAACAGCTGTCGCGGGTGTTGGCTGCCACGCATGATGTCGAAGGCAATGCCGCTCCCACGTTTCGTTTGGTCGGCTCGCTCAATCAGCCGGGTGGCGTCACCTTTGCCGGGGGAGAGATTACCGTTCAGCGTGTCAGTTTGACCCATCCATCGTTGCCCGAACGGCTAACGGAGCTGCAAGGCCGGTTCGTGCTGTCGGATGGCGGGACTCTGTTCGATCAGGTGACAGGAAATTTTGGCGATCTGGCCTTGCAGGTCAGCGGGGGCATCACGGGGGGCAGTGGCAGTACCTTTCAGGATTTTCTGATTCGGATCATGGGCGATGCGGGCCATATGGCCAAGTTGCTGCCCTCGAAAGCCATTCCAGCCGAGATGATCGAGGGCGTGGTCAACGGTGCCGTGGTCTTGACCGGGCCGACCGTGTCGCCGCACATACGGGGTGAGGTCGTCCTGACCGAATCGAAAGTGACGCTTCCTGGTCTGGTCGAGAAACCGATCGGCGCCCAGGCGACGGTGGAATTCGAGGGCATGATTCCACAGCGCTCCGGGGTGTTGCTCGATCGGCTAGAGTTGATCGTGCCGCCGATTCGGCTGCCGGTCAAAGGCAAGATTCAACTGGGTGAACGATTCTCCATTGACGCAGCGCTTTCGACCGGCACACTGTCATTGTCCCGCGTGCCGGAATGGATTGCGAAGGGAGGATTTGAGGCGGGGAATATCGAATTGTCGCTTGACATGAAGGGGAAGGATCTCGATTGGAAAGCCTGGAGGACCACCGGGTGGCTCGCGTTGACCAACGGTCTGATGAATGCCAAGGGGGCCGAGGGACCGATCCAGGACTTGTATCTTCGAGTCCACTTCGTGAAGAACGGCGCGGAGATCAAACGGTTGTCGTTTCGCCTGCTTGACAGCGATGTCTTGCTGGAAGGGACGATCCGCAACTGGGCAGCGAAACCCACGATTACCGCCAGGATCGAGTCCAGTCAGATGGATCTCGACCTCCTCATCCCGAAAGGCAAGCGGTCACCCATTCGAGAGTTTCTGGAAACTCTCGCAGCCACCAGCAAGGTCAATGCAACCGCGTCAATGGCGCGCGGCCACTACAAACATCTCAAATTTGGAAGCCTCTCCGCGCGGATTATAATTCAAGACGGCGTGCTCGATCTGGATCGTGTGTCCGGCCAATCGACCAATGGAGAAGTCGCCGGCCGTATCGTGGTGCAACTGCCGCGCAATGAGCCAGCCGACGCTGAACTCTCGGTTCGGGCGACGGGCTTGTTGGTGGAAGATGTGTTGAAGCTGGTGGGGACGAAAGAAGGTGGAATCACAGGTGAAGCTCGAGTGACGGGGACGATCCGCGGCCATGGAAATAACCCGCACGGGCTGTATCCTACGTTGAACGGCAAGGTGGAGGTCCTGCTTGAAAACGGACGTATCTTCAAATCGCAGGAACGAGCGGTCTGGAAAATCATCAGCATTTTGAATCTCCCGGCCGTGCTCCAGGGGAAGGTGGATTTGGAGAAAGAGGGGTTGCCCTATAACAAGATTTCGGCGAAGGTTATCGCGCGGAACGGGCTCTTCGAAACCGAGAATCTGATCATCGATAGCCCGATCGTCAAGATTACCGCTGCCGGCAACTATGATCTGCCGACGGATCAAATCGACATGGTCTGGGCCGTCAGTCCGTTCGGGTCGTATTCGCAATTCCTAAAAACGATTCCACTCTTCGGGCGGATCTTTGCCGGTGATCGCAAGGGTGTTGCCACTGCGTTGTTCTCCGTCAAAGGGTCGATCGAAGATCCGGAAGTGACGTACCTGCCGATGAAGTCGTTAGCCACCGGAGTAACAGGCCTGGCGCGACTTGCCTTCGATATCTTGAAGAATACGGTTATGTTGCCGATTGACTTGATTACGCCCGATGAGGACAAAGGTGCGGGCAAGGAGTCGATTCCTGATCCTGAACCAGCGCCCGAACCGGTTCCGTCCGCGCCTTGACCGACTTCCCCCCCCGTGCTAGATTCCAACCGGCATTCACTATGGCTTCATCCACACCGCAATCTCAACGGGCCACGGTCTTCATTGCTGCCAGCGAGACCGACGCCAATTTATATTACGCGACAAAGTTTATCGCTCCGGACCCCTTTATCTATTTGGAGATTAAAGGAGAGCGGATTCTGGTGATGAGCGATCTCGAAATGGATCGAGCGAAGAGCCAATCGTCCGTCGATCGAGTACTCTCGTATTCGGAGGTCGAAGGGCGGGCAAAGACACAAGGCATCGCCGAGCCAGGCACGGTCGAGGTCGTCCACATTCTTCTGCGGGAAGCCGGCATCACGCAGATCCTGGTCCCTGCGAATTTTTCCTTCGGCCATGCCGTCAAGTTCCAGTCCTTGGGATATCAGCTGCAGCCGAAGCGAGACCCATTCTACGAACAGCGTGTGGTGAAGACCGACGAGGAAGTCCGCTTCATCGAAGCGGCCCAGCGTGCCACCGAACAAGCGGTCGGGGTTGCGCTCGATCTGCTACGTCAGGCCTCGATCAACAAGGATCAACTGTGGTTCGATGGGATACCGTTGACGACTGAGCGAGTGAAGAAGCTGATCAATGTGACATTGATGGAGTCCGATTGTGTTGCGCAGCATACCATCGTTGCCGGGGGAGAGCAGGCCTGCGATCCCCACAACGAAGGGAATGGGCCGCTACCGGCGCACCGCAGCATTATCTTCGACGTGTTTCCTCGTTCGGCCTCGAACCGGTATTTCGCCGACATGTCCAGGACCGTAGTCCGCGGGACTCCAAGTCCCGAGCTGAAGCGGCTGTACCAGACTGTCCTGGATGCACAGGAAGAAGCCATTACGAAAGTCAAAGACGGGGCGGACGGGAAAAGGATTCATCAAGGCATCTGCGCCAGATTTGAGAAGGCTGGGTACAAGACGGGCCTGGTGAATGGACGGATGCAGGGCTATTTCCACGGTACCGGACACGGGGTCGGACTCGACATCCATGAAATGCCGCGCATCAGCCGCACCGGGTCACTACTCCAAGAAGGCCATGTCGTCACGGTCGAGCCGGGCCTCTACTATCCAGGTCTCGGCGCCGTGCGCATCGAAGACATGGTGCTCGTCACGAAAGACGGGTGCCGCAATCTGACGAACTTTCCCAAGACCTTCGAGTTGGGCTGAACTAGACGTAAGGCGTAAAGGGCAAGAAGTCTTCCCACGTTTACGTTTCACGTTTCACGCCCCACGTCTTATATGCGCCTGACCTTTACGATTCAACGATTCAATCCCGAAGTCGATTCCTCATCCCATCCTCAAGAGTTCCGGCTCGACGTTGGGCGCGGGATGACTGCCCTCGACGCGCTCATTCGCATCAAGCAAGAGTGCGACGGGAGTCTGGCACTCCGCTATTCCTGCCGTTCCGCGATTTGTGGCTCCTGTGCGATGACGATCAACGGCAACGAGAAACTGGCCTGCCGCACCTCCCTCCGCAAAGAACTGGAGCGACACGGGCACATCACGGTCGCGCCGCTTCGCAACTTACCGGTAATCAAAGACCTGGTTGTGGATATGGCGTCGTTCTGGGAGAAGATTCGCGATGTGCATCCCTGGCTGGTGTCGGCGGCTTGGCCTGCGCAGGAAGGCGTAGCTGCACAGACAGGGATGCGGGACCAGGCCACGCCGCAGTTTCACAATGTGGATGCCTGCATCATGTGCGGCGCCTGCGTCGCGGCTTGTACGGTGCATGAAGTCTCGAAGGGGTTTGCCGGCCCTGCAGCCTTGGCGAAGGCCGATCGCTTCCTTTCCGACCCACGAGATTCCCCTTCGGCGACCAGGGCCAGACTTTCGGCTCTTCAAGGCGAGGATGGGATCTGGGACTGCACCCGCTGCAACTTCTGCGTGGAGGTTTGTCCGAAAGATGTCAAACCGATGGAGGCGATCGTCCGGTTGCGGCGGGCCTCGCTCGAACGTGGGTTTACGACGACCGGCGGCGCGCGTCACATTCTCGGCTTTACCGATCTGGTCGAACAGCAAGG
>JAENWB010000052.1:0-12394 GCA_016650275.1 Nitrospiraceae bacterium | reverse complement strand
TCCTTGCCACTGCTCCAGCAAAGCAGCACGCGTGGTGTGTCGCTCATCGCTCCTCTCTGGCTTCTAGGCCGAAGGCTCGGCCAGGGGCACGGCAGGTCCCCGTCCTGGACTCGACTCTACTCACATACAATTCTTTTTGGAACAGGCGGAAGGATACGTCAAAGCCATGGAAAAATCGACTTCTCGGGGTCTTGAGTTCAAGAGAGGTTTTTGAACACTGTGCACGGAACGACTAGGCAGGCGGAAAGAGCCTGAAAGTCTTTTTGAAGGTTCTGTCTACAGTTCTAAGTGGTGAGCCGGCTGGGACTCGAACCCAGGACCCTCGCCTTAAAAGGGCGATGCTCTACCAACTGAGCTACCGGCTCACCGAGCGAAGAACGCGGATTCTACCACCGACGCTCGGCCCGTGCCTAGCCCGCACGTCTGAGACAAGCCCGGTCTATTTGGTCTGTCTCGTCTGTTTGGTTGAACGAAACTAACCAGATGAACCAGACAGACTAGTGCAGTGTCCCATTAATATATTGACTTATACTAGTCGACGGCCGTATGGTTCCCTGCATGAGGGTTGCCGAAGCCATCACCCTGTCCCCCGATGAGCATGACATGCTGGAAACGTGGGCCAAGGGAAGAAGTGTGTCCTTGCGTTTGGTGCAGCGGGCCAACATCGTCCGGATGGCGGCCGACGGGATATTAAACCAGGACATTGCCCAACGCCTCGGGACGTCGAGGCCCACGGTGCAACTCTGGCGGCAACGTTTTCTGGCTCTCCGCCTGGCCGGGTTGGAGAAGGACGCCCCGCGTCCGGGTCGACTGCCCAAAATCACTCAACGAAAGGTGCGTGCCGTCGTGGAGGCCACCCTGCATACCCAACCAGTTGGCGCCACTCACTGGAGCGTGCGTACGATGGCTGCGGCTCAAGGCGTCAGTCGCATGGCCGTTCAGCGGATCTGGCGGCACCACAATTTGAAGCCCCATCTGATCAAAACCTTCAAGCTCAGTCGCGACAAACACTTCGTGGAGAAACTCACGGATGTCATCGGTCTTTACCTGAATCCGCCCGACAAATCCCTGGTCCTGTGTGTGGATGAGAAAAGCCAGATCCAGGCCCTCGACCGGACACAGCCGGGGTTGCCGATCACGAAGGGCCGCTGCGGGACCATGACGCATGATTACAAGCGCCACGGCACCACCACGCTGTTCGCGGCCCTGAGCATGCTCGACGGCCGAGTGATCGGCGATTGCATGCCCCGCCACCGGCACCAGGAGTTTATCCGGTTTCTCAATATAATCGATACCGGCACGCCGGTCGGCATGGATCTCCATCTCATTGTCGACAATTACGGTACCCACAAACATCCGAGGGTCAAGTCCTGGCTCACACGCCATCCGCGGTTCCATCTGCACTTTATTCCCACTTCCAGTTCTTGGTTGAATCTGGTCGAGCGTTGGTTCCGAGACATTACCGACAACCGGATTCGCCGGGGGGTATTCAAAAGTGTGCCCGACTTGATTCAGGCGATCCATGCCTACCTCAATAATCACAACCAGAATCCAAAAGCGTTCGTCTGGAGTGCCCCTGTGGAACGCATTCTGGAAAAGATCGGTAAATGTAAAGAAGTGTTAGGGACACTACACTAGATGGACCAGACAGACAGACCGAACAGATTGAATGAACAAGACTGGCGCCTGAGAGGAAATTCATCGCTTGCCGCGCCCGCGGGAGATCTTGAGTGGGTTGCGAAGGATAATGGTTTCACTGCGCTTTGAACCGGTTGAAATCATATCGATGGGACACTCTGAGAGATCCTCAAGATACTGGAGATAGCGCTTGGCTTCCGCTGGAAGCTGTTTGTACGTGGTCGCGCTGGTGGTCGAACCGGTCCAGCCCTTGAACGTTTTGTATACCGGCTCGCAATCGGTCAGCGCCTGGAGATCGGCGGGCATGTCTCGATGAAGCTTTCCCTGATACCGATAGCCGGTGCAGACTTTGAGTTCCTTGCAGCCGTCGAGCACATCCAGTTTCGTGACGGCCAGTGACGTGAGTCCGTTCACTTTGGTGGCGTATCGCACAACGACACCGTCGAACCAGCCACAGCGGCGCGCACGTCCCGTCGTCGATCCGAATTCTTTCCCTCGTGCTTGGAGCCCGTCTCCCACCGCATCGGTCAATTCCGTGGGGAACGGCCCGCTGCCGACACGCGTGGTGTAGGCTTTGGCGACGCCGAGCACCGCGTCGATCTTCGTCGGTCCCACCCCCGTTCCCGTTGAGGCGCCGCCGGCCGTTGAACTGGAGGAGGTGACGTAGGGATAGGTGCCGAAGTCTACATCCAAGTGTGTCCCTTGCGCTCCTTCGAACAACACGGTCTTCCCTCCCTCGATCATCTTATTGACGAGCATAGCGGTATCGACGATATGGCTCTTCAGCCGGTCGGCATAGCCCATATACTGCCGGAACACTTTGTCGACGTCGAAACGTTCCAACTTGTACAGTTGCTCGAGAAACCAATTGATCTCGACCACGTTCTCTTCGAGTTTGGTTCGAAACGCCTTGGGATTGAGCAAATCCCCCATTCGAATACCGATCCGTGACATCTTGTCGGCATAGGACGGGCCAATCCCCCGCCCCGTCGTTCCAATTCGGCGAGAACCCTTAGACTGCTCAGACGCTTTGTCGATGGCCTTATGATACGGCAGGATGAGATGAGCACGCTGGCTCACGACAAAATTCTTTCCGATCTTCACGCCTTGAGTCTGGAGATGGTCCAGCTCCTCGATCAACGAGGCTGGATCCACGACGACCCCGTTCCCGATCACACAGAGCGTCCCTCGATAGAGGATGCCTGAGGGGATGAGGTGAAACACAAAGGTGCCCCGTTCATTAATCACGGTGTGCCCCGCGTTGGACCCTCCCTGGTAGCGAACCACCGCATCGACGTCGCGGGCCAAGATATCCACGATTTTGCCCTTGCCTTCGTCGCCCCACTGCGCCCCGATCACCACGAGATTTCCCATCGCCTGCAATGCTCCCAAAAAAAGAGCTCTGGCCAGACCGAAAGCCAGAGCCGAAGGGCCATGGTAGGAGCGACTCTGTAGTTTGTCAAGAACCGTGATGGTTAAATTGTTCTTTGTTCCTCTTTTTCCTTCTCTCATCGGCAAGGGCTGAGCCAACCCGTCTTGAATGCGCGCTTCGGATGAGGGGAGTCTTCGTCCGCGCGTTCCGCATGCGCATGAGACAGGGGAGACTTACCTATCCCCATTTTCTTGACTGTCCCGGGAGGGCCGTGTTAGCATGACCGCTGTTTCACAAGGATTTTCGCGTATTTCCAAATCAACCGACGTGGGGCTGTAGCGCAGTTGGGAGCGCGCGTGAATGGCATTCACGAGGTCGCCGGTTCAATCCCGGCCAGCTCCACCAAAATAGTCAGGTAGGTTCTGCGAACCTCGACACTCACATCTAATCACCGGATGGCCATCGGCTCCTTCCAGTAAGAACGATCCGCCTGGTTCACAAAATCTCTCATGCTCCAAATCGAGTCGGTCAGTAAACAATATTCCACGAGGATTCTGCTTGAGAATGCGACGGCGCATCTCCGCCCCGGTTCACGGGTCGGCCTGGTGGGACCCAACGGCGCCGGCAAGACCACCCTCTTCCGGATGATCCTCGGGGAGGAGTCGCCGGACAAGGGCACCATCCGCAAGCGCCCTCGTCTCCGCATCGGCTACCTCCCACAGGAACTCGAAACCATCACGGGCAAGAACGTGCTGGGCGCCACCCATCGCGATCTTTATCCCGAACATGAGGCTGAACGTATCCTCATGGGGTTGGGATTTTCGGAGATCGACTTCAGCCGTGAGGTTGAAAAGCTGTCCGGCGGCTATCGGATGCGTGTGGCCTTAGCGCATTTACTGCTGACCAAACCTGACGTGCTGCTGCTCGACGAGCCAACCAACCACTTGGATAAACCGACGCAGCGCTGGTTCGAGCAATTCCTCTTGAACTCGGAGATGACGCTGTTACTCATCAGCCACGACACGGCGTTTCTCGATCGTGTCGTCACCCACATCTGGGATCTCCGGCACCATAAAATTGAAGAATATCGCGGCAACTATACTTCGTTCCAAAAGATCCGCGCAGAGCGGGACGCTCAGCGTGAGGCCGCCGCGGGACGCCAGGCGAAAGAGGTCGCGCGGGTCCAAACCTTCGTCGATCGTTTCCGCTACCAGGCGAACAAAGCCAGCCAGGTCCAATCGCGTATTAAAGCGCTTGAGAAGGTCAAGATGATTGAGGTGAAGCGCGATCCCAAACGAGTGAAGTTCAAATTTCCTCTCCCGGCCGCGAGCGGTCGGCAGGTCCTGGAACTCGAGGGCGCGGCCAAGCGCTATGGCGAAAAAGTCGTCTACGACCGAGTCGATTGTTCAATTGAACGGGGCCAGCGCGTGGCGCTGGTGGGAGAAAACGGCGCCGGGAAAAGCACGTTGCTCAAGATGCTGGCCGGAGTGCTGGAGCCGGACAAGGGCACCAGGTCAGTCGGCCATGGTGTCACCCTGCACTACTTTGCCCAACACCAGGCAGAGACCCTGAACCCAGAACATACCATTCTCGACTCCCTCTCCGAGGTCTCCAGCCAAGCAGAGACGAACTTCCTCCGCGGGATTGCCGGCGCCTTTCTGTTCACCGGAGACGATCAAAAAAAGCCGATTAAGGCGCTGAGCGGAGGAGAACGCAATCGCGTCGCGCTCGCACGGATGCTGGTCGAACCAGCCAATACTTTGTTACTCGACGAGCCGACCAATCATCTCGACCCGGCGTCGGTCGACATGCTCACCGATGCGCTAGCAGACTTCCCCGGCACGATCATCTTTATATCCCACGACCCTACCTTTCTGACCAGAGTCTGCACGCGCGTCATTGAAATCGAAGAAGGCAAGGCCCGTAGCTTCTCCGGCGACTATGAATACTACTTGTGGAAGAAAGCGCAGGAAGTCGAATCCATCAAGGAATCGAGTGACCACTTGAAGGGAGCGGATCGCGGAAAGACCGCCGGGCCGACCAGGGCGATGGCGTCGCAAGCCCCGGCCAAATCCTCAGCCGGAGATCGCCGCGACTTGAACAAGACCCAGGCCAGACTGGAGAAGCAGGTTGCGCGGGCCGAAGCGGAGATCGCCGAGTGTGAAACCAAGATCAAAGCGCGGGACCTTGAACTAGCCGACCCGGCTCTCTACAAAGATGAATCCACCAAGTGGAGCGCTCTGCAGATAGAGTATGACGGGTGGAAGAAGGATCTTGCGCGGCTCACCGCCCGGTGGGAAACGCTCGCAGCTGAGCTGGAAGGCGTCAAACAAAAGCTCACGGCATTCGCCTAGCAGATTGTGTGAAGAACCTAGGTGTAAGGGTTTAAACAGCAGGATGCTCAAAAAGGCCGTCCAGCAAGGCCGCAGCCGATGAAAGCACCGGAGGCGTAGCCTCTGGGCTACGTTGAGGATGCTTTCGAGGCGAGAACGACGCTGGCGGACTTTTTCAGCATCCTGCTAAATGGAGGATTTGACCGTTTCTTCGAGGTAGTAGTACAGCCAGCGGTTCTTCTCTTTCGTAACCAGTTCGTCCCAGACCACGCCGATCAGAAACCCCTTCTCCCACAGCTTCACCCAGGCGACTTTCCCATCGAGCCTTTCCATCTGTTCCGCGCGATCCGAATCGAGAAACGCCAACGACACGGTCACCGGCTGGGCCATCGCCAACTTCTCTTTCGTGTGCAACCCTGCGCCGACTCTATTGACGTTATCCAACACGGCCGTAATCGCCTTGGCTCCACTCTTTGGTGAAATCAGTGCGGAACCAACCAAGGTCGCACGGACAAACTTGCGCCGTTCGTTCGTGGCTGCTATCGAGGTAATCGATTTCGGGCTCTGCCGCTTCATGCATCTAAGTATAACCGATTAGAAATCTTTGTCCACCACCCTGTGAGGCCTCCGCTTAGGTGTCTTTTGGCCGGTAATAGCGACGCCCCTTGAGCGATTCCGGGAGGTGCTCCTGCTGCGCTTTGGCCTGGGGATCGTCATGGACATAACGATACCCTTTCCCGTACCCGAGCCCCTTCATCAGCGACGTCACGGCATTCCGCAAATGGAGCGGAACCCCTAGATTTCCATGAGTTTTTGCGTCTTCCATGGCCTCTAGCAGTCCGACATAGGAGGCATTATCTTTTTGCCTGGTGGCGAGATAGGTCGTCCCCTGGGCCAAATTGATCTGCGCCTCGGGGAGCCCGACAAACTGCACGGCCTGAGCGACCGCAGCCGCGACCACCAGCCCCATCGGATCGGCATTCCCCACGTCCTCGGAGGCAAAAATAACCAGGCGCCGAGCGATAAATTTCGGGTCCTCCCCCCCTTCCAACATACGGGCGAGCCAATAGAGGGCGCCATCCGGATCGGAATCCCGGAGACTCTTAATGTAGGCAGAGATGACGTTGTAGTGTTCTTCGCCGGATTTGTCGTACCGGATTGATTTCTTCATCAACGCGGCTTCCAGCACCGCTCCATCGATCAGACGAGTCCCGTCAGGCCCAGCCGGTTGCTGCGTGACTACAAAATCCAACGCCGTCAGGAGCGCCCTCGCATCGCCGTTACCATAGGCAATCAGTCGTTGCCTGGCATCGGGTGACAGGCGGGCATTCCACTTCCCCAGCCCAATCGCAGCATCAGCGAGCGCCCGGTCCAGAATCTGTCCGAGCGCCTCATCAGAAAGGGGCTTGAGCACAATGACCAAGGAACGGGACAGGAGCGGCGCGATCACTTCAAAGGACGGATTCTCCGTCGTCGCGCCGACCAGGATGACCGTTCCCCGCTCGACGTGAGGGAGAAAGGCATCCTGCTGCGCCTTGTTGAACCGATGGATTTCATCGACAAATAAGATGGTCCGTTGGCCGTTAATCGCCTGACGCTGCTCTGCTGTCTTGATGAGAGCCCGCAACTCGGGAACACCCCCTGTGACCGCCGAGAAGGGCACGAACTGCGCTTTGGTGTGGCGCGCAATGAGATGCGCCAGCGTGGTCTTACCAGAGCCGGGCGGCCCCCAGAAAATGACGGAGGAAAGTTGATCTGCCTCGATGGCCCGCCGCAACGGCCGATCCGGCGCAGTGATCTCCTCTTGCCCGACAAAATCCGCAAACTCGCGTGGCCGCAGACGCTCGGCCAATGGAGCCTCAACGGACTTCTCTCCCTCCGGAGTACCAAACAAATCGGGAGCCTGATCGCGTGAAGTAGGCATCTGAATCCCCAAGAACGACGTGAATTGTATACGCCGAGCTATATGATCGCAAACGGCCCCTTGACCTGAGGAGCCAATCCCAATGTGGTGATTGGGTCAGAGCAAAGTCGATTCGAGCGCTTGAGGAAGATTGTGTGTCGAAGTACAAAGTCAAGCAATGACCCCGCTTCAGAAGGCGTACAGTTTTGGGTACGTTGAGGGTTTGAGCGAAGCGAGAACGAAGCTGGAGGGATTTTGCGACATTCTCCGCTAATCGGAGTCGCCGACGTTGCCCCGTCGTATCAACTTCAGAAACTCCAGCCTGGTTTGTGGCTGACTGCGGAAGGCGCCTAACATAGAGCTGCTGACCGCAACGGTGTTCTGCTTTTCGACGCCCCGCATCATCATGCAGAGATGTCGCGCTTCAATGACGACCCCCACTCCGTGCGCATTCAGCTTCGATTTCAGAGTTTCGGCGATCTGTACGGTGAGTCGCTCTTGGACTTGCAGCCGTCGCGCAAAGGTGTCCACGATACGCGGAATCTTGCTGAGCCCCACTACCCTCTTATTGGGCAAATAGCCCACATGGACTCTGCCGTAGAACGGCAGCAAATGGTGCTCGCACATGCTGAAGAAATCGATGTCTTTGACGATGACCATCTCGTCATACTCAATCGGGAAGAGCGCGCCGTTCAGGAGGTGATCGATGTCGCGGTGATATCCCTGCGTCATGAAGGCGAGGGCCTTGGCCACTCGCTCCGGAGTCTTGAGTAGCCCGTTCCGGCCGGGCTGCTCGCCAAGGGCGAGCAACATCTCTGTGACCAGGGATTGCAGGACATCCACATCTGCTGTTCTGCCGCTCTTACTGACGTTTTCGACCTGCTGCCCACCCCGCCGCTTGACACTCTGCTTGGCCATAACGTTCCTATCTGAGTATCGGGGCCTGACGCATCGGCCCCGCATACTCGAAGTAGTTGTCGCGTGTTTCAATCAGCCCGACCTTTTCCAGTTGCCCGGCGGGGAGGCACTTCACTAACAGATCCCAGATCAGCAACACCAGATTTTCTCCCGTCGTGGTGCGATCGGCAAACTCAGGATCTTGATTGAGGTCGTGATGGTCGAATCGCGTGATTACTTGTTGCCCCACAGTCTTATCCAGCTGATCAAGATCCACGCCTCCCCCGGTCGTGGTCGGAACCGTGCTCTTCACGGTCACCAACACAACATAGTTATGGCCGTGCCCATTAGGATTATTGCACTTCCCAAAGGCAGCCAGGTTTTCTTCGGAAGACAGATGATCCGTGTGCAGCCGGTGTGCTGCGCAGAACCGATATCGCCTCGTGACGCTCGCCTGTGCCATCGTGGATTCAGCTCACATCCAACGCAAAAATAGAGAAGCCAGGACCGGCCGCGGTATTCGGACAATCCTGGCTTCCCCTGTCATTCATTCAACTGGGCAACTCGCGCCACTTCAGCGCAAATTCCTTAGGCGCTGAAGGAGCTGCCGCAACCACACGTGGTCTTCGCTTGTGGATTCTTAATCGAGAACCCGGACCCTTGAAGACTGTCCACGTAATCGACTTCGGCTCCCTGAAGAAGCGGAGCGCTCTGCGAATCCATGATGACTTTGACGTCACCCTTTTCAATCACGGTGTCGTCGTCGGCCATCTTCGACTCGAAGGCCATCCCGTATTGATACCCGTGACACCCGCCGCCCTTGACATAGACCCGCAGGCCGACGATATCCTTCTCTTCCACCATTAATTCCTTGATCTTCTGTTCTGCAATCGCCGTAATCGTAACCATCGTGATCCTCCTCGTGTGACCAGGCCGTCCTTCGAAAACCTGCCTGGAATGACTTAGTGTAACATCTCTTTACCGGATTTCAATACCCTGCGACTCCGACTGCGGCATCGTGGGCGCAACCCACTTGCCCTCTGGCACCCGAACAACCACGTCTCCGAGCACTTTGGCCTGGCATCCAAGGCGATGCCACGGCTCACTGAGCGCTTCCCGATCGAGGAGATCTTGCTCATCAAAATCGATCTCCGACAGATTCTCGTGAGCGCTCTGCACTTCGACCCGACAGGTCGTGCAGGAGGCGTTCCCACCACAATCGTGATTCAAGACAAACCCGAGAAGCTTCGACGCCTCCAACAACGACGTATTGACCTCAACTTCTCCGCTCTTGCCCTCAGGATGGAGAAACGTCACGCGCGGCATCGCAAATCCCCCTCAATGCACCATTGCACCGATCGCCACCGGCTGATAGGGACAGCGCTGCAATCGGATATGTTCCTCAAACTCATGCCGGAACAGTTTGATGCAACTCTGCACCAACACGGCTGCCCCGGTTACCAGCGTGCAATAGCCCGTCCCCTTCACAAACCCACAGACCTGGAGGAGACTCTCCATATCTTTCTCCGTCCCCTCTCCCTGCTCAATCTTGGTCATGAGCGCGGCGAGATTGATGGTCCCCATTCGACAGGGTGGGCACTGCCCACAACTCTCAGCCTTAAAGAAATTGGAGAACTTGAGCGTCAGTGCCACCATGCACGTCGCATCGTCGACCACGATCACGCCGGCCGACCCAAGCCCCGTGCCGGCTTTCTTCAACGAATCGAAATCCATTGTCAGGTCGAGTTGATCGGCGGTAACCATCGAAAATGACGGTCCACCGGGGAAGACCGCCTTGATCTTGCGCCCGCCTGGTACCCCCCCACCGCACTTGTCTACGAGTTCCCGGATCGTAGTACCCATCGGCATCTCATAGACACCTGGGCGATTCACGGCACCGCTCAGGGAGAACATCATCGTACCCGGACACTTTTCTGTGCCGACCTGCGTAAACCAGGCCACACCTTTCAAAAGAATCCGCGGAATGTTGCACAGGGTTTCGACGTTATTGACCAGCGTCGGTTTCCCGTAGAGGCCGAAGTCCGTCGGGTAGAAAGGCGGCTTCTGTCTGGGCATCGCCGGACGCCCTTGCATGGATTCGAGCATCGCTGTTTCTTCACCGGCCACGTAACTCCCGTGGCCTTCAAAGACTTCTAGATCGAGATTCACGCCACTCCCCAGAACATTGTTGCCCAAAAACCCTTGAGCCTTCGCCTGCGCCAACGCCTTTTTTAGATTGTCCCGCTCTTCGTGATACTCATGATTCACGTAGATGAACGCCGCCTTGGCTTGAACCGTGTAGGCCGCGATGAGGCAACCTTCGATAAGCTGGTGGGGCGCCTGCTTGAGCAAGTAACGGTCTTTAAACGTCCCTGGCTCATGTTCGCCTGCATTGCAGACGAAATAGTGTTCTTTCACCCGATGATTGAGGACCTTTTCCCACTTGATGCCGGTGGGAAAGCCCGCACCCCCCCGCCCACGGAGCCCGGATTTCTTCAGTTCGTTGACGATATCGTTCGCGCTCAGCTCTTTGACGCACTTCTTCCAGGCCTCATAGCCCCCGATCTTCCGGTAGGCCTCGATATCCCAGGGAGCGCCTTCAAGCTTTTGAAGAACTCGTGGTTCAGTCGCAGTCGTCATGCACCATCCCTCACCCATTCGCCTCAAAGTATGGAGCGATACTATAAAGCTCCTGGCCGGTATTCGTCAAGGCGATGAGCCGATAATAGGCCTGAATCTCAATGACTTAGGGCCACCGCCCTATACGGAACCGGGCATATGGGCCATTGAGCCGTAAAAGGTAAGACGTGAAAGGTGAAACGTATCTCGTTGGGGGTAAGAGCGTATGGCTAATGGCGTATAGCTGGAGAGAATGGCTCAATGGCTCTAAGAGCTTATGGCTTATAGCTGATGGCCTATTGCTCGAAATCAGAACGACCGAATCTCGTGCCATAAGCCATAGGCTCTTCGTCCTCTGGCTATATGCCATATGCTCTTTTCTTTGAACGAGAGATGAACGGACTTGCCGACGGGCCTTCCCGCCGGCAGCCCCTACACCGTCTTACTTGAAGTGGCTACCCGCCCCCATGAAGAACAGCATGGGGATCGAGAGCAAGACATTGACACGCGAAGCCAAGAGCGCGGTTCGGCCCCACTGAGCCATTTCCGCCGGCGCTGGAGTCCCCTGGGCTGCGGCCGTCACCGCCGCAATGATCTTCTTTTGGTTCGGCCAAATGATCGCGTGGACGTTGGCCATCATAATGATGCCCAAGAGCCCGCCGATTCCCAGCGCAATCGCCCCGGTTCCACCTCTCTGATACAGATAGAGGTACAAGACGATCCCGGCAAGCACCGTAACCGTCGCGCCGTGACGGAACCAGTTCAGCGCGGCGGGCATCAACTTGGGAATCACAATGTTCTTGGTGGGACCATCCAAACTCTTCAAGAACGCCGCATTGATCAGGTTGAAGAAATACAACAACCCGATCCAGACGATTCCGGCCAAGAAATGGACCCAGCGAAACAACATACCCACCCAATCAACATCACCGGCCCCAATGCCGGCCATACCGAGATACGCCACGATTAACACCGCAGCGAGCACAAATCCTGCGCCTATCGTCTGCATCGGGCTCTCAAGAAATTTCATAGTCTCTCCTCACTCAGTGTAATTGCTAAGTCGCTATCTCTACTGTAAGCCCGGTTCTGCTGTCAAACGGGCCTCGGACCATGATCGGGTTAGGCCATTAATCGATCGACCGTTACGCAGAGTTCCCGCACCGCGCGAGCAGAGGCCGCCAATGCCGCTCGCTCCTCCTCCGTCAGCTCATATTCGACCACCTGTTCCGCCCCACCTCGCCCCAGCCTGACCGGCACACCAACGACGACATCCATTAATCCATACTCGCCCTCGCAGAGCACCGCACAGGGCAACACCCGCTTCTGGTCCTTCATAATCGCCTCGATCATATCGATAGCCGAGGCCGACGGGGCATAGAACGCGCTGCCCGTTTTCAACAGATTCACGATTTCGGCGCCCCCCTCGCGTGTTCGCTTCACGATCGCCTCCAGCCGGTCCTTTGACATGAGTTCTGAAACCGGTTTCCCCTTCACCGTTGTGTACCGCGATAGTGGCACCATCGTGTCACCATGCCCCCCCAGCACCATCGCCGTCACATCGGGACCCGAAACGCTCAACTCAGCGGCGATGAAGGAACGCATGCGGGCAGAATCGAGCACCCCCGCCATACC
>JAENWB010000051.1:0-8257 GCA_016650275.1 Nitrospiraceae bacterium | reverse complement strand
CTTGGAAATTATCCCTTCCATCCCCCGGCGGCAAGCTTCCGCGAAGACGACCTCGCCCCGGCCTGGTATGTGGTCGCTAAAGCGAATTAATCCGGACTCAGCGCTTGGAACAATAGCCGCCAGCGCTCGTTTACGGTCGAGGAGTGCGACCTGCCTCAAGTCATGCCCGTCGAGATACAAGAGATCGAACACATAGTAGACAAGGTTCGTTTCCAATCGTGTATCGAACGCATTCTGCAGGGCTTGAAAACTTATGCTGCCATCCGGCATCAGAGCGACCACCTCGCCATCGAGCCAGGCAGTCTTGACAGGCAACGCCGCAGCCGCCTCGGCAATCCGCTGTAGTTTGCTTGTCCGATCGTGGTCATTTCTCGTGAATAGCTTTGCGGACTCATTCTTCACACGGCACAGGATCCGATAGCCGTCGTATTTGAGCTCATGCACCCACTCATCACCAACTGGAGCCTCGCTCGCCAAGGTCGACAATTGCGGAGAGATCCATTTCTCCTGAGGCGCACGGAGGGCCCCTGCCAATTGTTTCGTTCGCGTATCTGGAGGAGGGGAAATTGAGGGACGGGAGGCTGAGGTGGTTTGCTTCCTGGCCGGCCGATTCGATTGCCACACTCGATGACGGCCCGACGCGATCTGCTCGATAGTCCGCCCACTGGCTACACTTTCCGTGAGATTCTCAGTCACGTCACCTTTTTCCCCAGTACGGGCCTCATCATCCTTTTCCTTGATCAGCAGCCAATTCTCCTTGCCCTCTTCATGTCGTGCACCCATTCGAACCAGGTTCCACAGGCCCCGCAGCTTTTGACCGTTCAGGTTGAACTTCAGCCGGCCGCGGCGATAACCCACCAAAGGGTCACCGACAGGAGACCAAGATCCCCGATCCCACAGCAACACCGTCCCCGCGCCATATTGTTTAGGCGGAATGATACCTTCAAAGCCCCCATACTCAAGTGGATGGTCCTCTACATGCACCGCCAAACGCTTTTGTTTGGGATCCAGGCTGGGCCCTTTCGGAACGGCCCAACTTTTCAACGTTCCATCGAGTTCCAGTCGGAAGTCATAGTGGAGACGGCTCGCAGCATGCTTTTGAATAGCGAACTGCAGTCGCGCCGAGGGGGATTGCGATGCGCCGCGGGGCTCGGGGGTCTCGTTGAAGTTACGCTTTTTCCAGTATTGGTGAAGGCCCATTTGTAGCTCACGGACCTGGTGCAGCCAGCGAATCAGTGGGCTTTTCTGAACTGCGGCTCCTTGCGACAACGGATGGCGCCATCACATACCTCTCATGCACTCTTTCTGCGCGGATGTCGCTCTTGTTGTATTGATGAACGCTTCGCTGACGACTGTCCCTTTGCCTGTACACTTCGCTTCAACAGCGCCATCAGATCGATGACTTCGCCCCTGGCAGGTTTCTCTTGGTGTTCCTCAGCATCGGCCTCAGTAATGACTTCGGTTTTCCCCGCCTTGATCCGTTTGTCGATCAGTTTCATGAGATCGTCGTGATAGGTGTCCCGATAACGCTCCGGCTTCCACGGCTCGGTCATTTCTTCCACGAGCTTCTTCGCCATCTCGATCTCACGCGGCGAGACGCCGGATGCTTTCAAATTGCCCGAGGGCACCTCGAGATCCTTCGCCGACTTCAGTTCGTTCTTATATCGCAGTGTGTTCAACACAATGACGTCGCCGCTGGGGATGAGGGCCGCAAGATATTGCCGGGTACGAATCACGACGCTGGCGATGCCAATTTTGTTGGTCGCCTTCAGGGTTTCCCGGAGAAGGGCATACCCTTTGTCGCCACGCTTATCCGGGGCCAGATAATACGGTGTCTCGAAATAGGTGGGCGCGACCTCTTCTGCATCCACAAAGGCCACGATGTCTACCGTTTGTGTCGCTTCAACGTTGGCGCGCTTAAAATCCTCCTCGGTCAGGACTACATACCGCTCCTTTTCATACTCGTAACCTTTAACGATGTCGTCCCACCCCACCTCTTTCCCGGTCTCCTTGTTGTACCGCTTCACCCCGACCGGCTTCATGTTGCGCCGGTCCAACATGGTCAAATCGAAGCTATTGCGGTTCTCGGCGGAAGACAAGACCACAGGGATGTGGACCAACCCAAAGCTGATGGCTCCGTTCCATAATGAATGCGGCATGAGAGCTCCTTCTGTCAAAGGACCGCGTTGCACAAACCGTATCGCTTCCGCTTAAAATCCCACAACTCCGAACAGCCACAGCACCAGAACCAGAGTTAGGGGAACTCCAAGTAGCCATAATATGATTGGCATGGCGACCTCCTCATAAATAAAGTGTTGGGTCCGGTCGGCCCGCGGGACCTCGACTTTCCGGACCCGACCAAGAACTTCAGCACACGGTATCGCGTTCTGTCTCGCACCTATGTCATCGTGATTCTCATCCAACGAGTAGCACCTGGCGCGCCAACTATTGCCCCACCAAGCTCGCCTTGCCGGATTCAAAAGTGGAGTCCGTCGTACGATCTGCGTTGTTATATCGGCGATCAGTCATGTCGGCCATGTCGGCTACTCGAATCGACCGGGCGTGATTCTGATCGTCCACGTTTGCCACGATACGAGCTCCTTGACTAATGTTTCCAGTCATCTTGGTGGAGCGGTCGGTATGCAAACGCACTTCCTCTCCGTCCTGACCCATAACGAAATAGTGCTCGGCTTCAACGCGTAACACGTCGCCCTCGATTCTGTGGCCGCCCTTCAGCTTGCCTTGCTCGCCCCTCACACCAGCTTGACCTACTTTCCTCACAGCTGGATCTGCCGGCGATGCCGGCTGACCGGACTGCGCCGTGTTGGACAAGCCAAGGCACAGCAAGAACCCACACGCCAGGACACCGACGACTTTGGGAATCGAGATCATGAGTGCCTCCTCGGTTAGGAGTGAACATCATTCCAGCTCATTGTACGTGCCTCAGAGAGTATGCGGGGCCTAGGGAGACGCCTAGTATTGGCCTTTTGAAACGCGCAGTCTGTGCGCGGAACCGCAGCCGGTACCGGGCTCAACGCCAGCGGCGTAGTGCAGGCTAGGGGTTTCCCTCGTACGCACGGTGCCGGAGGTACCATAGACTGAAGGTGCTTCAGAAAGACGTGATGGAACTGCGCTGGCCTCGGACAACGCAGTGGAAGCATCGGGAAGTCTGAAGCAGAAGGCTCGGCTCCGAAAGGAATCGGGCCTTTATCTGCCCATACCGAAAGGGAAAAATTAAGCCAATGGCAAGGACGGTCGAGTACCCTGTCATCTCCAACTCTCCCCTCTTACTGGCCATTATGGCGAGAAGACTGGCAGCGGTCTGGTCAAAATTGCTCAGGGGGGAAAAAGTGATGCAGTCGCAGCGTGGTACTGTCTCCGCGCCACGCTCACCAGTCAGAAGGGCGCCGCGTGCCTCTCCTACAAGGCACGTAAAAACGCCGTCAGGCTCTTTTTCTCCGCTTCGGTTAATGGCGTCCCTCCCACGACTGTAAAAAACTCGACGGCATCTTCGAGAGTCAGCAATCGGCCATCATGGAAATAGGGCGGAGAATCTTTGATCCCGCGCAGCACAAAGGTCTTGATGGGACCGTCCGCCTCCGCTCCGAATCGTTCCAGCTTCAAATCGTGCATCATATGATCGGTATACGCCGGTGGTTGGTGACACGCGGCACAGCGGGCTTTCCCGAAAAAGAGCTCCTCGCCTTGAATTTCCTGCTCCGTCGCTTTCTTTCGGTCGAGGAGGGCCGTCATCGGGTCGAGCTTCGGGGCAGGGGGAAAATCGATCATGTTCTGCATCTGCGCCATATGGGCGACCTGGAGGCGGTCGATCATATTGATGCCTTTTTTCATCGCCCGGATTGGATCCCCGTTGAAATAGGCGGTGCGCTGTTCAAACTCGGAAAAATCCTCCACCGACCGGATGCTGCGTTTGGAGCCGTGGATCTGCTGATTGAACAGCCCCCGGATGCTCGTCGTGTCGATGCGAAACCGATCCGACTGCGGTCTCGTATCGGGGTTTAAGTGGAATTGCCCGGTTGTGTGGAAATTGACATGACAGTCAAGACAGGAGACTCCCAAGCTGGGCTTCGCCGTTTTCCTGTCATGCGTCGCGTTGAATTCTTCCTGAGGGAACTGAGTCACCAACAGTCGGAGCCCGTCGAGTTGCACCGGCGTGATGAGCCCTCGAAACAGCCGATCAAAGTTTGCGGCATCCAAGACCTCTCCTTGGGAGACATCACCGAGTTCGGGATGCGTGGTGAGAAAAATAGGCGGCGGGAACTCAGGAAGGAAACACTCAGGCAGATCGAACTCCACATCGAAACGCTCCAATCGAGGGAATTGCTCAATCTGCATGGCGGGAAACACCATGCCGCCGACCTCGTGTTTGACATGTGGCAATCGACGGAAGCCGGCAGGAAAAAGTTTCTTGGTTTTGATCTCTTCCGCTTCGAGCGCACCGAGCTTGTCCCAGGTGAGGCCATTTTTCAAGTGGGTACTGGGGCCCAACGGTTGCGGCTTTCCGTTCGTCATGGTCACGGACGGCTGGGTGCGGCAGTCCAGCTTATACCGCTCTGCCAGTAGTTGCTTCTGCTTGGCCAGTACCTTCGGTTTGTCGGCGATATCCTTTGCTTTGACTTGCTCCGATATTTTCACCGGATCCTGTCCCGATGGGGCGCCGAAGACGTCATATGAAAAGTCTAGGCCGTCGAATCCTTTTTTCTTCGTGTCAGCAATCGACGCGTCCGCGTTGTCCTTCGGGGGGCTTTTCTCCGCCTTGCGGGGTGCACTGTCGCGCTGTTCAGCGAACCCGTGATCACCCAGCGAACAGGCCCCCCACAAGGCCATTGCACTTGACACCACGATCAATGCGAGTAGATTCTGTCGCCTCCTCGAAGCCATGACATGCCTCCTTATTCGCTGACCCTCTTCGCCGCTGCGTTCGTTTTCCCCTTCGCCCGTCCCACTGCACCCTTCACCTCATTCCCATTCGCCTCTTTCGCTAGAAATGTAAGTTGAGGCCGACAGTGATCATATGACCGTTGTCGTTGAACGACTTGTCTTGGAGGTTCTGGTCTTTAGACTGGATATCTTCAAGCCAAATGTATCGATACGTGCTGTCGATCGAGATATGGTTGGTGAAGAAAAACTGGAGACCTCCACCCGCATGGAGACCGAACCGATTTTGCGTGTCATCGAAGTTGCCCGGACCTTTGACTGTGGTGTAGTACCACCCACCGCCGCCGAGCAGAAAGGGGGCCAATCGGGTATGGCCCAGCGGGTAGATCAACGCGGAGACTTGCACGGGATAAGTATGGATGCGCGACCCGGCCGTATCCTCACTACGATAATCGGCTGACCCTTCGAAGGCCAGATATTTCCAAGGGTGGAGCCGGACCTGGCCACCGCCGAACCACCCCGATTGCCCTTCCTGTGGATCGTAATAGGCCGCCCGGCCCCCGACCGAGAACAAGCCGATATCCATTTGCTGAAACAGCTCGTTATCCGCAGCCGCGGCGTGCTGTGGGAATAGCATCGGTATACCGGACACAACTAGGGCGAGCGCGCAACCTGCTAGCCTAAGCTCATCTGCCCATCGCCTGACCTCGTCTTTTCGGTCGGCGTATCGCTTTTGGACTGCTCTCCTGAACTTGTCGTAGTCTCCCTCGCTCTTCATGAGGTCGTCGTCCGTAAATCCATCCCACTTCTTCTTGAGCTCACCTTTGAATTGGTTCCACTTGCCCTTAAAATGATGGGCGTTCATATCTCTCCTCCTGTTGATTGTTAAATGATAGGGGTTCGGCGTTCATCACGCCGGCACGTTCCCGGTTGATAGTCCCCACTCCTTGTCACTGTTGACGTGCTCTGACAGCCTGCCAGGAATACTAATGCCACTAAGCCAATTCCTAAATATCGAATAGAACTCATAGCGATATCCCTCCTTGTCGCAGTCTGAAATTTCTTTCTGCTCTCACCTTACTGGGCTTCCCGACTTGTGCGTACTGGGAATAACCCGAGCCGACGCGGGACAGTTCGCCCTTGATCGTCCTGGCGCCTTCTCAGTGGCCGCCCTTCGTCGGATCGCCCACTTCGTCACCTTTCTCATTCCTTTTATCAGTAGATTCGCCGGCGTTCATGTCGACTTCCTTCGACTTATCTTCTTCGCCCTTCACGCCAGCTTGCCCGCCTTTTCTAGCAGATGGGCCGGCTTTCATGTCATCCTTCTTTAGTTTGTCTTGATCGCCTTTCCGACCAGCTTGCTCGCCCTTCCTAGAATCTTGGCCACCTTTCATTTCGTCTGCCTGCGTGGCAGTGGACAGACCCAGGCACAGCAAGAAACCACATGACAGGACCCCGACGATTTTGGGAATCGAGACCATGAACGCCTCCTCGGTTAGGGGTGAACACTATCCACTTCACCGTACGTGCCCCAGAGAGTCAGTGCAGCTAGGGAGGCGCCTAGTTTTGGCGTGACGATAGAGCAAAGAGCGTCTGGAACGCGCAGGCAGTGTGGTCTGTGTGCGGAGCCGCAGCCCGGACCCCTCCTGAACCGAACACGACTAGGCCATTTCCTAGTAGCACGATTTCGGAAGTGCAGTAGAGTGAAGAAGCTTTTAGAACCAGCCATGGAAAAACTGCGACCCCCTGCTCTCGGCGCCGTGAAACCATGGAGAGCTTCTGAAGCAAAAGGCTCGGCTCCGAAAGGCGCCGGGCCTTTATTGTATGAGGAATTGATGAGTCCCGACGGCGTACCCTTGTTGACGAGGAGGTCTATGGCAACGATTCTGGTAATCGATGATCAAGAACCCGTGCGCAGGCTGCTCCGCACCGTGCTTGAACGGGCCGGCCATGAGGTGACAGAGGCCCCGAATGGACGCCTCGGACTCGCAGCCTACCGGGAGCGGCCCGCGGACCTGGTCATTACTGACATACTCATGCCCGAGATGAATGGGCTCGATATGATCCTTGAACTGACCCGCGCCTTCCTCAATGTAAAGGTGATTGCCATCTCGGGGGCGCCAGACACCCAGAATGCCTTAGACGCGGCGAAGCTCCTGGGAGCCCGGCACACCTTACACAAACCGTTTAGTTTGGACGCGTTGTTAAAGATCGTCGAATATGAACTGGCTCACTAAACGGGCACCGAACTCCCCTTCGATGAATCGTGAGCCGAGGACCTGCAGCCGGTGCCGCCGTGGAAGTGGCGGAAGAGAACACGGTGATGTCAAAAGGCCAGCTCAGTCCGATGCATCGGGGCGAGGCTGACGGGCCTCTTGAACCCGACTAGGGTATTTCCTCGTTTGCAGGGTGCCTGGAGTGGCATACCGTGAAGTCAGCTGTTGGCTACGCTGATCAGCAGGGAAAACCTCCGGGCTGATAGTCAACGACTGGAGGAAGGCCAAGGGAATCGGCACTCTCAAATAAAGAGCCTTGGCGAGATGGAGTTTCTGTTCCTGTTTACATGTCATTTTTAATCCATAGGAGGGCAACCATGTTGTTCAAATTGTTCATCGTGTGTGGGGTGATCGCCGTCGGAGCGCTGTCTGTCGAGGCCGCGGACATGGAGATGAAGATGGTCGATAAGAATTGTTGGATCGAGATTTTTGAAGACGATAACTATGATGTCGATGATCCCCATGTCAAAATCCAAGGTCCGAAGGAGTTTGCGACCATGAAGAATCTTGAGGGTAAGGATTGGGCCAATGATATCGAAAGCGTCATCGTCGGTTCCAACGCCTCAGTCCAAGCCTATGAAGACAAGGATTTCAAAGGCACAGAGATCACGTTCGCGCCAAACCAGCGTGTACCGAATCTTGGCAAGCTCGACATGGCGAACGACATCGAATCCATGAAAATTACCTGCGCGAAGTAGCCATTTGTCGGACAACCCTCGGGATGAGCGTGGCATGTGCTTATCCCACCGCTTTAGAACACGCGATGGAAAAACGGTGCACGCACAATGGGAACATTGTGAAAGTACAGTGAAGAAATCTAAAGCAAAAGGCTCGGGTCCGAAAGGACCCGGGCCTTTGTTTTGTCTTGAGACTGGGGAAGCCGCTGAATCCGGTGAAGCAGGAAGGCGCGGGTGCTTCCTAAGGCTAGGCCCTTTCCTCGTATGCCAGGTGCCGGAGGTACAGCAGAGTGAAGATGCGTTGGAACGCTGGATCATTCCAGCGTTCGCCGGGACGCTCCCCAAGGCCAGGGCACCGTCTGGGTTCTCGCGCTCCAGTTGGCGCTTCTATGGTAATCTGCCCAT
>JAENWB010000050.1:0-4079 GCA_016650275.1 Nitrospiraceae bacterium | reverse complement strand
GAAACTTGTCCAGAAGTGGGCTGTCCATTGGCCAGCGGCTGGAGACCTCAATCAATGGAACACGCACGTAGACGCTGTGGTCGATCTTGTCTCGGACCGGGGTTCGAATCCCCGCGCCTCCATCTTCAAATCTGTCCTCCGTACAAAAGCGGCGTCCCAAATGGGACGCCGCTTTACTTTCCACGGTGTGATGCAAACCACTGAGGCAGCGAATCGACAGCTTGTCATAACTTCGTCAGGGAAACGTTGACGTGCCGAGCCTGGCCTTCAAACAACGATCACTATGAGTGGATTCGGTTGTGAAGCGGGAACCGCGTAACCGGCTGGTGGCGCAATGCTAATCTGGCATTCACCGACGACAGCCCTAACGCCTAGCTCCCCTGAGTCCGGGGTGCACCAGGTAACGGTATCTCCGCCATCCGTGTGCAGCGTTAGGAGATGATGCTGAGGAAGCGCCAGCGTTCAGCATCGGAAGGCATCGAGCGAAGGTGAAGTATCTCGCGGGTTTCTTAGCGAGCTCCGCCGACCTGCGACGGCAGTTTCGTGTTACTTCGGCTCTTGCGCATGACGCACCTTCTGACGTAGTGCGTTATTTCGCATCCAAGTGGTACGAAACCGCCATCTCGATGATACGAAAGCGACATTGCCAATGTCTTTCGCATGCATCAACCTAGGGTATGTGGTAACCCTGATCTGACACCTCCGTTCTACACTTCCGGTGTTCGCGCAGGCTTCACAGACAATGCGGTTGCTTAATTGGTTCAGGCAGTTCCAAGGCCGGGCCGACGACGCAACACTAAAGAGTTTGAGTGACCCACCGGCGCGTCCGGACACCTGGATGGTGACTACTTACTAGCTCAGTAGATTTTTTTTTTGGTCCGCATGGCTCGACGGCCCCGGAATTGGAAAGGGAGTGAAACATGCCCGTACCTGCCGAATGTATAGCGTTGTCGGATGAAATTGAAGAACTGAAGCAGGAGCGCAACGCCCTGCAGACGGAGTTGCGGAGCGCGGCACCAGATCGAAAACGCGGTCTGGTTAATCAGATCAAGCACCTGAATTCGTCGATTGACGCCAAAAACGCTGCGCTCGATGCGTGCGTTGCTCAATATGGTGGCTCTCAAACTGATGGCTCTCAACCGCCTATTAGGCGGTCTGTCCTGGCCGGAACCCTCACCGTAAGGATTTCTCCATTACATGAACCAGCAACGGGCACGACGGGGGGGAACATGGACCTGGTGGTCCAGCGAGCGGTCCATCTGATGCTCGACTTCAGCCCCGACGGCAGGGTGGTCACCCTGTTGTCGGGGTGGCCGACGGTGTTATTCGATGACTCGGGACCGTTTTCGCCGGCCCGGCTGTCGCTTCGCGTTAGCCTCTCGAACAGCCTACCCGGGACCATCGATCCGGCGGGCCAAGTGACCCTGCCGATGATCCTTCATCTCGACTACGAGCCGAACCCTATATTAGCGACACGTGACCAAGACGTTGCTCTCATGCTGACGTCTAACAGCGGGATAGGGCAACGGATATGGGAGCAGGCCCCGACGGTAGGCCTGTCAGCAAGCGTTAGCTATGCCACCACAACGTTCCTCATTTGGGGGCGTGTCTCGCACACGCTCCAGATTTCTCTGTCTGGTACCGTAAACCCACCTCCTGCCCCGTACCCGGCGGACGAGACGGTCTGGTTCGATGGGGCCTTGCCAGACGGTGCCCGCGCGGATGCAGATAACGAGGTGTCGTTTGTATTCGACTCCGTGGCTGGTGCAGGGAATTCGTTCCTCCCGATTCCTCCGGACTATCCTTCGCCGGCGCCGGGCCGCGTTAATGGCTTGTTGGTTCATAGCTCATCCCCTCTGAAGACCGGAATGAGTCAGCACTTTTTTGATGGCGCCGGACAGACCCTGACCGTCGGTGGAGGTGACCGGCTCTTCGCCTATGTCTATCTCTTGGACTTGGCGGAGCTAGATGAAATAATGCTCCAATGGAACGACGGCACCTGGGAGCATCGCGCTTTCTGGGGCGCCGACCTTGTTCCGTTTGGAGTCACAGGCACGGTCAGTCGGAAGCGGATCGGCGCGCTCCCTACAGCCGGCGTGTGGACTCGGCTGGAAGTGCCGGCGGCTGACATCGGTTTGGGAGGACGCACACTCAACGGGATGGCGTTCACGGTGAACACCAGTGGGAGCTTTTATTGTGCTTGGGGCCGCGCCGGCAAGCTGTCGTGACCGGTTTGCACCGAGCGTTCCTATCCGACTCGGACGCAGCGGTGGCCGGATGGCCCCTCAGCGGATATTCCTCGATCCGAGAATTCACGACCGGGAGGCACAATGAGCGAGCCAAGACAGCTGACTGACTTCCCAGATGTTTCGGACCAGGACACGATCAGCTTAACGATTGGGAATTCTGGGAATGCGGATACCGTTCTCTTCCTCCTTGAGACGACTTCCGACATCACATGGTGGAAGGGAATCGAATTGCGGAGTGCGTCGGGTGCCGATCTCAATCAACGCGAGACACATGACGCTGATCACGGGCCGCAGGGATTTGTTATGATGGCCGACGACTTGGTCGGGGCGCGGCTAACGCTCGCCAAGGCCAAGATATTCGGAATTCACACCGGCATGTACGAGATTCAGAACCTGTCTGCGTTGCGAGGCAAGAGCCTCCACTTCTTGTGGCAGCGTGATCAGGATGGAGGCGGTGCCGTGGTGGGGTTTATCAAAGACCTCGGCGGCGCGATAACCTCTGCTGCAAACGCTGTGGCCAACGCAGTAGAGATTGCGATTGAAACGGTCGCAGAAGCAGTAAGCGAGTTCATCGAGCTGATCGGGAACGCTGTGGCAGACTGGACCTACGCGGTTGGCAACTCCCTCGGCGGATTCCCCGGTGACGTGGTCCACTGGTTCGGATCGGTAGCCTCGGCTGTTTTTCATCACATTTCTGTGGCGATCAAAGGCACTCTGGACGGATTTGCCAACGTCCTCGCCGGGCTGATTCGCGTTGTCGGCGGCGCGGTCGGGGGGTTATTGGCGTGGGACACGCGGGTCCTCGTCAGAGGTTTCGGCGATATCGCGGCTGGCGTGGTGGGTTCCCTGTTTGCTGTTGGTGCGACCACAATCGGCTCCATTCAGGCTGGGTTCGCCCAGCAGATGGGCGAACGGAGACTTGCCGACAGCGAGCAGAATATGCTCAGGCTTGTATATCGGAATTCAGTTAATCTTTTGCTGGTCCGAGTCATAGACGGGAACTCCGGTGTGTTCAACCTCAGCTCCCGCCCGTTCACGATCGGAAATACGATCTACATGAGGGATTACCTTAGGGATAAATCACCCAGGACGTACTCTGCCACCCTTGTTCATGAGTGTTGTCATGTGTGGCAGTATCAGCATATCGGCACACGATATATCGCCGATGCTCTTTGGGCGCAGGCCACCCTTCCCGGTATGGGTTACTCGTGGGCTCAGGAGGTCGCGCTGGGGCGTTTTCGCTGGCAGGACTTTAACAAGGAGGCCCAGGCAAAGTTCTTGGAGGATGTCTTCAGCTTCGGAACTCAAATTCCCACTACTGGTGTTCTTGGCGAGTTTTGTGGCGACGACCCCATAGGCCGCAACGTGGATTTTATGGGGACGGACAATACCGGCCTCGCTCGAGATAGCGTGGCATATGTCCGAAGCGCTGGCGGGATCGGCATATCGATACCCTGAAGGTGTGGGCCTGATTGGCGAGATCTCCGAATTCTTCGCGGCAGGTTTCGCTCGGCATGGTTGCACGCTAACTCACCCATAAATGCTAAGCTCACAGGGCTTCTTTTGAGGCGCCGGTTTGTGTTCTTAGACGCTGGCTCTGGCCGCGCCCTTGCTCGTCTTCCTTGCCACGCATGATCGTTCAAAGGCGTTCCCAAATGTGTTTTTCACCCTCGGGTGTGGCGCGCGTCCGCCAATAACCTTAGGGGTTTCACCGCTCCGACCCACAAGGACCATAGGAACTGCGGCAGTTTTATTGCTGAGGTTACTCCCCGAATCCTAAATGGGGGAGTTATGCGCGGGACGCGGGGACTGGGCAAACTGAGCTTTTTC
>JAENWB010000049.1:0-12603 GCA_016650275.1 Nitrospiraceae bacterium | reverse complement strand
GCTACTGTGTTCGTCCTCCTTGCTCTGATCGTGGCCTTTGCACATTTTGCACATGTGGCCACCCATCATTCCTCCATGCTCTCCATCCGCTCGAACAGTTTGGACGTTAGCGCTGAGCAGGACTACTGATCCCCATACGAGGATGGCTGCATATCGAGAGGCATTCATCATGACTGGTTCCTCCTTCATTCTTCATTCGTTGTGTCTTGGATTGACCTCGCCCTTTATCCCATTCGGACTCGTCCCTCCTCCTTATCTTTATCTTCAGACAAGTTCATAACGACTGGCGCACAACAGCGCAATGGAAAATGGACCACGATCGGATGCGTAGAGTCTTTCTGTAGCCTGCTACAAATCCAGCTCCACCATCTTGCGGTGGAATCGAGTGATCACGTTGGGGTCAGGCGCCAGGCGGATCGGGGCGTCCTCTTTGCCTTTGTACGGCAACAAGTTCAGCATGAACCGCAGGCTTTCCAATCGCGCCGCCTGCTTGTCGTTGGCCTTGACGATGATCCAGGGGCTGAATGTCGTGTGCGTCTTGCTGAACATCTCCTCTTTGTAGCGGGTGTAGGAGTCCCACAGCTCTTGCGCCTTCTCATCGACCGGGCTCAGCTTCCATTGCTTGAGCGGATCCTGCCGGCGCTCTTCGAATCGCTTCGCCTGCTCTTCCTTGGAGATGGAGAACCAAAACTTGATGATGGTCACGCCGTCTTCGTAGAGCATATGTTCGAATTCAGGAACCTGCTGCAGAAACCGCTGGTGTTCCTTCTTGTTGCAGAATCCCATCACCGGCTCAACCACCGCGCGGTTGTACCAGCTGCGGTCGAAGAACACGATCTCGCCCTTGTTGGGCAGCTGGCGGATATAGCGTTGAAAGTACCACTGGCCCCGTTCTTCATCCGACGGTTTGGGCAGCGCAACCACCCGCATAGCACGAGGATTCAAGTGCTCGGTGAACCGGCGGATCGTGCCTCCCTTCCCGGCCGCATCGCGTCCTTCAACCAGAATCGCGATCCGTTCTCCGTTGCTCTGAACCCACCGTTGGAGCCGGACCAATTCAACTTGTAATTGCCGCAACTCTTGCTCATACAGCAGCGTCTTGCGCACCTCCTCGATATCGACGGCTTTGTTCTCGAGCAGCTGAATGAAACCCTTTCTCGTATTGATCCTTCGGAGATCATCCTCGGTCAAGGTGCAGCCCGGTCCGCCGATACGTCCTAGCCCCTGTCCGCCAGATCCACTGCGCGACAATGGGTAGCCGTCCCCTTCCCGCGGCACCACCGTCGGAATCGTCTCCAGCTCATTGACATCGAGATGCCCGTCCGTTTCGACGAACTCGTCGATATCCGCCTCATCCCGCCGACCCGCTCGGCCTTTTGACTTCCCTATCGATTCGCCATCGGGCGCCATACAGAAATTCCTTTCTTCGCTGCGGAATCAGAATGCCACGTTGCGGTCACGTTCGGCGACGGCTTTGATGTAGTCCGGCATGCCCTTGATTGTCGCGCCCGCGACGAGATCCCCGGCGCTGATCTGCCGCGCCACGGCGCAGGCCCCGCAGACCCAGATGGGAATATTCGCGGCTTGCACAGCTTTCAACAGATCTTTCAGCGGCGTCAGGTTCACCCCCGTCACATGATCGGCGGTTCCTTTGCGTCCGAGCGTCACGGATTCATTCCACAGCCAGAGCACGACCTCGTGCCCTTGCTCCTTCGCAACCTTCGCTGCCATGAAGGGCAAGGTCGCCATGGTCGGATCGTCCGTGCCCCGGCTGCCGGAAATAATAAATGTCGCCATGTTTTCCTCCTTCGTCGTTTGTTAATCGCGGGCACGAAAAGCGAGACAGGCGCGATTCTAAGACCGAAGGTCGGAGTTCTAAGTTCCGAATACTTCAGCCTTCTGAACCCCTCACCCTTTACCCCTTACCCCCTTCACCCCTACTTCGCCAGTGATCGAGTGTAGTGAATCAACTGCCAGACCTGCTCATCCGGCAACCCGGCAAACGACATCATGCCGGTCCCTGTCGAACCATTCTTGATGATCCAAAACAGCTGCCCATCGGAAATATCCTTCATCATCATACCGCACGTGAAGTTTCTCGGCGGCGGCACCAAAGCTGCCCCCATGATTCCCTTCCCGTCTCCCTGTTCTCCATGGCACATCGCACAGGCAACGGGCTGGGCCGTTTTGAGGAACAGCGTCTTCCCCGCTTGGATCGTGCCGGCAGACGCAGGAAGCGGATTCGTCTTGGCCAAGAATTCGTCCGGCGCCTTGGCCGTCTTGCGCGATTGCACACAGGCTCCCCCCTGGTCCCCGCTCGGAGCGGCCGCCATGTCCTGCCCGCCTTTGAAGGTCGCCTTCGAATACGCGATCACATCGGCGACGCCCTGCTGACCAATCGTCAAGTTCCAATAGGGCATATTCGGCGATTTACCCATAGCCGCGCCGCCATGGTTGATGACGTTGTAGAGATACTCCATCGGGAGCTTTTCAAATGGAATGTTGGCATGAATCGCCGGCTTGGGTTCCAGGCCGGAGGCTGCCGGTCCGTCACCCTTGCCCGTTGCGCCATTGCATTGCGAGCAATATTCCTTGTAGACGACCTTACCCCGATCCACGCTGGCCACCCCGAACTCCGTACTCGTCCAGGGCTCGTAGTACGTGAAGTCCTGCACCCCCTGCACCATTAAGAATCCGATCACCGCGCGGAGCTGTGGCTCCGTCGCATCGGCCAGAAACTCGCCGCTGTGCGGCGTGAAGTCTTGTGGATTCTGCCCGAAGCGGAAGAGCCAATCCTGATCGTACCTTTGTCCGGCCGCTACAAGCGATGCGCTCTGCGGACCCCCGATGATCTTACCGTCCTCTTCGATCACGTGACAGCCGAGGCAGGAATGTGCCTTGAAGGCCTTCCCCCCGAACGTCGCCTCGAACTTCGTCACCTTCGAGAGATCAAACACGCCGACTTTGACTCGCGGATCCTTGTTGTGCTCGGAAAAATAATCGGCGATGGCATTGGCCTCCGATTCGGTGACCATCGGATGCTTGGATGGAACCTCGGTCAGATCCCATCGATAGCCCTTGGCATACAATGGCCCTTCTTTGCCCGTCAGCCATCGGATCAACCAGAGCCTCTTATACTTGCTGCCGGCCCAGATGAGGTCAGGCGCCTTCAGCTTGAAGCGCGAATCCGGCTGACCTTCCAGCCTGTGGCATTGGACGCAGGTCTGCTGGATAATTTCTTTCGCGCGCGTCTGATCGCTCCCGAACGACAGATGAGGGGATGACATTAGCCCCAGCAGCACAAGCATTGCGCTTCCAATGGCCACCCGGCTTCTCATCTTCAATATCGCTACTCCTTTCACGATGATTTCTCCCCACGGTGATGGGAATTAAGTTCGATCGCCACGCCGGCAGGCACCGCGAGGGATTGATGCACGGTGCAGCCATGCGCCACCTTGAGGAGACGCTCGCTGTGTTCGGCCGTGGTGCGATGCGACAAGTGAATCGCCAATGTGATCTGTCCTATCCGATGCGGCTGTTCCACCATGGTCCATTCCGCCTCGACGCTCAACCCTTTGGTCGAAATCTGATGGCGGTCACAGTAGCGACCCACGAAGTAGCTCACACAACTGGCTAGTGAACCGACGAAGAGCTCGACGGGACTCATGCCGGCATCCTGTCCCCCATCCTCGATCGGCTGATCGGTCACCACTCGGTGCGTGCCGCTGGTAATGTCGTGGCGAGTCCCACCATGGTAGGCCACGGTGAGTTTCATCGCGCACCTCCCGGCTCAGGCAATCGCGTCGCGAGCCAGATACAGATGATTCCCAGAGGCGCCGCGATCCAGATGCCGTGAATCCCGAGTAGGCCTGGAATGGTCACCGGACCATATCGACCGACTGCCAGGAGATACTCTTCGACCTCAGGAAACATGAAGGCGAATACGAGAGCTCCCCCTAATCCACCCATCACGGTTACCCAGGCATCCGGTTTACCTTCTGCACAGGCTGCGAGTGCCGTACCCGGGCAGTATCCCGACAGCGCAAATCCCACACCAAAGATCACACCAGCAATAATGATCCCGACGAAATACAGCTCTTTCACGTTCATATTGGCGAGGCCGAAAAGATCCAACAGATACACCCCCATGAGCCCGACGCCAATGGCCGTCAGAATCAGCTTCATGATGGTCAGATCTTTCAGCCGTAGCGCGTTGACGATCTTGGTATGACTCGACGCGCCGGAGAGCTGAAGCAGGGCCCCAAAGGCCGCCCCGAGCACTAACCCCAGCGCGAGCATTAACATCGTGACCCTCCGTCCCGATAGAGTACGCGCGCCGTGATAATCCCGCTGACGAAGAGCACCGCCGAAAAGAGAAAGGAACTGATGGCCAATTGCGAAATCCCACTGATCATGTGCCCGGAGGTGCAGCCGCCGCCGAAGCGGGCGCCGAAGAGGAGGAGAAATCCACCAACGAAGGACCAGACCAACCGTCGGCCAGGATTCGAGCCAAACCGTCTTCCCCATTCGACCGGCACGACTCTGATTGTGAAGCGAGCGGTGGCCATCGCTGCCACCAACGCCCCGAGCGGGATCCCCAATACAAAAAAGAACTCGTAGGTGGCCAGCGTCCATCCTTGCGCAGTCTTGGCCAAGTAGGGACTCCTCGATGCCACGTCCGGGAGCACATTGTGCAGGAGCACGCCGTCCAACACGACATACTGCGTCGACACCCCGATCGGTTGAACCAGTCCAACGGCGACGATCAGTACCAGACCGATTCCCATCCCGCCGGCCCACCATGAGAGCGCCGGGTTCGTATCCTCGTGACGCGTTCCATGACGATGTGGGGTGTCTTTCTTCATTTCACCATCACGGTTTGATATAGGCCCAGCCTTGCTCTTGCAACTCCATCAATCGGACCATGGCGGGAACCGTTCGATCCACCTGCTCAACCAGATCGCGCAGGGTGAGATTCATCGCCTTCATCGTATTAGAGCAGGCTGTGAACTCGACATCATAGGCCGTCTTCAGTTGCGCCAGTTCAGCCGCCAACGTCGAATCTTTTTTTGTCAACAGCGGCAGCCCGGCACCATGCACGACCAACTCGACACGCAAGCGCTCACGACCCACTTCCTGATAGAGGTTACGGATATTATTCAATGCTCCTCGTTGCACCTTCTCATCGCCTGAATTGAGGTGCATGACCACACGATGCGGATCCTGAGATGTGACGGCCGCTCCACTGAGCCCCACGGCAGAAGCGCCAAGTGCGCCGACCAGAATCGTGACGAGCATCGCACAGATCTTGACGACCACTGTTCGCGTCCCCCTTTCAATCATTACGCTAGTATGGAGAATCTGCAGGCTTGCCGCCCTTCGGCCAATCATTCGCTTTGCCGGGAAAATCCGGCCGCGGTTGGGCGTTGATGTACGCGGCTACATCGTATGCGTCATCATCCGACAGGCTCCAACCCCGGGCACGCGGCATATTCGATTTGATGAAGGCGGCGGCGACGCTCACCCGTGCCATGCCTGCGGCAATGGTGTAGGACTGCGGCCCCCAGACCGGCGGCGCCGCCATCGTCCCCAAACCGTCGGAGCCGTGACAGAAGACACATTTGTTCGCAAACACTTGCTTCCCGTTGGCTGGATCGAGCGAGCGCCGTGAGTCAATGAACTGGAGGCCCCGCCAGGGTAATGTCGCACCGCTCGGTACTCCGTGCGAGAGCCAGGTGATGTAGGCCACGATGGCCTGCAGCTTGGAACTGTCCGGCGGGAACGCTCGCCCATTCAGGCTTCGCTCAACACACTCGTTAATACGATCAGCAAGCGTAGTCACCCTCGCGCTGCGGGCGCGGTACTCAGGATAGACTGCGGCCAGGCCGACGAACGAGGCAGCGTTCGGATTGAGCCCGCCGTCAAGATGGCAGTTGGTGCAATTGAGGCGATTGCCGGCATAGAGTCGGGCATATTCCTGCGTATTGACGACAATCTGATAGCCAAACCTGATCCGTTCACCCAGTTGACTACCTGGAATGGTTTCCGGAGAGGGCGGAGCGAATTCTATCGCCGCACTGCCGGTTTGGTCAGCACCCCGAGACTCCTCGGTCTTGACCCGAGTTCGCTCGCCTGAACAGCTCAGGAGCATAGCCGCCCCAAGAATCGCCGACAACAACCACATCATACCCCTCCCTTGTGCCAAGACTGTGCCACTAACAGGAACAGCCTGCCTCTCATTTTAACCTGTCAAATCACACGATTAGCCGTCAGATTCAGATCGCCCTGGAGCGAAAAGCCACAGCGCCGACCTTGTAATTGTTGCGGGATGCCACAGAAGCCAGGCGAGTGGCAAGGGGCACGAGGCGAGAGGAAAAACATTTCTTCTGGTCGCCCCTAGCCTCTGACCCCGCGCCTCTCGCCCAAACATGGGCGAGAGGAGCAGAAACGCTCATGAATATTGCGGACTAGGACAAGGGTGCTTCGGTTCATCCCGGCTGGTTCTTCGACGCGCACTCTTCGTTGTACAACTCGACTCGGTTCCGCCCCCTGCGCTTGGCGTGATACATGGCCTGATCCGCGCGTGTAATGAGCGTCTCGACTTGGTCAATTTCCGGAGATAACATCACGACCCCGATGCTGACCGTCACCGCGGTGACATGGTGTTCCCACGCGAATTGATCCTGTGCGATTTTCAGCCTGATGCGCTCGGCAATCTGCAGGGCGCCGGCTTGATCGCACTCCACCAAACCGATCACAAACTCCTCACCCCCGTAGCGACCGATGATATCGGGCGGACGGATGATTCCCCTGGCCAACTGCACCACGTGGAGCAGCACATGATCGCCGAACACATGCCCGTGCCGGTCATTGATCTCTTTGAAGTGGTCCACATCGAGAAACAGCAACGCGAACGGGTGCTGATAGCGGCGGCTCCTTTGAAATTCCATGGCCAGCAACTCCATCAGTGCGCGCCGGTTGTTCACCGGCGTGAGAGAGTCCCGTCGGGATAGACCTTCAAGCAGCAGATGGGCGTCCTTCAGTTGACAGAGGCTATCTTCCAGACGCTGCATCGTCGCCTGATAGTAGGTCTCCACCACAAAGATCTCGTCGAGCGTGATGATCTTGTTCAACGTGAGGATCAACGATGACAGCCTGCAAGTGTCTTCCGGATAACGAGCTGTAAGGCGTTGCAGGATTAACTCGAAGAGTTTGTGGTACGCGCCCAAGTACCACTTCTGCTTGAGCCCGACTCGTTCGTGAGTGCGTCCGATCCGAAGCCTTGCCTCCGCATACTCGACGTCATCGCCGAGTTGCCCAAGGCTGAGCAAGTACTGGCGTTGCGACCCCTTGAGTCGCTCCACGAGCTTCGGGTCGAACAAGATCCCGCGCAATTCCTCGAATTGCAGTAAGTGGTCGTAGAATTCTCCGATTAGCTCGTCGATGCCGGAAGAGATCACGCCGCGGATCTCGACGAGATTCCGCCCGTCTTGTTCACCGAAGGAGAGAAACACCAGCCTGGTCTGCAGCTCCTCCGCTGTGATCTGCAGTTGATCGCACAGACTTCTCGTCGCCTGCGGGCCCTGTTGTTCAGCCATACGGCCTTTCGCTTGATTGACCCACCTTACTAGGATACCGAAAAAGCCCGCCAGACTGTCTTGTTCGTTTGGTCTGTTCGGTCTGTCTGGTTTCTCTGGTCCATCTGGTTGATCTGGTCTATCCGGGCTTGAACTCTTTGTAGATGATGGGCAACCGTCCTTCTTCGATTGTTGTCGGCAAGCGATCTAGTGCACGAGGAGCCGGAGCAGCCAACACCTCTCCTGTCACATCCTTGTTGCGGGATGCGACAGGAAAAGATTTCCAGGAGTAAATTCAGACTGATGGAGCCGAATGAGAAATCTTGAGGATCTCGAAAATATTTCAGATGCCATTTGCGCCTGCTCTGACATGGCCTATGACAGACAGGTCAGATGTTCCCCCCGAACAGTTTCATGCCGTTGTGAATGAATATGACGATGGCGACCCCGATGGCGACGACTGCGAAACTCTTCGTCAACGTTGTCGGCGAGACCTGTCGAACGACCCACGATCCCCCGGTCATACCCATGGCGCTGCCCAGCAGCATGAGACCTGCGAGTGGCCAATCCATCTGTCCCGTCTGCAGATGACCGACGAGCCCTCCGACGGCGACGAGCGAAATGATCAACAGGGAAGTACTCACGGCCATCCTCATGGGAAACCCGAGCACCAGCGCGAGCGCCGGCACAATCACAAAGCCACCGCCAACTCCGAAGAACCCAGTCAACAGACCGACGGCCGCACCGATCAGCGAAACCTTGATCCAGCAGGAACGGGGGAACTGTTCGGCGCAACTTTCTGCTGAAGAACGCTCCCCCCTATGCTCGCTCTGCCGCCACATTTGCCAGGCCGCGACGATCATCAAGAGACTGAACAAAATGAGCACCGTTTCCTCCCGCACGAACCGATGGCCGTAAGCGCCGCCCCACGCGCCGACTGCCCCGGTCGCGCTGAAGATCAAAGCCGCTTTCACCTTCACCTCACCGGACGCTCTTCGTTGGTACACGCCGAGCAACGCGGAGACCGCCACCACCACCAGCGAGATGGCGGCAGCGGACTGCACCTTCACTCCCAGGACGTACACCAGCAGCGGGATTGCCAGGAGAGAACCGCCCCCGCCGGTGGCGCCAAGCGCCAGGCCAATGAACGCACCAGATCCAATGACCCAAGCGGGGTGGGCATCCACGCGCCTATTCTTTCACGATCACGCCGCACGCGATGCGGGGCCCACCCGGCGCATCCTTTGTCAGCGGGTCCGGCAGATACTTATCGTCGAACTCATGGATGATGAAGGCGCTCCCGTCCGTATCGAACAAGGTGTTGAGCCCCTCCGATAGGGTCACCCGGCTCGTGATCGTATAGACCGACCCTTTGCGATTCTCATCAACCATGAGGGCCGGCAAGTCTCCGAGATGGTATGGATGATTGCCCAATCCGGGGCTCACATTCGCCTCTGGATTGACCTGGGGATCGATATTCCCGTCAAAGTGCCCCTTGGCCGCCGAGAAAGGCTCGCAGCTACCTGCCTCATGAATATGGATCGCATGGCGTCCCGGCTTCAACTTGCTGTCCGGCGTGCCGTCGAGCCTCAGCTTGATCCTGACGCGCCCTTCGTACTCCTCGTAGAGATGTGCCTCTCCTGTAATGCCGGGACCGGCGAGGACCGCCTTCGCATGCAGTTTTTTGTCCAGCTTTCCCGTGTGATAGCCGGCACATCCCGCCAAGAGCGCCATGCTTCCAATGATGATCATCCCTCCGCACAATGATCGCCTCACATTCATCACGTACCTCCTATAGTTACTTGTTAAAGGGTTTACGCCACCCTCAACGCGCCAGTAAACACATATACTAAACCATCTGCCAGATTTCCTCATCCGGCAGTCTTACGAACGACATCATGCCCATCCCCGGCGAACCGTTCTTGATGCTCCAGAACAGTTGACCATCGGGAATGTTCTTCATCATCGTGCCGCATGTGAAATTCCTCGGCGGCGGAACCAACGCGATCCCCATGATCTCCTGCCCATCGCCCTTCTCCCTGTGGCATTGTGCACCGCCAATGGCGTGGCAGTCTGAAGAAATAGCGGTTTCCCCTGCCATCACGGTCGCTGCTGAATCAGGGAGCCTGTCCAACGACGATTTACGGTCTTCAGGCATTTCACGTTTAATATCCGTCACCACTCGTCGTTCGCAGGATACGCTTCAGGCCTTGGCCGGAAACCCCGCCTGCTTCCAGGCCGTCATGCCACCCATCATGACATGCACCCTAGAAAAACCGGCTTGCATGAGGATCTGCGCGGCGGTATGCGCGCGCCCTCCCGCTTTGCAGACAGTCACGATCTCCCGGTCGCGATGAGGCTCCAGCTCAGCCAGTCGATGAGCCAGCTTGGTAACCGGGATGTTGGTCGCCCCTGTGATGTGGCCAAGTTCTTCGTTCAGTTCGTGAGGGTCTCGCACATCGAGTACAAACAGACGAGTCCCAGTTTCTAATTCTCGCTTCACCTCTTCCGCCGGCATACTGGCTACCTGTTGATCGTTAGCGCCAAGAGCCATGGTTCCTTTCACTTCGCAGGCCGGCACATCCACAGGGATCCAGGCGGCCTTGGGATCGCGCGCGCAGGCATAGTTGGCCTTCAGCACATCCTTCATCCAATCGGCGGGACCGAGTGTGAGCCCTTCGAGATAGTCGATGTACTCCTGCTTGGTGCGGGGTTTCAAATTGGGATTGCGAAGTTTCTGGTCTTTTAAACTCGATGGTTGGCGTCCACGGTATTCGTGGGCCGGATACACGATGAGATGATCGGGCAGGCCGAGCACCCGCTGCATGCTGTCCCAATGCTCGCCCGGATCGCCGCCTGGCAGATCCGTGCGCCCGGCTCCGGCATCGTCCAAAAACAGGACATCTCCGGTCAGAATACGATCCTCAAACACTAGCGCGATGCTGTCTTTCGTATGCCCCGGTGTGCTCATCACCTTCACCGGAATATTGCCGAGACGACACTCAAACCCATCCGTCAGATGAAAGGTGACGCAGCGGGCCGGGGCCTTTTGGTGCATGACGTATTGACAGCCGGCCTCATCCTTGAGCGCGGCGCCGCCCGAGAGATGGTCCGCATGGGTATGCGTATCGATCACATGTGTCAGTTTAAGTTTTCGCTGGTCCAGCGTCTTCAGATAGTCCTCGACGTGTTCCAGAACCGGATCGACGAGGACAGCCTCACGGCACTTCTCATCGCCGATCAGATAGGTCCGGCAGGCATGAGGATTGAGCTGTTCAAAGATCATCGTGCCCTCCTAAATTCCTCATGCCTCACGTCTTTCTTCCAACTTCATAATCCCCAGTGCATTCATAACTGCCCGCTCGTAGATGGACTCGCTAATGGTCATTAGGAGCCCTCACCGCCGGCTACATCAACCCGTCTTGCGCACGTTCAACCACTCGGCCGTTAACTAATGCATTACCGGTTCCTACCAAAGGCAACCCGGCAAAGGCTCCGATCCCGAGCTCTGTGTGAGCCGCACGGGTCAGGAAGGATTTATGTTTTTTCCGTCGCGCTTCTCGCGTTTCACGTTTGGCGTTTCATCTTGCACGTTTCACGTCTTACGATTCACGTTTGACGTTTAACGCTTCGCTGAGAATCGATACAAATCATGGCACGTCGTGCAGCGGGCGGTCATGCTCGATAACCGTTGAAGAATTTGTTGAGGCGTCTCTTTATGAACGATCGCGTCCGCGAGAGCATCCATGTCTTTATGAATCGACATGCCCATTTGCTTGAACGGCAGCGGCAGCTTCGCCATAAGCGCCGGGTTCACGTCCGCAGCCATGCCCATTCCCGCCGAGCGAGCCGCCTGTTCCATCTGCGTTCGATCTGCCTCCAAATCCTGTCCCGCCAGGCCTGTGACCACACCATGGACCGCCTTCAGGAGCATCCGCATCTCGCCCAGGATCAGGTCTCGCTCTGCCGGTGCCAACACGATGGCCATCCGTCCATCTGTGCCCTCCGTCGTCCACCCCTGCACGAAAAACCATCCGGCAACGCCAAGCGTCACAATCCACAGCCCTAACGTAATCCAACAGAGGGTCGATCTCATCGTAGCCCGCTGCCCATGCCACCGGCTTGTTCGGGAGCCAGCGTTCGCACGTAGGCAAGCGCATCCCAAATCTCGTCGTCTGAGAGTGATTCCCTCCAAGCTCCCATCGCGGTATTCGGCTTGCCGTCATGCACGCTCTTAAACAACCTCGCATCCAGCTTCCCTTGAACCGCCGAAGACGTGAGGTCGGCGACCGGAGGAGTAAACTTCATCTGTCCCTCTCCCTTCCCGTCGACCCCATGACAACGGATGCATATCGTCGAATAGATGACTTTGCCACTGAGCACATCTCGTTCCGGTTGAGACACGTTCAAGTCCTTCAGGCTTGCGCCTCCGGCAAACGCCAACAGGGCGATCCCGACAAGTACAACTTTCATCACGTCGCCTCCATAAATAGGCCTTCCTGCCTTCTCACCCATTAGGTGTCCTTGCGAGTGAGATGCCATGTGGGCGTGGAAATGTGTGCGGCTAAACCTCCGCACAAACAATACGTTAGGAGAATGGGCTGAGAGGCGACACCGCCAGATCGTCAAAAGTGGCGAGAAAGACCCCGCCGAGCATCTGGTCACTGTCGCAAGACGCCACAGAGAGAAGAGACCTCTGGCAGGATGCTGCAAAAGTCCGCCAGCCTGTCTTTTTCATGTGGTCCGTTGGTCTGCCTGGTGGTGCAGACGAGGCGGATAAGGGTCTTGGTGCCTTTTTCTGCCGGCGGGTGGTGAGAAGACAACTAGCCCTTGTTACCCTGCTTCGACCGTGACGTCCGTGGTCACCGAGTTGGCAATGAAACAGTCGCTATGGGCTCGCTCATGGAGCGCGGTAAGCTGTTCTGGAGTCGGAGGAGTCGGCCCTCCGAATATAATCCGAGGACGCAGAATGACCCGCGTAATGGCGAGCTTTCCCTTCTGGTTTTTTTCCAACAGTCCCACGGCG
>JAENWB010000048.1:0-17219 GCA_016650275.1 Nitrospiraceae bacterium | reverse complement strand
GTTTCCTTGCCTTTCATCACGGTGGACGTGACAACGCCCTGATCCCACAGGCGGGTACGCAATTTGGCGAGCAACTCTGCGGTCTCGGCAAAACGCTCGACCAGAATGTCCCGCGCGCCTTCGAGCGCGGATTTTGCGTCAGGCACATTGATGGCCTCCACGCCCTCGGCGGCAGGCTTCACGTTCAGATACTTCGACGCTTCCTGCTCGGGGTCGAGCGTCGGATCGGCAAACAGGGCATTTGCCAGTGGCTCCAACCCTGCCTCGCGTGCAATCTGCGCACGCGCGCGGCGCTTAGGTTTATAGGGCAAGTAGAGATCTTCCAACGTCTGTTTGGTCGCGGCCGCCTCGATAGTGCCGCGCAGTACGTCGGTCAGTTTGCCCTGCTCCTCGATCGAAGCCAGAATCGCCGTACGTCGCAGCTCCAATTCCCGCAGATACAGGAGGCGCTCTTCCAACGTACGCAAGTGCGTATCGTCCAGGTTGCCGGTGGCCTCCTTACGATAGCGCGCGATAAACGGCACAGTCGACCCTTCGTCGAGCAGGGCGACCGCTGCCTTCACCTGATCGAGGCCCACGCCGAGTTCCTTAGCGATGAGTGGAACAATCTTCAGCTGTGCCGCGTCTGAAACTGTCTGGGTCATTGGAGAAACCATCTGTGTCCGTTACCGATCTTTCTGAAAGCGGCATCAAGCTGAGTGTTTGCCACTCGGAATCATGCGCGCGTTCTTGTTAGGGTGTGTTACACGTCTTCGTTATTGGATTGGCGACGATTCTGTTGCGATCGAGAAGATAACCCGCGCGGCATCGACCGGCCACATCTTTATCAGCACATCCTTTCACGTTCAGATCAGGAATACACGTCAGATGGGAGCGAATCACCACAACCGCCTGACATCACCGGACGGCACCCGCACAGCTCATTAGCTGACCGGCGACGAGAATAGCTAGACGCGAAATGGTTGAACATCCCCAGATTTACGCAACATCTTATCCACTTCATCCAGGTGCAGCTCTTCACCGACGATCATCTCCCTTGCATACTCTTCCAAAAGAATGGACTTTCCTTCGGAGACTTTCAGCAGTTCATAATAGGACGCGACGGCGGCTTTCTCGTGCGCCAAACTTTCGCGCAAGATATCTCCCACATCATGCTTCTCTGTCTCCAGTAACGTGCCGATCTTCAGCGAGGGGTGCCCGCCTAATAAAGTAACCAGTTCCCCGGCTTTATGCGCATGGGCAAGGCTCTCGTCCGCATTACTTTTCAGCCACGACACGATCGGAATACGGTTATACCCATAGACCATCAGCGAGTAATGCGTATAGCGCACCACTCCTGCCAACTCATACTCCATAATGCGGTTGAGAATCACTACCGCCTGCTCCGTTTCTTGAACGTTCATCTCATGTCTCCTATTGTATTGTATAAGACGCGTCAACGACTCACGACGTCAGTCTAGTATCGTGGCATAGCGAAGAAGCCTGTCCGCCGGGAGACAAGTCTACTGCAAAATTTCCCGCGTATCCACCAGCCCCGCTCGAAACACACCATGCGACCGGGCCGGGCCGTTCAGTTGTGTGAGCCACATGATCGGATGCCGGCCGTGAGGCCGCCCTGATCTTGAGACACAGCTACCCACAGGAGCTTGTCCCACGCCTCCACGTAAGCACATTGCGCCCACTCGCAGGGGTGCGTTACAGTGACACCACCCTGAGCTGGAGAACCCTGTGATGGAACGAGTGTCCGCCACTATGGAAGAACTGTCGTTGCTGAGACAGCCCGGCGCAATCATGTTCGTGTCATGTTATGAGTTGGGTCACCAACCTCTTGGTATCGCTCAACCGATTGGATTTCTCGAACAAATCGGGTTTGCGCCGGTCGGTCTCGATATCGCGGTTGAGAACATAGATGAGTCGGCCCTCCGGCTTGTGCGATTTGTCGGTATCTCGGTCCCCATGCACACGGCGCTCCGGCTTGGGGTGCGGGTCGCCGAGCTGATTCGGGCGATGAGTCAGGATTGCCACATCTGTTTCTATGGACTATACGCCTCGATCAATGCGGAGTATTTGCTTCTAGGGATGGCCGATTCTGTGGTGGGTGGCGAGTATGAGATCCCGCTGGTTTCACTCATTGAGGCGCTCGATCAAGGGCAGCCGATCAGCCTGCTCGAAGGAGTGAGTTCTCGAAACCGGGTGGTCGGTCCTTGGTTGCAGCGTGTCTATGCCTCAACAGCCTCCACTATCCCGCACCCAATCCCCAGTCGCAGCGGACTCCCGATGTTGGACCACTATGCTCGGCTCCAGCAGAATGGTACAGAGCGGTTGGTCGGATACGTCGAGGCCAGCCGCGGATGCCTCCATCACTGTCTCCATTGTCCGATCGTGCCGGTCTATGACGGGCGCTTCTTTCTCGTCCCGGAAGCCGTCGTCCTGGAGGACATCAGACGCCAGGTGCAGGCAGGCGCGACACATATGACGTTTGGAGACCCGGATTTTCTGAACGGGCCGGGGCACTCCATGAGCATCGTTCGCGCAATGCACGAGGAATTCCCACGCCTCACTTTTGATTTCACCGCAAAGATCGAGCACCTCTTGAAGCGCCGTGCTCTGATGCCGGACTTGAGTGCTCAGGGGTGCCTGTTCGTCATCTCTGCCGTGGAGTCGTTCAGCGACCATGTTCTAGATCTGCTTCAGAAAGGGCATACAGAAACTGATATCATAACGGCGCTCGACATTCTGCGCGAGGCCGGCATCGTGCTTCGCCCATCGCTCGTCGCCTTCACGCCCTGGACCAGCTTGAACGATTACCTACTGATGTTAGATATGGTGGAAACACACGATCTCATCGACGCGACCGATCCGGTACAACTGAGCATTCGCCTCTTGGTTCCCCCAGGGTCGGCGCTGCTCGACAAGTCTGACATTCAACGGTTTCTCGGTCCTCTGGATCAGGCCGGCTTTCAATATCCCTGGACACATCCGGATGAGCGGATGGATCGGCTGCATCAGGCCGTCCGCGCGATCGTGGAAGCCAGTGCCAAGGAAGAGGAAGATGCGATGGTGACCTTTGGTCGCATTCGAGCGATTGCCGATGAGATAGCCGGCAGACAGACCGAATCCTCGACTCGAACAAGGGCGCGCAGGCCTGATCGTCCGAAGCCGCCTCGTTTGACAGAATCATGGTTCTGTTGCGCTGAGCCGACAACCCGGCAATTTAGGCCGCTCTTGACGAAGAGGCATGGGGAAATCTAACAGGATGCTGTAAAAGGCCGCCAGCCGCGTTCTCGCGTCGCTCAGAGGCTCAACGTACCGAAGCGTACGCCTCCGCCTCTTCGCTCGCTGCGGCCTTGCTGGACGGCCTTTTTGAGCATCCTGCACGCGGTTCTCCTGTTGTCCTAGACGCGCGAACTGGTAAAGTTCTGGCATGCCTACAAAGTTTTTCGCAGCCTGCTAAAACGGTTGGATGGAGTCACATACTAAGAGGGAGAACAAAAAGTGGAAACTGAACTCATGACACAAGGCACGCAGATGCAGGAACTGTTGGGACTGAAGCTACCGCCAGTGGCTGTCGCATTTCGAGATACGGTCCCGGCGGGCATTCCGCGAGTCTCTGCCTCTGCGCCAGCAGGATGCGGCTATTGGAAGTTGGCAGCTGAGGGTCAGGTCTTCTATACAGAGGCCTCGGATCACTATACCTGTCCGGTCGGGGCCCATACCCACGGTGTGGATCTGCCACCACAGGTCGCGACTGAGTTGAACGGTCTGGTGCAGACCATGGTTGGGATGCAGTATCTAACAATGGCAGAAATTCCAATGATCCCACGTCGCCAAGAAACCTTTCACGTGGCCCTCTATGCGCCGCTCACAAAGGCGACCTTCACCCCAGACGTGGTGCTGGTCCGCGGGACCGTCAAACAGCTCATGTTGCTGGCGGAAGCGGCACAGTCCGCTGGAGTAGCCGCCGGTGGCGCAACGATGGGACGACCAACCTGCTCCGTGCTGCCGGAATCACTACAATCTGACACAACCGCCACCAGTTTTGGCTGTATTGGAAACCGCGTCTATACCGGACTTGGGGATGATGAAGGCTATTACGCCATTCCCGGCTCAAAGGTGGCCGCCGTGGTCCAGAAGCTGGCGATCATCACCGAGGCCAATGGTCAGTTGGAGGTGTTTCATCGAGCCCGGGTTGGGACTCCTTCTTAACACTCCAGGAGACCGACATGCCGCGACTCCTCCTGCTCTTGCCGAGCACGACCTATCGAGCAGAGGCGTTCCTTCATGCAGCCGCCCTTCTGCAGCTCTCCGTGACCATTGGGATGGAACGGATTCCCGAAGGCCTTCCTGTCTCGTCAGACAATGTCTTGTTTCTCAATGTTCAACATCCACAAGCAGCCGCCCAGACCGTAGTCGCATTCGCCCGAGATCATCCCATCGACGCGGTGATCGGAGTGGACGATGTCACAGCCGTCACCGCTGCCGCCATTGCGCAGGCGATCGGCTTACCCCATAACTCTTTCGCGTCCGTCACCGCCGCCAGGAACAAACGCCTGATGCGCGAGTTGCTGTCAGGCCAGGGCATTCTTGTACCTTGCCACAAAGTGTTCCCCCTCGACGGTGATCCAAGAGAGTTCGCGAAACAGATCGTCTATCCCTGCGTCGTGAAGCCGCTGATCCTCTCCGCCAGTTGTGGGGTGATTCGCGCCAATGACGAGGAAGAGTTTAGTGGAGCGTTCCATCGGGTTGGTGCGCTCCTCACCAATTTGGGTCTGGTTGAACGGGACGAGCAAGCCCGTTGGATCCTCGCCGAGGATTTTGTACCGGGGATCGAAATCGCCTTGGAGGGTTTGCTCACAGAGGGAACGCTGCAACCGCTGGCGATGTTCGATAAGCCCGATCCGCTCAACGGCCCGTTTTTTGAAGAGACGATCTATACCACGCCTTCCCGTCTCTCCTCCGACCTACAACAGAACGTTATCGCCTGTGCGGGTCGAACGGCGCAGGCGCTCGGACTGCGTGAAGGGCCGGTGCATGGGGAATTCCGCGTGAATGAACAGGGAGTGTGGGTCATTGAGTTGGCGGCACGAGCAATCGGTGGGCGCTGTTCCAGCACGCTGAACTTCGCCTCAGGCATGTCGCTCGAAGAACTGATCATCCGCCACGCATTGCGGATGCCACTCCCTCCCCTCACCAGGCAAGAACAGGCAGCGGGAGTGATGATGCTCCCGATTCCATACGGCGGCAGACTGCACGAAGTGCGAGGGCAGGCTGAAGCTAGGGCCGTTCCTGGAATTGAAGAACTGACGATCACAGCGGATCCAGGCGATGATCTGGTCCCGCTTCCTGAAGGGACACGCTACCTGGGGTTTCTCCTGGCACGGGGCACGACACCGGAGGAGGTGGAGCGGTCGCTTCGCGATGCCCACCGCCGATTGACGGTGGTCATCAACGCATTTCCGCCATCCACGCGATCGCAAGTCCTGAGTTGCTGAAGGCCACGAGGCCTGCCGTTGGCTAGCTCGACTTCTTCCGAACCTCTGCGGTCATGTTCCGCGACCACTCGTCCAGACTCTTGCCCTGTGCCGCCACGTCCGGAAGACCGGTCATATCATGCACCCATGAGCCCTGCACAACCTCACCATCGTCCGTCACACCCTTCTTGATAGCCTCAAGCTCTTTCTCAAACCGTTCGGGGGCCTGCTCAAGAATGCGCCTAATCTTCCACTTCGTCGTCGGTTTACCATCCGCATCCAAGTCACAACCGTAGTGGACGAGATCTACCTTTCCAGTGCTGAGCACCTTGGCTAACATGCGATAGGTCACACCTGAATTGGACTGAACCAGCGCGGCCTTATAGAGACGCTCGCATTTGTCCGGATCCACTTCTAACGCCGTGAGATCTTCGATCACTTTGGCAGCAACTTCCGGGGCTGTATCCACTTCTCCCATAGTAGTAGTCCTCCTCCCAGCAGCGGTTGAGTTTCGTGGTAATACCGACCATGACCCTATCAGACTATTCTCGAGGAGAGCAAGACGGGCGCAGCCCGTTCAAAAAGGCCGTCCACTTCGTTTGCTTGGTTTCTCTGGTTTATCGGGTTAGTCCGGTTCAACCAAATAAACGAGACAAACCAAACAAACCAGAGCAACCAGCTGGCTTCACGTTTCACGGCTATCGAGAACGCCGCTCGGGGAAAGGCACGTCCATGGGCAAAGAGGCTGTCTTAGCAGCCTCAGGGCGGGCGGGTGATGTAGCCACAGGGGTCTGGCGGGCAAAAAGACTGACTGTCCCAATAGCACGCTAGATCTCCGCTTGAGACTCCGCTAGACTTCTATGCTTTGAAAATGAGAGACCGATGCAAGAGGAACGGATGACCAACTATTACACGCTGCTCGAACTCATACCCACCGCCTCGGACGCTGACATCAAGAAAGCCTGGCTTGAACAAATCCAGGTCTGGCATCCGGATCGCTTTACCCATGCGCCGGCCCTATACCGGAAAGCGGAAGCACGGACACAGCTCATCAACCAGGCCTATCAAACACTCAGCGACCAGGCCGCTCGCACTAGCTATGATGCCAAAATACTTCCTTCGGCCTCCCACAGGCCATCCCCGGGCCCATCTCCTACATCAGGCCCGTCGTCTGCATCCTACACCTCTACCCCGCCACGTTCTCAACACACCCCACGATCCCGCCAGGATCCTCGCGGACCGCAATCGCTCATCATGCTCTCACGGACAGGCCAACCTAAACTCATGGTGCCTGCCATTCATCTCTACGTCGACCCTCGGGAGCACTTCCCCTACGACTTTCAAGGCTTCGTGCGCATCGCCGGAGCCATTCGAGAGCCCCTTCCAGCCGGCGGCTATGCCATTGCCGAAGCACCAGAGCTCTTGTGCGTCAAGAGCCTCGGCGTGGAAGAACTCTATACGATCTTCTCGAATCCTTCCGACAATCGCCTGCCATTTCTTCACGAGCTCGAACAATTCCTCGCCTTCCCCTCTCGTTTTCTCGTCATTGAAGGAACGCTCCAACACCGCAAAGCCGGAGGTCGCCTCAACCAATATCATAAGATTGGATTGATAGATTTCCTCGACGCCCTCACCGCGCGATATGGCATCCAGATCATCTACGCGGATACGCGTGACGAGGCAGAAGAACGGGTCGCCAACCTCGCCGCCCTGCACTATGCCTACTATTTTGCCGAACAACAGGGATTCGGGCGCTGTCTCACAGAGAATGATTTGTAGGAAATGATGGCTGATGGCTCGGATGGAAAACCGTATCTCGTGAAGCGTATTTCGTGTAGCGATTCGGACTTTCAGCGAGATACGAACGACCCATCACGAACGACGAGGCTGAATCGTTCTTTCAGCTTCCCGTTCCAAACGCAAGCTGTCTCCATGCTTCGTAGATGACCACCGCCACAGCGTTGGAGAGATTGAGGCTCCGGTTTCCCGGAACCATGGGGACGCGGAGGCACTGTTGCTCACCAACCGCCTCCAGAATCTCAGCCGGCAACCCGCGGCTTTCCGGCCCAAACACAAAGGCATCGCCGGCGACATACTCGACCTGGTCGTAGCGTTGGGTGCCTTTGGTGGATACGGCAAACATACGGCGAGCTTTGACGCGAGCAACACACTCAGCCCAGCTTTCGTGGACCGTGATCGTGGCAAATTCGTGATAGTCCAGCCCTGCTCGCAGCAATTGTTTATCCTCCAGAGAGAAACCCAGGGGTTTCACGAGATGCAGCCTTGCGCCTGTATTAGCGCACAGCCGTATGATGTTGCCGGTGTTCGGGGGAATTTCCGGTTGAAAGAGAATAACGTCGAACATGGGGTGTGCAGTCTAGCATGGTCACGTAGATTTCCACGATGCAGGTCAATGAACGGGGAGAGTCGAACAAGGAGGCGGCTTATTCCACCATCACATGGCTTCTTGGTATAGTGAATCTCCATGATGGAATGCTCACACGTTCATGTATAGATCGCTACCATCTCACATGCAAGACCCTGTCGTCCGGCCAAGATTACACCACATCGCCATGCTTATTGGCGTGTCACTTGTTGTGACATTGACGATGGGTCCCTTCGCCTTCGCGGAGGATCCAGCGTTACGTTCAGAAGAGCAAGTCGCCGAACATGCGAAAGCTGTATGGGAGAGTGGTGCGATCACCCCTGCGCTCGAGATCCTGGACCAAGGGATTCAGGAGCATCCTCACGCACTCACGCTCCAGAAATTACGCGGTGATATTCTTGCCACATCCCGAGGCTTTCAAGAAGCTGTTGAGGCGTATGAGACGGTCCTTGCCAGGGCACCAACCGCGTTGGATGTCCGATGGGCCAAGTGGAGTGTGTTGATTCGGTCGGGACAGGGGGAGGAATCCATCGCGGAGTTAGGACGCATCGCACGGGTCGATGTTCAGAATCCCTTGGTCCATCTGCGGCTAGCGCAAGAACTCCGAAAACTCGATCGCCTTGAGGAATCGCTCGAATCGTATAAGAAGGCCGTGGAACTCGCTCCTGATTTACTCGGCTGGCGATTAGCGTTGGCCCGGGCGCGGTTCGACGTCCTGGATTATCAAGGCGCGGAAGCTGATGTGCAATACGTGTTGCACAAGGTGCCCCCCGGTTCTCCCCTGGAGCTCCCTGCCAGGAATCTGCTCTCACAAATCAATGGCACCTCCATCGATCGAGGCCGACGCTTTGACCCAATTCTGACTCAAGATATGACAGGGGCCCAGCGTAAGGAATGGGCCTCCATTCGCGCAGACGCATGGAGACTCTTCTCGACGGGTCGATACCATGAAGCTGAGCCAATCTATCAAAGAATGCTGGCGCTCAATCCCAATGACGCCCTAGCCAATTATCAATTAGGGCTGACCCTCATGCAGCTGGGCCGGTGCAAGGACGCGCTGACCGTATTTGGGAAGATATCCAACCTTGATCCCAGCGACGAAGACTACGCGGACACGGTGTTTCGGATGGGCCAATGTCTCGTGGAGATGGAGCAGTGGGAAGACGCGTTCGTCCATTTTCAAACCCTCTATGACGCAGCCGTCGAGTTTGAACAGAACAACAAGAATGTTCAACTTCCACCGGACACTCGTGTGTTAGATCAAAAGAAAATCGCACGATGGCTTGAGAAGGTACGGCCCCATGTCCCCGAGTTGGCACAGCTGACGGCTGATGAGACAACGGACCACATTCCCTCAGTCGATTCATCTCCTGCCGCAGTCTCTCCGGAAGAAGAACTGTATGCAAGAGCCGCCGAACGGTTTAAACCGCAAAAACCACTGGACCAGCGGGCGTCGCTCATGGGCAGAGACGCCGACTTCAGTTGGTTTCGATTTGTCATCCCGGCGAGCAAGGTCGTGCGGGATGATTTTCCCACCGGCGCCCATGAGTTTATTCCCCTGAACCCGGGGGACAGCTTTCCCGTCGCACAGCCAGAGATCTACTTGGTCTTTGGACTGGTGTCGGCCTCGTTCGATGCGGTGCCCCTCACCGCACGCTGTTTTTTGGAAACATCCGAGATGACTGGAGAGCAACGCGCCGTCGCGCAGGACCGGGTCATGACGACCATGAACGACCAGTCCGGCTATTTCATGTTAACCGCTCCAACAACTGGATGGACAACTGGCCTCTACCACTGTGGGTTGTTCACGGGAGAGCGGACGTCTGCCGATACCCTTGTGGATGAAGTCAGGTTTCGAATCATTGCGCCGACTCAGTCGTCGTAACGAACGCGGTGAGAGGCTGATGGGGCTGAAACGGTCTGGATTGAGGCATCACTCAGACAACAATAAGTCACTACTCATGCCTGCCCTCACTTATTGACTTGTATAAACGAAACGTCCGACAATTTTCTAGACACTGGACAGTATCGGGAGTGGCACCAGGAGGCATTTCGACACGCACAAGCAATGCGCATGACCGCGGTTCCGACATTTATGAATGACCCGACAGACAGGGATGAGTGTTTAGGGAATGACTCCCTTCCTCCGTTGTTAATCGTATAGACTTCCCCTTCCGTTTGCGCTAGCGTTGGCACATGGAACACATACCACTCACCTTCACCGAGGAGAAGGCCATGGCTCAACACATCGTGCTCACCATTCTGGTCGCCAGTACTCTCATGATGCCGGCGATCACCACTGCGGGCGACAAGCCGTCAAACAAAGGTGCAACCGTCAAAGAAGTAAAAGCGATGTCCGAGAAGGACCAAACGGCGCTTGCGTTAAGCGGAGCACCGCCGCACATTGCGAAAGAAGCCGGTATCATGATCTACGGCGCCGATGGCAAGCTGACCGAGACCAAGAAAAGCGCCAACGGATTTACCTGCATCCCGACCGTGATGAATCTACCGTATCCTGACCCCATGTGTATGGACGCTGCTGTTCAGCAATGGAAGACCGACCTCATGAACAACGCGCCGAAACCGACGAACACGGTACCCGGCATCGCCTACATGGCTCGAGGCGGCTCACACTTTGAAAAAGATGGGAAAGTCGTTATGTCGGGGGACGGGGCCAAGATCGTGAAAGAGCCCCCGCACTGGATGCTCATGTGGCCCTTCGACGCAGCAGCCACGAAGCTCCCGACTGCCCCGAACCCTTCCGGCGTCTATATCATGTTCGAAGGCAGCCCCTACGCCCACCTCATGGTGTACCAAGACCCCAGGAAAATGAAGTAATAGCCTCGCGCCGTGCAGGGAGCAATAGGGCTCTCTGCACGATAGAAGCTCGCCGAGTGGAAACGCGTCAAGAAGGTGGCAATGGAGAGAGGAGCTGAAGACTGACGGCTGATCGTTTCAATCATGAGAGACAAAACGACGCTTCACGGACAACCTAATGCCTAACTTCCCCGATTGAGCAATTCTGGCAATTCACTTCTGTCCGAACGGGCCTTCAACAATTCGATGAGTTCAATTTGTAGCGTGCGATTGAGACGTTGCCGTGCCTCAAGTGGCAAACGAAGAAACTCCACCCCGAACTCACGGCCCTGGACCCATTTGATCGTGCCAAGGTCAATGGACAGCGCCGACGTCTGATTGGGAAGCAAGACACTCACGCGCACGTCACTGCCACAGAGAACCTCTCGATCGCACATAACGGAGCACCCCATCAGCGACAGGTTGGTCAGCATACCTTCGCCGACAAATGGAGCCCCACCGAAGATAACCGGATAGAAAAGGGGGAACCGATGATAAGTCCGAGAATAATGAAGTGGCGCCATCACAGCCTCCGTGACGCCGGATTGTACCGAAGCAGGCACGATGAGCGGTATCCTACCTTAGGGGGGCCTAGCTCGTGAAAGGTGAAACGTAAAAGGTGAAATGTTTCGGGCTTTCAGTGATAGACGAGATGCGATTGAAGGTGCTGAAGGCAGGAAACAGGAACTGATGGCGAATGGCGTATAGCGCGAACAAAAAGAATCCTGTTCTTTTCTGCTGCCTGCTATCGGCCATAAGCAATGCGCCATATGCTCTTCATTTTCTGGACGCGGTGGGCGGTTGCTTAGGTTAAGCTGTCGGCAAAAGTAGAATGTTCCCGCTTCTTTCCCTCAATGAATTTGATCTCTACATTCCTGGCCGGAGCTATGCCTTCTCGAGCCCGCCAAAACGCCGTTCGGCTTCATGCCGATCGCAGGACCAGAGCGCATTCGTTTTATACGGTTCAAATTGTCCCTCTGTCGCATGACCGGAGACCCGTCGCCGAAGCTGCCCCATTTCCTCTTCCGTCATAGGAACAAACCGCCGGGCGATGGCCAGATTCTGGCGTAACACCTCTCGTGAATCGATGCCGCTCACGAGCGTGGAAACCGGCAAGGACAGCACGTATCGCATCGCCTCTTCAACCGTCAGAATACCTTGCTTAATCGGTTTCCCGTTCCCACAGAGAGATTTCATGGCGATGGGTGCGATTCCACGCCGGAGAAGTTCCGGGAGAACCTGCCGTTCAAAACTGCGGTAGGACGCGTCAAAGACATTGAGCGGAAGTTGACAGGTATCGAACGGAAAGTCGTACTTGAGCACGTTCAAATGCACGGCCGGATTCGTGTGGCCGGTAAATCCTATGAATCGTACTTTCCCTTGCTGCTTAGCATCGGCCAGCGCCTCGATCGCTCCCCCCTCACGGAAGATAAGTTCAGGATCGTCGTCGCAGCCGACTTCATGAATTTGCCACAAATCCAGGTAGTCGGTGCCCAAACGACGCAACGATTGTTCCAAGTGCAACAGGCCGATCTTTTTCCCGCGGCCGTGGGTACACATCTTCGTCATCAAAAAGACCTCGTGACGATGTCCGTTCAGCGCCTTCCCCATCACCGCTTCGCTCCGATTGTTGGAATAATCCCATGAGTTGTCGAAAAACGTGAGTCCGGCATCGATGGCCTCCTGTACGATTCGACTCCCTTCCTCGTCACTCGTGTTCAGAAGGTGCCCTCCGCCGAGCCCTAAAATCGGGAGCGTGACACCAGTGCGCCCCAGCTGACGCCGAGGAAGCCCCTGCCCTTCCACCCCGTTTGGTAGCCTTTCCGCATCTGTCATCGCCCGTGCCAGGCTTGTGATCCCTGCCAGTATGACCGCCGATCCCAGCAAGCCGATTCGTTTGCACACCTCGCGCCGACCAATCGTCGGTTCAGTTTTGCTTTCGCCACGATCCTCATGTATCGGCATGCTCTAGATCCTCCACACGTCTACGGTGTGATCCAAGTGGCAGGCTGGTGACCACACGCAGATGAGCCATCAGTTGTCCCTTTCCAGGATCCGACATTGTTCATCGTCGAAGAAGATTCGTCAAGGCCGGCTTCGCCGAATCTCGTGGAAGAGGTCAACCGGCATCAGTCACCATCGTGGTCCTACACCCACTATGGGAAAATATAAAAGGCAAGAGACGAACTCGGACGCGGTGAGCGGCTGGCTGGGCTAAGGCGGCTGTTCAGACCGAAATGGTTCCTGACATCTTTTGATCTTCGGTGCTCTATTTCTTCTCAGAGGGGACTTCACCCTTACTACCACCTTGCGCCCTCCCAATTTTGCACTCACCGTTCGAACAAGCCTTCGTTCGTGTTTCCTGCTTCTCCAGACAAGACTTCTTATCCTCTTGACTAATGGCCCCATCGAGGCATTTTTTCACCTCCTCCTGAGCGGCTTGAATACATTGCGTGCAAAGGTTCTGGGCGTCAGATTGCGCCTTCTTGGCATCCGCTTTAGCTTCGGCCGAGTTGGCTGCTTCCACCGCATCATCTTTCGCCTTCTTTACTGGATCGAGTGGGGCAACCAATTCGGATTGTTTCTTCCGAGCCTCATCGCGTGCAGTCTCCGCTTGTATAGCCTCCGTCTCTGCCTCCGCAATCGTTTTTCTTTTCTGCAAGTCCACAAGATTGTCTTGTGCCTGCGCCATAGTCACTCCCAAACACATGAAAACCAGTAAAATCAGTTTCGTTCGCCTGAGTTTGCCATTCCGAATGCGTGGCATGGGTTCGCCTTCATTCGAGGTGGTCATAGATCCAGCATAACGACTTGTTATCCATTTCAACATGATACTCCTCGCTTCAAGATTTCCAAGATACCTTTCACGACCCAAACAAATATTCAACATGCCAGTGCACGGTTGGAGTCGCCATCATCTATTCAGTTGACTGGTCCTTCGAACGTGCATTTCCTCCAAGATCGAAATTTGGCGACAGGTTAGTCCTATGAAATAAATGTGTCAATGGGGAGCGACCTGGCGAAATACCGAAGAGGAATGGCGAGCCACGTACTCGGACGCGGGGGGCGGGGGGCGCAATCAGACGGGAGTCCGCAGTAGAATGTGGTTATGTATAGGGTAGTCGTCTTTCTCGTCATCGTCGGCGCGGCATGGCCAAACATGCTGCTCGCACTTGAGGAACAACCAATTCAAGCACCTGGCGCTCACGAGCGTTTAAAGCAAGTGCCGGGTTCTGAGGGTGGGGCACACGTGTATAAGGATCCCGAGGGGAATGTTGAATCCGTTCTCGATCCACCTGGTGGCCAACGTCGCGTCATTGTGCAGCCGCCCCCAAGTCCATCGATGAACCTCGGCCCTCCCCTTCAGCTACACAATCCTCCATTCCAACTGCCTCCGGCCGTGACTCCTGCTCACCAATCCCCTCCGGATTTTCCGCAGAAGGCTCGTTAAGGCTAAGGTCCGCTCCACGAGGATTGGACGAGGTCAGGCGTAGCAGAGCTTTCAGAAAATTGGAACGCCTTCCGTTCAGCTCATGCCATAAACAGTATTTTCCTTTGGAGGAGGCAGGTCACGTCCTACACTGACCATACACAAACCACATCTTGTCATCAGAGGAGACCACATGGCGAGCCAAAGAAAACAGCCTGGTGTTGTGGACGTGATCGTGGGTTGCGCCGTCAGCCTATGGTTTTTCATACCGGCGGGGCCCACTGGCGCCTCACAGGCGATTGTGGGAAGCAGCGAACCTCCGACATTTGTGGCCTGGCCCGAGAAGGGCCTGGGACTTTCGATCGACTTAACCGGTTTTAAGAAAGACATCGACCATGTAAAACCCGACGGTCGCCGTTATCTTATGGCCTCACATCCGAAGACGGGACTCAACGTGTCTGTCACCCTTGAGAAAGTTCCCACCCAAGCTTCAGCACAAGGGTGCAGGGAACAGCTCCAACTGATACAGAAAGGCCCATTTGTTACCCGTGGGAAGGACATCAATCTCAACGCCGGCGGCGAGATACCGACCCTTGAATATACCCTTCACAAGATCCAGGGAGTCAGGCTGGATCAAAAGAATGTGTATGCGTGCATGGCACAAGACAACGTCTATGCCGACATCCATCTTTCAAAGGTGCAATACACCACAGCCGATGCACGGTTCTTTCAATCTATTCTTAAGACCCTTCGCTTACAGCCACCCCCCTCAGAGATAGTGCCTCCTCCAACTCCGCCCAAAGAGATGGTCCGCCTCCCAGCTCCGGCTCCACTTAAAGAGTTAGTACGGCTTCCGCCGCCTGCCCCACCCAGCAGCATGCAATTACTCAGTAGAGGAAACGCTCTTTACCAGCAGGGCAAATACGCCGAGGCCATTCCACTACTTCAGGAAGCTTTCGAACTTGAAAAAGCAGAGCCGCAACTGGACAGGACTCTTTGGCGCGGTCTTATAGACAGTTTAGGTATCGCTTATGGGATGACCGGTCATCTCAAGAAAGCAAAGGCCACATTTGATCATGGGATACAGGCCGACCCCACTTATCCGATGTTCCACTATAATTTAGCCCGCGCTTTTGCGGAAATGAACGACCTCGATCATGCGATGCAGTCGCTCACGACAGCGTTTCGCCATCGAAAGAATCAGAGTTCTGGCAAAGAAGTGATGCCCGATCCACGCCAGAACTCATCTTTTCAGCGCTTCATGAAGAACGATAACTTCCGCAACTTGGTCAACAACCTGACCGCTACAAAGAGCTAGATTTGGTTTCTTGCAACGACCACGCTACACTGATGCCGTGAAAAAGGGAGCGAACTAACATGCGTTACGCCATCGTGATCGAGAAGGCCCCTGCAAACTATGCGGCGTATGTTCCCGATTTTCCGGGTTGCATTGTCACCGGCGCCAATGTGGCAGAAACTGCATCCCTCATCCGAGAAGCCATCGAGTTTCATATCGAAGGTCTCAAGTCGGACGGCCTTCCAATCCCCCTACCCAGCAGCCAAGTCGAATACGTCGACGTTCCCGCTTGAGGTCGTTGTAACTCTTCACCCTAGGCTATACACCATCTGCTCTTCAATTCTCGGACGCGGTGGCTGGCTTCCCTTCTGAAAAAACTATTGGCTCTGAGGGTCCTGGGAGGCTGGCTTCAAAACAACGATGTCCTGTGCAATGGCCTTGATGACTCGTTCAGTCCGACCATCAGGAGAAAACACTTGGATCTGGGCAGTCAATTCGATTACATCACCATCGTGAGGCATTTCCATAGCGGCTGCAAAACAGCTCCCAAGAGTTTCGACAGGAAGTACGCCGGAATCGTCCACCAGTTCAAACCGAGCAATACCATATAGAAGGCTGCACTTCTTTTTTACGGGCAATGGAGGAAAGACGTGCATACCCTGCACCCGCCCGACCAAAGTCACCGAGTGTATTTGATACGACGCATGGTACTTCTGAAGTTGTCCAACTGTGAGCCGCTCCGCTGCCAGCAAACTGCCAACCCACAAAAAAAGGAGGACCAAGCCCCAAGACAAGGCTCTTCGCTGAGGTAGGAGCTTCATGGCTCGACCCTACGCTCGAACCACAATTGCGTCAAGAATGCAGGCGATAAAGAGAGGCGCCGATGGCTCAATGGGAAAGCCATGCTTCGTAAAGCGCATTTCGTTAAGCGTTTTGGGCTTTCGGAGAGACAACAACGATGAAAATCGGACGCCGTCGAACGACCACAGTTTCATCGTGGGGGTTCCGTGAGCACAGGGGACCAACCAGGTCACCTTCCCTCTCCCTCTGGAATTTCTCCACCCCCCCCTTGAGTATCTCCCCACCTTTCTCGTCGTCATCCGTCAACTGCCACTCGTCAATCGAATGAACTATATAGCCTAACATATTGTTACTCATCATGATTCTATCCACAGACTCATCATCTTTGAGCCCGGTACATTCCCTGCTGATGTCATCTTATATATGGTGGCGCACCCCTCCATTCTATTGATCGAAGACCGCCCCGGCGAGCGCGAACTGTTTCGCCTCTCGCTGGCGCATACCAATCTCGACCTCGCCCTCTATACCGAACATGACGCCGAGGTGGCGCTGCATTTTCTGAATGACCGGTATCACCAATCGTCCATCCAAGCTCGCTCGCACCTCCTCCAGGAGGGTAGCCTGAATTGGTCTCCCACTGCGCGCACTATTCCACCCACCCAACCCTCGGCGCGCCAAGACGCGCCTTTTCCCGGGGGAGCACATTCTGATCGTGCGCCCTCTGCGAGCACAGGAGACCGATCAGGCTTCCCTCTCATCCTTCTGTGAATTTCCCTTCAGTCCTCCCAATACCCTCCTAGCGAGGCGGCTGGTGTGGTCTCCACTGCGCGCGTCGAACGAGGGCCTTCAGAGGCCGCGCGTTCCGCGAGCACGAAGGGCAGCCTGGTCGCTCCCGCCTCCTTTAGTGCCAGGATGCCCCGCATGTCGGCGTTAAAGCTGGTGCTTTGGGGACTTCTCGCCATTCTCGAATCGGTTGCG
>JAENWB010000047.1:0-36301 GCA_016650275.1 Nitrospiraceae bacterium | reverse complement strand
TCGCTCGCTGTGACCTTGCTGGACAGTCTTTTTGAGCATCCTGCGGCGATTGTGACATCGGTATCATTCTGTAAGATTCCAACGGTGTTTGATGTATAAACTAAGTTTTCACGCAGCCTGCTAGATGGAGTGGAAGATGAGGAAATACAGGGTGTGGCAAGGAGGGCTCGTGCTGTGCGCCCTGGTCGGAGGACTCTCGGGCTGCGGAACCTGGATGCATTCTGACAAACAATCGGTCACCATTTTCACCAACCCACCGGAGACCGCGGTCGTCATAGACGACTACCTGCACCTCACAGCCCCAGGCACAGTCACTCTCAGTCGTAAAGGCAACCACCTCGCCCAGGTAAACAGAGACGGCTATGAACCGACCTCGTTCAAGATCGATCGTACCTGGTCCTGGTGGGTCGTCGGAGATATTTTCGGCTGCTTGATTATCTTCTCACCCATTTGCATCATGAACGACATCGACCAGGGCGGCTACTATACGTTCGACGACAAGATCTATCTGACGCTCGATCGCCGCACGGCATCGGAACCGACCTTATCGAAGTAGCCTCACAGTCCGACTCAGCCCTCTCTCTGCGCAAGCAAGTTGAGCCACCGCCCCTTGCGCTCCCGGTTGCTCACCACCCTTAACTCAAGAATTTTTCCATCCGGCTCGACGAACCGCGCGAGCGAGTTCGTCCTTTCTCCAGCGAGCGAAATAGCGCCCGGGGACCCATCCATCAGTCACGAGGCGGCTCTTCACGCCATAGGTCACCGTCGCGGCAAACAGGCCGCCTGGACGGACAAGCCTGCACAGATCGGACAGAATACGACGGGCGTCCGGTTTCGGAAGATGCATCAGTGAGGCGGCAGCCCAGACGCCATCGAACGGCATCGCCTGAAAGGGGAGGTAACGAAGATCGGCGCAGACCAGCGGCAATGAACGATATCGACGTCGTCCCGCTAAGAGCAACGCACTCGTCCGATCCAAGCCCACAACGCGATATCCACGCTAGCCGAGATCGCCCGCATCCTGGCCTCCTCCACAGCCAAGGTCCAACAGCCTCGCACCGACGGGGAGAGACTGTAACCATTCGTCCAGCAACGACGATCGGCGATGCTGCCGTTTGCTCCAGCGGGCGACGCACTCCTTGGCCAACCGTTCGTACGCGTCGATTGTCTGCAAGACAATTTGAGTTGTGCTATCGTGAGCCAAGCTGAGAGGGGCCATTCATGCCGCGGGTAGACGTACAATGACTGCACTGGCGTTGATATTCATCCTACTGGGAACGAGCTGGAGCACCGCATCGGCAGCCGATCCACCCTGTGACAAATACCCCGTTGCCAAACAGACAACCTGCGCGGCGATCTGGAAGGCGCTGAACCAGGAAGACGGCCCCTCGATCGCGCAATTCGGGCTCGACCAGCTGAAGCGGCGCGAGGAGGGCAAGATCAATGCGGATCAACACCTCGGAGAAAACATGGCCTTCATTAAGCAGTCCACCGACAAACGCCTCGCACGATTGAAAGAGCGGATGGCCAAAGAGTAATACTCATAACGTCTCGGCTTTCGGTTTCTCCAGCAACCCTCCGTCTGAGTTCAGTAAATCCCGCCCAACGATGATCGGCGCCTTAAAGTGAATGGCGAGCGCGATCGAGTCAGACGACCGACTATCGAACACCTTCACATGATCCTTGAACGCCACGGTCAGCGCGCCATAGTAGGTCCCGCTTTTCAGCGTAATGACCGTCTGCGTGACTGTACCGCCGAACGTTTCAAGGATCGTATGCATCAAATCATGGGAGAGGGGGCGCGAGAGCTTCTCGCCGTTCAACGCGCCTTGAATCGACAGCGCGACTGTAAAATCGACGAAAATCGGGATGGCCTTGCCTTCGGCCAGCAAGAGCACCACAGCGCCGCGATCGAAAATGCGTACCTGTACATCCGCGATCGTGACCTGCTCCGAGGTTGCCGGTGAAGATTCGCCGGCTTGCGCAACCGGCAATGCGAGCGCGCCGAGAAAATAGATAGAGAGGACGAACCGCTTGCATGCCATCATGGTCATACCTCCTGCAGCGGGCTGTGAGGCTGCGGAAAAACTATGTCGGTGCGCGAAAACTTCGGTGGTCCATAGATACACCACAACAGAAGAACACTCCCGCAGGATGCTCAAAAAGGTCGTCCAGCAAGGCCGCAGCGAGATAATATAGGCTGAGGTCAAGGTTAAGGTTGAGCAAAGTCCCGACTTTTTGTTCTGAGCCTTAACCTTCCAATAACGCTGGCGGACTTTTTCAGCATCCTGCTAGACACGGACAAACTGATTCGTCGTTTTCTCCAACCCGATTTCCGTCTCCGGTCCATGCCCCGTCACCACGATCGTGGCATCCTCCAAGGTGTACAACCGCTCTCGAATGGATTGCTCGATGGCTTCGAAGTCTCCGCCCCAGAGGTCGGTGCGCCCGATGCTGCCGCGAAAAAGTGTGTCGCCAGCCAAGACCAAGTTGTCACCAGGGAAATGAAAACTCATGGACCCGGGGGTATGGCCTGGCGTATGGAGTGCGACTGCGGAGACCTGGCCGACCAGCAGCTTCTCCTCATCCTTGAGCCAGTAGTCGGGCATCGGAACAGGCACGTAGGCGACGCCGAACATCCGGCACTGCATCTCCAAATTCTCCCAGAGCGTACGATCGTACTGATGCAGGCATAGGATCGCCCCCGTCGCCTTCTTCATTTCTCCGGAGGCGAGGAAATGGTCAAAGTGGGCATGGGTGTGGAGAATGTGGCTGACGGTGAGGCCGAGTTGGTGCACCTCGTGGAGGATTCGCTCGTGCGCTCCACCCGGATCGACCACGATGGCCTGCTTCGTCACTGGATCGCCAATGATCGAGCAATTGCAACCAAGGGGCGGGACGGAAAATGTTTTTCGAATCACGGACGGCATCATGGACGCATGCTACCGTCCAAGATCCTCAGGGCGCAAGCAGCGCCCCTCCTTCTGGTTCTGCCTGAGCCTGGATGGTCCAAGCGACTTCCGTATCAAACAACGTCCAGCTTCGTTCTTGACGGCGAAACCACACGAGGAATCCCGCTCCGGTGCCGTCGGGACGTAGGGCTTCGACATACATCAGCGCATGATCGTTGCGGAGGCTTCGCGCCACGCGAGAGAAGGCCAGACGATCCAGAACCGGCGGCGCTTGAACTAGTCTGGCGCGAGCCACCGTGACTGGACGGGCCAGGGAAACCTCCGGCTCTTCGATCGTCTCCCCTGTGGCGAACCGGTAGCCGACCCCAAAGTGAAATCGTCCTTCGAGCCGGCTTGGTTGCCGGTTGACCGAACTGAATTCCCGGGTCAGGTCCGCCGGCAGTTCGCCATCGAAATATCCCTGTTCCTGAACAGCTCCGATCGTCGTCGGTCCCTCCTGATCAGGAGAGAGGCGGAGCCGCGTCATGCGTTCGATCACGACCAACCGAGTCGCTGACGTGAGAAACTTGCGCGTCACCACCTGGTCATACAAGGCATAGTCTTCAGCAAGGATGGTCTCGGCCTTCTGATCTGCTTCCGCCACCGCTCCCTTCACCTCGATGAAGCCACCCATCATGAGCTGCGTCGTTACAATGAAAACCAACAAGCGAGTCATCGTAGGAGTCTGCGAAAAAACTCTCTTCATACACAATCCACCATTGGAATCTTCGGTAACGGTGCCGATCCAAAGCTAGCCCAGGATGCTCAAAAAGGCCAGACTTCTCACCCGCCCAACCCTGGCGCGCCGAGACGCGCCTTCTCCCAAGCGAGGCCGCAGGCGATTCGAAACCGGAGGAGGTACCGACCACACTTCGTGGGGCCGTTCGCCCATTCAATGGATCTTGGCGAACGGAAAAACCCCTCCAGCACTTCCGCCCTCCGAGAATCTCAATCGGTACGTTGAGGATTTCGATGAGCCGAGAACGACGCTGGCGGTCTTTTTCAGCATCCGGCTAGATCGAGCATAGCTCCCGGTACGAAGCACGGTCAATTCATGGAATCCGTCGTGGACAAGTCGAAGTGAAGCGTGGATAATCCAGAAAATTAGATGGAGGGACGTGACGTGAGGAACAAGACTCAATCGAACCAGTGGCCTTTGTGGATCGGAGCGATCGCGCTCTGTTTCTTGGCCAGCAGTTGCAAGCCTGACGACTCTCCGTTCAAAGCAGAAAATGAGTCGTTCCGCAAGCAACTGGCCAAACAGGAGTCGGTGGTCACTTCGTTGCAGGACGGGAACAAGGTCATGCAGCAACAGATCGATCTGCTGAACCAGGAGCTGCGCGACGCGAAAAAATCGGCGGAGAGCGCCAAGATCGACGCAAAAGTCGCCGCAGACAATCTGGCGGTACAGGTAGTTCAGGCAAAAAAGCTGAGTGCCGACGTCCAAAAAACCGCAATGGCTCAAGCGGCGCAGAATATTCACGTCGAGGAAAAAGGGACCCAGACTGAAGACATCCCCCGACCCTTGAGTACCGTCGCCAAGATTGCGGAGGACGCCCTCAGCCGCAATGGGTACCACATCAAAGTGAGTGTCAAGACCGATCAAAAAGCGGTCTACGTGACGGAGCGGAAAGTCTCTCCCCCTGCCTCGCTTGAAGTCGCCGGCTCACGGAATCAATACGTACTGTCGCTTCATGCGCTCCCCTCGAATGTTACCCGGCTCAACGTCAAGGCCGACTTCGAAAAACTGGCCCAGGGCGGGCGCATCCTCAGTGTGAGCGCGGAGGAGGTCGCGGAAATTGAACAGAGCCTCATCCGGGAAATCAACAAAGCCCTGGCCTCCCCCAGCAAGACCTGATGCGGCATTATTGCGCCTGGCTCGCAACCGCTCTCTCCCTCCTCATCATGGGAAACCCACAAGACGCAGGGGCTGGATTGAAGCCCTCACCGGAACTGGCCCGCCATTTGACCGGGATCGCGGCACTGGCCCAGCCAGCACCGATGATCACCATCTCAGCCGGTCCATTCTTGCTCGGCAGCAAGCGAGTGGATGACGATCCCTATGGGAACTGGACGCAGTTCGATGATACGGAACTGCCCCAACATCGAGTCTGGATGGATACCTACGAGATAGATCGCGATGAAGTGAGCCTCGGGGAATACCTGGCCTTCTTACGACAGCAGAAGCTCCATCCATCGGACGAGCTGCAGAAGCTGATCTGGCACATGATCACGATCCACTCCGTCGCGGACCAGACCCTGACCAGGTGGCCCGCGCTCTATGTCACATGGGCCGAGGCGAACGATCTATGCAAGGCAAAGAACGCACGGCTTCCGACGGAGGCCGAATGGGAGAAAGCGGCGCGAGGATCCGAAGGCGGCCTATTCCCCTGGGGTGAAACCGCCCCCAACTCCTCACTCGCCATGTTCGGCCAGCACCACGTCCATGAGATCCCCATTCTCGCACCAGTGGATTCGCATGACGCCGGCAAGAGCCCCTATGGCCTCCACCATATGGCGGGAAACGTCGCCGAATGGGTGCAGGACTGGTTCGGCTTCGACTACTACGCCTACATGCCGGAGCGCAATCCACCGGGCCCGACAAGCGGACGCTACAAGAGCGTCCGCGGCGGTTCGTGGAAGAGTAACCAGATCATGCTCCGAACGGCAACCCGTGGCGGCTCGCCTCTGGATCAACGCTCTGCAACCGTCGGCTTTCGCTGCGCGAAAGCTTCGCCCTCCACTGCCCCCTAACCCGCCGCAGCAAAGCTCCCTTTCCTTGGTGAGACGCGAGCCTCGTGCTAACATTTCTCTCCTATGGCTCTGTTAACCAGCGTGCATGATCTCCGCACCCTGATCCGCTCCTCCCATCCGTTGATCGTCATCGAAACGGTCGAAGAGGATCGGGTACTGGCGTTGCTGCAGTCAGTGGCTGCGCAGGAACGCATGCCGCTATTCGAATGGTCCGTCACCAGAGGACTCACCCGTACCGACGACGCACCCACACTAAGCAAAATGACGGCCACACCTCTGGCGGTTCTCCAACATCTGCAAGGCCTGACAGTAGAGGCAGTCTTCTGGCTCAAGGATCTCGCGCCACATCTACAAGATCCAGCAGTCGCCCGCCAACTCCGAGACGTCGCGACAACCTACAATCGCTCGCGTTCTACCTGCGTGCTCACCGGCCATCCCATCGACCTGCCGCTCGATATCGAAAAGATCGTCGTCCGGCTATATTTACAGTTGCCGGATCGGAACGAGCTCCAATCCATGCTCCAGAGCGTCTTGCAATCGCTCGCCCCCAGAACCTCATACCATCGGCCTCGGTCAACCACCGTGGTGCAAAGCATCCTCAACTCCATCAGTAACGCCAACGCGGCCGACCAGGGCCCTTCAGCCAACGAGCGTGATGCCATTCTCCGCGCCTTGCAAGGACTGACGCTCCATCAGGCCCGGCAGGTCATCACGCAATGCATCGTCGAAGACGGCACACTCTCCGCCGACGACGTGCAGATGATTCTGAAGCGCAAGGTACAGGCAATCAAGGATGGCGGTCTGCTTGAATACTATCCGCTCGAAGACAACCGGTTCGAGTTGGGCGGATTCGTCAATCTGAAATCCTGGCTGGAACGTGCGAAAGTCGGTTTTACCGCGGAAGCCAAGGCACTCAATCTCACGCCCCCCAGAGGAGTCATGCTCGTGGGCGTGCCAGGCTGCGGTAAATCGCTGGCCGCTAAGGCCATCGCGCGGGAATGGCAAATCCCACTCTTAAAACTCGATGCGGGCCGGTTATTCGATAAATTCGTCGGTGAGTCGGAAAAGAACTTCCGCAAGGCGATCGAGATGGCTGAATCGCTCTCGCCCATCGTCCTCTGGATTGATGAAATCGAAAAGGCGATGGCCGCGGGGGGCGGAAGTGGTGAGGCCGATGCAGGGTTGAGCCGCCGGCTATTCGGCGCCTTTCTCACGTGGCTTCAGGAGAAGAAACAGGAAGTCTTCGTCGTGGCCACCGCCAACAATCTTTCGTTGCTTCCCCCCGAACTCCTTCGCAAAGGCCGATTCGATGAAATATTTTTTGTAGACCTGCCGGACGACAGCGAGCGGGAATCCATCTGGAAAATTCATCTGGGGCTTCGGAAACAGGACGCAGAAAAATTCGATCTGCTCAAAATCGTCAGCGCCAGCGACGGCTTCAGCGGTTCGGAAATCGAACAGGCTGTGGTCGCAGGCCTCTATCGCGCACTCCACCAAAAAACACCGCTGACGACCGATCTCTTGATCGAAGAGCTGACCCATACGATGCCGCTCTCCGTCACCCGGAGTGAAGACATCGATCAGCTCCGGGAGATGGCCCAAGGCCGGTTTGTCAACGTACGGTGAGGACGATGCGATTCCCCTTCATCATGGCCACTATCACAATCGTGACGCTCGTGGGCTGTACCACGCCACCGGCCCAACGCCCTCCCGCATCAGCAGCGGCCCAACGCCTTCCCACATCAGTACCGGCCAAACGCTCTCCCGCAGCGCCACAGGTCGATCGCCCTCCCACAGCGTCACCCAAAGCGCCCGCCTGTTGCCGGTTCGTCGAGCGCGCGACGAGCCGGAGGGCGATCGTACGGACAGCGGCCAAACTCGTGGGCGCCAAAACGATTGAGAGCAACGGCCGCCGCGTCGCCTATGACTGCGCCGGAGTGACCCGCGCGGTTTTTCTCAAACACGGAATCGATCTGTACGGCAGCAACGCGAACGATCCTGAGGCAAATGGCGTCCGCCTCATCCATGCGCACATAAGGCAACAGGGCACGTTCCACCAGGGACCGGTTGTCCGTCCCGGCGATCTCGTCTTCTTCAACAATACATGGGACTACAATGGGGATGGCAAGGTGAACGACCCGTTGACGCACGTCGGGATCGTCGAACGGCAGGAGCCGAATGGCACCGTGGTCTTCATCAGTCGCGTGGCCGGTGCCGTCGAACGCTACCATATGAATCTCGGCCTGCCCCACGTCCACAAGGCCGCCGATGGCCGAATCCTCAACGACTATCTTCGCCGCAAGGATGTCATCGACCCAGCCGATACCGGCTACCTCACGGGGGAACTGTTTGAGCAATTCGCCACTCGATTGGGGCGCTAGCAGGAGGCTGAAAAAGCTTGATGGTCTGTCTGGTCTATCTCGCCTGTTCGGTCTGTCTTGTTCGTCTGCTTGAACCAGATAAACGAGATAGACCAGACCAGCCAGATAGACCAGACAGACTGGGTTTGTGGCCCTGCTACACTTACCGTATGGCGACGTGGTTACCATCCACTCCAATTACCCGCATCGATCCTCTACGCCGCACCATGCTGGAGGTACGTCAGAGACTCTTGTCTCTCTATAGCGCGTTGATTGTGGCGGAGCAACTCACCTACGAACGCATCCACGGCCCCATCGGTTCGACGGACGAGCTCATCCGGTTGGTGCTCAACGATCCCTGGTTCACCTGGCTCTGCCCCCTATTGGATCTGTTACTCCGAATCGAGCAACTCCTGGACGACGACGCGTTTGACATCACTCATGAAAACGTCGAACACCTTGTGGCCGAGGTCCGTACCTTGACCCGCCCGTCGATCGAGGGCGACGGATTCGAGCGCGCCTACTACGAGGCCCTCAATCGAACCCCTGAAGTGGTGCTCGCGCACTTCCACGTCACGCGCGTCTTGCTGGAAGAAGCAGCCTAACTCCATCCAGTGCCTGCCACTCGGCCCCTTCCCTGCCTCCTTTTTTCACATGCAGGCTGCTCTAAATATCCGACCTCTTCGTCCGTCGTTCGTGAAGCAATTCCGGGATCTGTTGATCTATTGAATGTTCGGAATTCATCAGATCGACAGATCGTCAGATATCGTCCACTTCACGCTTCACGGGTATCGACTTCCCGACTGAGTTCCAGAGATCACCATTTTCTCAATAATCTGCTAAAGTTATTTTATGGCACCTGTATCGCAGAAGACCTCGACCAGGAAATCCTGCCCTCTCCGCAAGAGGATCCTCGACGTGCGAGGCGGCCTCTTGGGTCTCCATAAGGCCCTCATCCTGGCAGAACAAGTGACCTACGAACGCATCAATGGCCGTGTCACGTCAACCAGCGAATTGCTGCAACTGGTGTTGAACGATCCTTGGTTTACCTGGCTTCACCCCTTATCTCAGCTGGTAGTTCATATCGATGAACTCTTGGAGGACGAGTCCGAGCTATCGCTAGTTGAGGTGGAGCACTTTCTGATAGAAGCCCGAGCCCTCATCCGCCCTTCGGAGGAAGGAGATGGTTTCGAGCGGAGTTACTACGAAGCCCTTCAACGGGAGCCCGACGTCATATTCGCGCATGTGGAAGTCAAAAAACTTCTGACCAAGATCGCCGCATAATCCTCCCACATTCCTGCATCTCATATAGCCCGCATTATTTAAGACGGTCCGTCGCGAAATGGCAGAGTGGCGCGCGACAAGCGCGAGGAGCGGCTGGTCTCTCTTGTTTATTTGGTCTATCTCGTTTGTTTGGTTGAACCAGACAGACCAGATAGACCAGATGAACCAGATCAACCCTCGCTCGTCCCGCCCGTCTCGCTTGAGTCAGACATCGGCGACTGCAGCAGAACCATTCGTGAATAATGCGGGCTACCTGAGTTGGCGCTCGCGTCCCTTCACTCCCAGTCGTCGTTCAAGAATCAAGTTTTCCTTGCCTGTACCGATACGTACAAGTAGGCTCATCTACGGAGATTATGACGATGCAAGCACGATGTCGCCTGCGAGTTCCCGTCGGCTACCCTGCGAGTATCCAAAGCGATACCGATGCCGGAGAAGCGGTCTTGCTCGACCTCTCACCGGCTGGCTGCAGGTTGCGCAGCAACATCGCGTTGAATGCGGGAGCCTATCTCACAATGCGGATTGCTGTTGCGCAGGAACCAGCCCCCCTGGCCGTGGAAGTCTCGGTGGTTCGCTGGTGCAAGGACGGGCACTTCGGAGTGGAGTTTCTTCGGTACAGCCAGGGAGACCGTGAACGAGTCACAAATCTTGTAGCGACCCTGCCTCCGACCGAAATACCTGACCAACCTGCTCACGCGACATCGACGCTCAGCGCCATCGGCTCATGATCATTTCTGACACAGAGACCCTATCCGTAACGGAATAGAGACCTATCGCGTGACGTGTATCTCGTTATTCGCGCGAGACTCGTGAGACATGCGAGAAAAGCGGGATGGGTCGGAAGTTTCATCTTCGCGAGTCACGCCTGTCACGCACGTTTTGCTTGTCTCGCTCACGATCCACGAACGACGGAAAAACTGCTTGCCAACAAGGCCACGTAGTCTCCCCAGACAATCCAAAAACACATAGGCGGCCGCCCCATAAGGACCGACCGCCTTGTTTCGAGCGTATGTTGCCCGCATGCCGCAGACGAATCTTGTCAATGAACCGCCCCAGGTGGGCAATGCCGCCGAGCAGGGATTTGGAACTTCTTGGAAAAACTTGGTTGGACGTTGGACGCGCTGAGAATTATGAGAGTCGGAAACAGCGTTGCTGAAGGAGCTTAGCGACTTGACTTAGCAGACTTACCGGCCTTGAGATACGTATCCACGCCTGCCGCCATCTTTCGACCTTCGGCGATGGCCCAGACGATGAGCGAGGCGCCACGCTTGGTATCGCCACCGGCAAAGACGCCGTCAAGGTTGGTCATGAAGCGCATGTCCACCGACACCGCGCCGCGCTGATCATACTTCACGCCGAGGTTGTCGAGGAGGCCATTCTTCACAGGGCCTGTGAAGCCCATTGCAAGAAGAACGAGATCCGCATCGATCTCGAAGCCGCTGTTGGGAATCGGCGTGAACGTGCCGTTCTCGAACTTCACCTGATTGGCGTGCAGTTTCGTCACCTGGCCATTGTGGCCGGTGAATTTGGTGGTCGAAACACTCCACTGCCGATCGCAGCCTTCTTCATGTGCGTGCGAAGTGCGGAGCTGCATGGGCCAGAGCGGCCAGGGCGTCGAGACAGCGCGGGTCGGAGGCGGCTCCGGGAGTAATTCAAACTGATGCGCTTCGACGCAGCCCTGACGATGCACAGTCCCGAGACAATCTGACCCGGTATCGCCGCCGCCGATGATGACGACGCGCTTGCCCTTCGCCGTGATCGGTTCATCCGTGATCGTGTCGCCGGCGTTCCGTTTGTTCTGCTGTGTCAGATAGTCCATCGCGAGATGCACGCCCTTGAGTTCACGGCCCGGGATCGGCAGTTCGCGAGCCTGCTCCGCACCCATGGTGAGACCAACGGCATCGAACTGCTGCCGCAACTGTTCACCTGTGATATCAATCCCAATTGTTACACCTGTTTTAAACTCAACGCCCTCGGATTTCATCTGTTCCAGCCGACGGTCAATGACCCACTTTTCCATTTTGAAATCAGGGATGCCGTAGCGCAACAGGCCTCCGATGCGATCGGACTTCTCAAAGAGGGTGACGCTGTGGCCAGCGCGCGCCAATTGTTGCGCCGCCGCCATGCCCGCTGGTCCTGAACCCACAATAGCCACCGTCTTGTTCGTCTTCGCCACCGGTAAAACCGGTTCAACCAAACCCTCGTTGAAACCACGGTCGATGATGTTCCACTCGATGATCCGAATGGAAACCGGGTCATCGTTGATGCCGAGCACGCAAGCCCCTTCACAGGGGGCTGGGCAGAGCCGGCCGGTAAACTCAGGGAAATTGTTCGTGGTATGGAGTGCCTTGAGCGCGTCATTCCAACGGCCCCGCGAGGCCAGATCGTTCCATTCGGGAATCAAGTTCACGACTGGACAGCCGGTGTTACCCTGGCAGAAAGGCACGCCGCAGTCCATGCAGCGGGCTCCCTGCGCCTTGAGCTTTTCCTCGGAGATGGGCTCATACATCTCCTTCCAGTCGAGCACGCGCAACTCGACCGGCCTCCGCTTGGGGCCCTCACGGGCGTATTTCATGAAACCTTTGGGATCACCCATCTCTTGTAGTTTTCAGCTCTCAGTTATCAGCGCTCAGCTTTCGACCAAAGCACAGAGAGTTGACCCTCTCCGCTATCCCCTTTACCCCTTATTTGATCGCGGCAGTTTTCTTCTTCCGTTCTTCCAATACGCGCTTATAGTCCACCGGCATCACCTTCTCAAACTTTGGCAGCATTGACTCCCAGCTATCGAGGATACGCTTCGCGTTCCGGCTGCCTGTATGCATGAAGTGCGACGTGATCATCTGATGTAGCGTCTTCTTGTCATCCGCCGTCTTCACCTTTTCCAACTCCACCATGCCGAAGTTGCAGCGAGATTGGAACTTGTCGAACTCGTTCAGCACAAACGCCACGCCACCCGACATGCCAGCGGCAAAGTTTCGTCCCGTCCGACCCAAGACGACGACCACCCCGCCAGTCATGTACTCGCAGCCGTGATCGCCGGTCCCTTCGACGACCGCCCTGACACCGCTGTTCCTCACGGCAAACCGCTCGCCCGCCATACCGTAGCAATAGGCCTCACCTTGCGTCCCGCCATAGAGCGAGGTGTTTCCGATCAGAATCGTCTCTTCCGGCATATAGATCGCCTGCTTCGGGGGAAAGACAATGATCTTCCCGCCGGACAATCCCTTGCCCAGATAATCGTTTGACTCGCCTTCGAGGATGAGCGTGATTCCACGAGACAAAAATGCGCCGAACGACTGTCCGGCGGAACCAGAAAACTTGATCGTGATGGTGTCCTCCGGCAAACCCTCAAGCCCGTACTTTTTCGCCACGCGGCTGGAGAGCATCGTCCCGACCGTACGATTCACATTTCTGATCGGCAGATCGAGCGTCACCTTGTCTCCCTGTTCCAACGCCGGCTTGCAGAGCTCGATCAGCGTGTTATCGAGCACGTCTGCGAGACCGTGGTCCTGCTTCTGCACACAATAGCGCGCAATCTCCGGCCCCACATCTGGGGCATGTAAGAGGGGAGTAAGATCCAGCCCCTTGGCCTTCCAGTGGTCGACCGCCTTGTGTACTTTCAATTTATCCACACGCCCGACCATCTCGTTGATGGTCCGGAATCCCAGCTTGGCCATGATCTGGCGCAGCTCTTCCGCGACAAAGAAAAAGAAATTGACGATATGTTCCGGCTGCCCGGCAAACTTCTTTCGCAAGACCGGGTCCTGTGTCGCAATGCCAACGGGACAGGTATTGAGATGGCATTTTCGCATCATGATGCAGCCTTCAACGATCAAGGGAGCGGTCGCAAACCCGAACTCCTCGGCGCCCAACAAGGTGGCGATCGCCACGTCGCGCCCGGTTTTCATCTGACCGTCGGTTTCCACCCTTATACGACCGCGGAGATCGTTGAGCACGAGGGTCTGATGCGTTTCGGCCAGGCCCAATTCCCAAGGGACCCCCGCATGCTTGATGGATGAAAGGGGAGAGGCGCCGGTGCCGCCGGAGTCGCCGCTGATGAGCACCTTATCCGCATGGGCTTTGGCCACCCCGGCTGCAATCGTCCCGACGCCCACTTCCGACACGAGCTTGACCGACACCGCCGCGTCCGGACTAGAGTTTTTCAAATCAAAAATGAGCTGCGCCAGATCTTCGATGGAATAAATGTCATGGTGGGGCGGCGGCGAAATGAGCTGCACGCCGGGTGTGGCATAGCGCAGCCGCGCGATGTTCTCATCGACCTTGTGGCCCGGCAACTGCCCACCCTCGCCCGGCTTGGCGCCCTGCGCCATCTTGATCTGCAATTCTTTCGCGTTCACCAAGTAGTGGCTCGTGACGCCGAACCGTGCCGACGCCACCTGCTTGATGTAGCTGTTCTTCGAATCGCCGTTCGGTAGCGGAACGAATCGAGCCGGGTCTTCCCCTCCCTCGCCGGTGTTGCTCTTGGCGCCCAGGCGGTTCATCGCGATGGCCATCGTCTCATGCGCTTCCTTGCTGATCGAGCCAAAGGACATGGCGCCCGTCGTGAACCGCTTGACGATCTCCTTCGCCGATTCCACTTCCTCGACAGAAATCGGTTCCTGCAGGAACTTGAACTCGAGCAGCCCGCGAAGATTTGAGCGCCGCGTGTTCTCGTCGTTCACGAGCTGGGAAAACTCGGCGAAGGTTTTCGGATCGTTGGCCCTCGTCGCGTGCTGCAGTTTATAAATCGTGTCTGGATTCCAGTTGTGGTGCTCGCCCTGGATGCGGTAGTGGATTTCCCCGCCGAAATCGAGTTGTCGTATCGGTACCGGCTCATACGCCAGGCGATGGCGCCGAAGCGTCTCTTCGCCGACCTCGCGGATGCCGATCCCCTCCACCCGCGACGGCGTGCCAGTGAAATAACGCCCAATGAGTTCGTGATTCAATCCGATGGCTTCGAAGATCTGCGCGCCGCAGTAGGATTGAACCGTCGAGATGCCCATCTTCGAGAAGATCTTGAGCAACCCCTTATTGATCGCCTTGATGAACTTGCCTTCCGCAGTCTGCGCGTCCAACCCCTCAGGGAAGTAGCCATCGCGCTCCAAGTCTACGATCGACTCAAAGACAAGGTACGGATTCACGGTCCCGGCTCCATAGCCGATCAAACAGGCGAAGTGGTGCACATCGCGTGGCTCGCCAGTTTCCACGATGAGGCCGACTTCAGTCCTCGTGCAGTCGCGCACAAGATGATGGTGGACAGACGCGATGCCGAGGAGACTCGGAATCGGCGCCCATTCTTCGTTGACACCGCGATCGCTCAGGATCAAAAACTTGTAGCCTTCTTTAATAGCCTGGGACGCCTGTCGACAGAGATCGTCGACTGCTGCCCCGAGCCCCTCAGGCCCCTCGGCTACCCTGAACAACATCTTGAGCGTCTTGCTCTTAAAGTGCGGATCGGCGATCTCTCGAATCTTCTGGAGCTCGGCATTTGTCAGAATCGGTTGTTTGACCCGGATGCGGCGGCAGGACTCCGGATGCTCATCCATCAGATTCGGTTTGGGCCCGATACTGGTTGTCAGCGACATCACCAGTTCTTCGCGGATCGGATCGATGGGCGGATTGGTCACCTGGGCGAACATCTGCTTGAAATATTTGAAGAGCAGTTGCGGCCGATCGGATAGCACCGCCAACGGCGTATCCGTGCCCATCGAAGAGATCGCTTCCTGCCCCTCGACCACCATGGGAGTGATGACCATCTTCAACTCTTCGACGGTGTAGTTAAAGGCCTGCTGGCGCTGGCGGATCGTCGGGTGGTCCGGCTGCGGCACATTGCTGGGATCGGGCAACTCGTCGAGCGAAATCCGATACTCGGTGACCCAGGACCGGTAGGGCTTGCGGCTCACGATCTCGGCCTTCACTTCCTCGTCATCGATGATGCGCCCTTGCACGGTATCGACCATGAACATCCGGCCCGGCATGAGGCGCCCCTTCTGCCTGATCTTCCGGACATCCATCGGCAGCACACCCGCTTCCGAGGCCAAAATCACCAGGCCGTCCGTCGTCACTTGATAGCGACAGGGGCGCAGCCCGTTGCGATCGAGCGTCGCGCCGATGAACTTGCCGTCGGTGAAACAGACCGCCGCCGGACCGTCCCAGGGCTCCTGCATCGCTGCGTGATACTCATAGAACCCCCGCCGATCGAGATCCATTTGCGGATTCGCGACCCAGGGTTCTGGAATCAGCATCATCATCACGTGCGGGAGGGAGCGGCCTCCCATGGTCAGGAATTCCACGGCATTGTCCAGACAGGCGGAGTCGCTCTGCTGCTCGGAGACGATCGGAAAGAGCTTAGACAAATCCTGGCCGAACAATTCGGAGTTGAGCCGCCCTTGTCGGGCGCGCATCCAATTCACGTTGCCCTTGAGCGTATTGATCTCGCCGTTATGACAAATGTAGCGATAGGGATGTGCCAGCGGCCAGGTGGGGAACGTGTTCGTACTGAAGCGGGAATGCACGAGGGCGAGCGCGCTCATCAGGCGCTCATCCTTCAAGTCCTGGTAGTACGCAGACATCTGATGCGGGAGCAACAACCCCTTGTACACGATGGTGTTCGCCGACAGGCTTGAAATGTAGAAGTAGTCCCGCCCCTGAATCGCCGATTCGCGGACGGCGTTTTCAACCCGCTTGCGAATGACATAGAGCTTGCGCTCGAACTGCCCTTCATTGAGGACATCACGAGCGATGAACACCTGCCGAATAAACGGCTCGGTGCTGCGCGCCACGGCACCGATCGCATCGCTCTTGACCGGCACATCGCGCCAACCGAGGAGCCGAGCGCCCTCCTCGCCGATAATTCTGGTAAAGAGGGCCTCACACTGTTGCCGCGCATCGGCCTGGGGAGGGAGAAACACCATCCCGACACCATACTCTCCGGCATTGGGCAGGGAGACTCCCACATCGCCGGTCGCGCGCTTGAAGAACTCATGCGGTACTTGAAGTAAAATCCCGGCGCCGTCTCCCGTGCAAGAGTCACAGCCCTGCGCCCCTCGGTGACTAAGACTCTCAAGAATCTGAAGCCCCTGCTGAACTATGGTATGGGATTTCTGGCCCTTGATGTTGACGACAAAGCCGATCCCGCAGGAGTCTTTCTCCTGTACAGGGTCGTAGAGGCCTTGCTTTGCTGGAAGCCCGGGGATGCTCATCGTTCGTATCTCGTTAAAAATGTAGGCGTAAATGCTACTAGACGGAGGCTACACCAGAGAGGCCATCGGGATGGATAACCCCGTCACTCACAAGGCGAATTCCGCTCGCACCCGCTCCGCTCACCTTAATAGACGCACGATTCTTCTGTCAAGATTATCTCTCGTACAGGGAGTCCATCCCGGCCCGCCCCCCAAAGGGGTGGTTGGCTTGACTTTGTTTCCTCCTCTGCCCTACCATCCGCCCCATGCCTCAAGGCCCAATCACCTCCACGATCAACAACATGGCGGACGTCTGGGAGGCGTACCGTGATGAATTGGAAGGGATGGAAAGCCAGATCCGGGCGAACCTCGATTCCAGTGTGGCACTCGTCAATACCGTCGCCGCCCACATCCTGAGCAGCGGCGGAAAACGAATTCGACCTTTTTTACTCCTACTCTCTGCCCGTCTCTGCGGCTATACCGGTCGCGATCATCACCAACTCGGCAGTCTGGTGGAGTTCACTCATACCGCATCCCTGCTCCACGACGATGTGGTCGATGATGCCGATATCCGTCGAGGACGGCGAACCGCCAGAAAAGTCTGGGGCAACCAAATCAGTATCCTCGTCGGCGACTATCTCTACTCCAAAGCCTTCTGCCAGGTCGTCGACTTCCGGAACCATGGGATCAACGACGTGCTCGGCGAGGCCTGCAAGAAGATGGCGGAAGGCGAAGTGCTTCAGTTGTATTACAACGGCAACCCGTCCATGCCGGAAGCGGACTATATTAAGATTGTAGAACACAAAACGGCCGGCCTGATTGCCGCCTCTTGTCGCATGGGCGCCATCCTCGCGGACGCCTCAGAGGCCCAGCAGGATGCGCTCTTCAGGTTCGGCCAACATCTTGGGATCGCCTTCCAAGTGGCCGAGGATACGCTCGACTACACGGCCAATGGCGAACGCTTGGGCAAGACACTGGGACAGGACCTCCGCCAAGGCAAGGCCACGCTGCCGCTGTTACACCTGCTGCAGCATTGTTCAAAACAGGACCGGCAGATGATCATCGACCGCATGGAAACCAGGACCCTGACAGAGGAAGACCTTGGTCGGTTCATTCGCTTGATGGAAGAATTGGGCTCGATTACCTATGCCATGGATCGCGCACGATCCTACATCGCCGCGGCTCAACAAGATCTCAACCAGTTCGAAGACAGTACGGCTAAACGAGCCCTCTCGGTAACCGCCGAATATATGGTTACCCGCGATCGATAGCCTTTCTCCCCGCGTGCTCCACGGAGCAGCCATGGAAGCGACGCCGCGCAGGAAAAACGGATCCACCCTTCACACAGTGGTTGCACGAGCAGGCTGCAGAAAAACTATTGCGCCGCTCCTGGAATTCAATGGCTCGGACATCTGGGACAAACCCGGTCTGCGGGATGTCTGGTCTGTTTGGTCTATCTCGTCTATTTGGCTGAACCAGATCAACCAGATGAGCCAGAGAGACCAGACAGACCGAACAGACCAAATGAACAAAACAGGCCGGCGGAATTTTTCAGACTCTCGTCGGCATCCTGAACCACGTATGGGGAAAAGGATTCGTCATGGCCAAGATCATTCCGTTTCATGGCACGCGGTTCGATACGACAGTTGTCGGAGAGATCAAACAGGTCGTGGCGCCGCCCTACGACATCATCGATGCGGCCGGACAGAAGGCCTTGCACGATCGCCATCCACAGAACATCATTCGACTCGAATTAGGGCTCGATCAAGCCGGCGACGGTCCAACTCATAATCGATATACCCGCGCCGCATCGACCCTTCGCGACTGGCTTACGAATGGAGCGCTGAAACGCGACGCGCAACCGACCCTCTACTACCATACGATCGAATACACACCACCCTATGCTCCGTCCGACTCGCCGACAAAAATTCTCAAGGGCTTTCTCGCCACCGTACATCTGGAAGCGCTCGATTCGGGACACATCTACCCGCACGAGAATACACGATCGACCGCCAAAACAGATCGGCTGAATTTGCTCGAAGCCTGCCAGACGAACTTCAGCCCCATTTGGTCTCTCTACTCCGACCCTCAAGGAGCGGTGATGGGCCTGCTGGAAGGGTCGATCAAGGGAATACCGGCCCCGATCGACTTTCGCGACGATGTGGGGTTCCGTCAGCAACTCTGGGCTGTGACGGATCCAGCCGTACTGAAGCAGGCGGTCGACGCCTTGCGCAGCAAGCCGTTGTTTATCGCAGACGGCCACCATCGCTACGAGACCGCGTTGAACTATCAGAAAATCCGTCGGCAGCAGGCTGGGTCGCCGGTTGGCCGGCACTCGTATGACGCGGTGCTGATGCTGTTGACCGCCCTCGAAGACCCAGGCTTAACTATACTCCCAACGCATCGAGTTACGACCACGCCCCTGCCTTCCTATAACCATGTGCAATCATTGTTGGGTACCACGTTCGACCTGCAGGAATTCCCGTTCACCGCGGCCACGCAGGCGGCCACGCGCGAAAAATTTATCGAGGCCTTACGAACCAACGGTCGCATGGTTCCGATGTTCGGCCTGGCGTTGAAGGGAGACAGCCGCTACGTCACGCTGAGCTTGAAACCATCCCATCGTCCACTCGCGCAAGCCTCACCTCGCGCCAAGCTCGATGTGTCGCTGCTACAACAACTCGTAGTCACGACACTCTGTTCTACCCAAGAGGAACAAGAGGCCATCCTCTATACGAAGGATGACCATGAAGCCTTGGATTGGATGGCAAAGGGAACGGGAACCGGAGCCTTGCTGCTCAACGCGACAAAAGTCAGTGAAGTGCAAGCCGTCGCGACGGCCGGCGAACGCATGCCCCACAAGTCGACGTACTTCTTCCCAAAACCGCTGACCGGACTTGTGATCAATGTAATGGATAATCCGCGAAGGGTGGGTAGACGGTGACGCCGCTCGCGTTTCATATGGGCCTGCGTTTTACGCTTCACGTTTCACGCTTCACGGGGTTCTGATGAAGGCGAAAATCCTCATCGTCGACGACGATCCCGATATTGCCACGATGCTGGAGGATCGACTGCAGGCCTCCGACTATGGAACCGTGATCGCGCACGATGGGATAGAGGCGCTCGATCTGATCGAGCTGGAAGCTCCGCACCTCATGTTGCTCGATCTGGACATGCCTCGCCTTACCGGCCTTGAGGTCCTCAAGCGACTCCCGAAAATCAGACCAGCCGAGAATCTCCCAGTGATCGTCATGACCGCTCATGCCTCAATCGATGCCGCCGTCGAGGCCATGAAAACAGGCGCCTACGATTTTCTGACCAAGCCGCTGGACAAAGACCACCTCCTCATCGTGATCAGCAAGGCCTTGGAGCGAGACACCCTCAAACGACAGGTGGCCTGTCTCAAGTCCGAAGTCGACGGCCGCTACGCCTCGATTGTGGGCCTGAGCGCGAAGATCCGTGCGGTGTTGGAGTCAGCCCAACGTGCTGCGAAGTCCGATGCCAGCGTGTTACTGCTCGGCGAAAGCGGCACGGGCAAGGAACTCTTCGCTCGTTCCATTCACCAATGGAGTCCGCGTCAGGCCATGCCGCTGGTGGTCATCAACTGTGTCGCCCTCACGGAAACGCTGCTCGAAAACGAACTCTTCGGGCATGAACGCGGCGCCTTCACCGGCGCGGATCGCCTGTACAAGGGCAAACTGGAGATGGCGGATGGAGGCACGATCTTCCTGGACGAGATCGGAGACATGTCGCTCCCGCTGCAAGCCAAACTGTTGCGCGTGCTCCAGGACAGGGAATTTCATCGAGTCGGCGGCACACGCCTCGTGTCGATCAATATACGGATCATCGCGGCCACGAACAAGGATCTCCGACAGGCCGTGAAGACCGGTGAGTTTCGCGAGGATCTCTTTTTCCGTTTGAACGTCATCAGCCTCACCCTGCCACCGCTCCGCGAACGGCCCGAGGATCTCCCTGCCCTGGCCAAGTTTTTCTTGAACCGGCATGCCAGGGAAGCAAAACGTCCCGGCATGATGTTCAGCCCCGCGGCCATGGAGGCCATGAGCCGGTATCGTTGGCCGGGAAACATTCGCGAATTGGAAAACGTCGTCGCTCGATCCGTCGTCTTGAACCAGTCGGACACCATCGAACCGGATATGCTGTCGTTGGATGCCATGGGCCGCACCTCGCCGAGCGAACGCCTCTCCTATCTCTCACTTCCGTACCATGAGTCGATGGAAGAGCATAGCCGCTATATCATCGAGCGAGCCATCAAGGAAGCAGATGGCAATCAGACAAAAGCAGCGGACCACCTCAAGCTCCAACGCACATATCTGGCCCGTTTGATCAAGCAACAGAAGGTGAAAGAGGAGCCGGGTTAGCTCCAATAGGCTAAGGTTGAGGTCAAGGTTGAGCGAAAACCAGACTCTTTCGCCCCTTAGCCTTGACCTGAGCCTTAACCTTCCAGAAAGCTGGCTGACTTTTTCAGCATCCTGCTAAGCAGGTCGGTGTCTTGTCGCCAGAGTGATAAGACCGTCTGACGCATCCTGTTCGGCATGCGCATAACGCTCCGGCGTCCCAATGTCCGACCAGTACCCCTCACAGTCATACCCGAGCACCGTCTCCCCACGCTGAATCGCCGCCACATAGGGATCGATGATGGTCGAGGCCACGCCCTTCGGCACATCTCGCAGGAGCCGCGGGCGGAGCACATGAATTCCGGCAAACATGCGAGGCTGAGTCGGCACCTGATCTGTGCGTCCACGCCCGGCGATCCGCACGATGCGGTTGTCCGAATCCATTTCCACAAGACCCCACCGTGCCGCCTCAGGATCTTTGCGCAGAACCAACGTCGCCACGGCGTCACGCTCCTGGTGAAAGGTGCACAAGGCCCCAAGGTCGAGTTCCACGAGCGTATCACCGTTGAGCACCAACACCGACTCACCGGAAAAATAAGGCTCCGCCTGCTTGAGTCCGCCCCCAGTGCCCAAAATCACCGGCTCGCGCGAATAGATGATTCGCAGCCCGTACCGGGAGCCGTTGCCGACCGCCTGCTCGATCATCGGTCCGAGGTGATGCAGATTGATGACGACATCGTGGAACCCATACCGCTTCAGGAGCAAGAGATTCCACACGATCAACGGCGTGCCCGCGATGGGAAGGAGCGGCTTCGGAATCGTATTCGTGAGCGGTCTCAGACGAGTCCCCAAGCCCGCCGCAAGTATCATGGCTTTCATGGAGCCTCGTGATGCGTAAGGAGTACGGGGTGAGGGGCTTCACCTCCCCATCGACTAACGCCTAACGTTTCACCCCTCACGACATTCACTGCAGTTCCGGCACATAGGGGGTGAGATGCTTCCGGAGCCTGTCCAACTCGGGATACTTCTGGAGATTGCGTTTAACATAGTTCAAGACACGCGGAACGTCGGCGAGAAACTTGGGATTGCCTTTGACGCGATCGATGTAGACAAATCGCCCCGCCGCTTTGAGGTTACGCTGGATGCTCGTGAAGTCTAGTAGGCGGCGGAAGGCCTCTCGGTTGGTCGGTACCTGCCGATGTGCCGCCAACCCGTCGAGATAGCGGTTGATCAAACGGTCGATCAGCGCCTCGTCGAGTTCGATATAGGCGTCGCGCAGCAGTGAGGCGAGATCATATGTCGCCGGTCCCATCAACGCATCCTGAAAGTCGATGACCCCCAGCCGTCTGCCATCGAACATCAGATTGCGCGAGTGATAGTCCCGGTGGACAAAGACGCGCGGTTGGCCGGTGAGCAACTCGGCGATTTTCTCGAATTCGCCCCGGAGGGGCAGGTGATCGTCGGTGCACATCGGTTTCCCCTGTCTCGTTACGATCCCATACTCCAGGAAATGGTCGAACTCCCACATGAGGAGCGGCACGTCGAAACTTCGGTGGAACGCGAGACAATGCTGATCGGATGGTGAGGTGGCCGTTGATTGCATATGCACGAGGGCATCGACGGCCTGCGTATAGAGCGTTTCCAGGTCTGCCGCACTCGCTTCACGACAGGCTTCCAACAGGGTAAGGTCCCCGAAATCTTCAAGATAGAGCAGCCCCGCCACTTGATCATAGTGATAGAGGCGCGGAACGGAGACCCCGGCTTTGGATAGATGGGAAAGGATGTTCAGAAACGGTAACTCGCCGACCTGATGAGCCGCCCCGCTGACAGCTTCTTCCGATTGCTTGAAGGCCTCCGGCTCCGCCAACTGCATGAGAATCACCGAGCGAGCAGCGGCCCCGGTCAACTCAATGCGAAAATACCGGCGGTTCGAAGCATCGCCGGCTAATGGTGCGAGTGACTTGAATCGTCCCTTAAATGGAAGCAGAGACTCGACCGTGGCAGCCACGAGAATACGATCCGGCAAGGCCAGTGGCTGTTTCGGCGCGGCAGGATCGACAGTAGCCATAGGCCGCGCATTATACTGATGCGGCCAAACCTTGTCACGACATGGTCATTCATTAGGGGGAGCAGCAGAAGGATGCGGGGGAGCGAGCAACCATCCTTCGTGATCGCAGAGCCCCCACGCAGAAGCAGTGGTCGCTCGATGCGAGCAGTGACAGGCAGTCTGGCGAAATGCAAGGTTAGGGACCCAGGTCCGTCTCGCACTCGTGGTCCTCATAAGTCAATACTCATGCTTTGCCGTAAAATCTTTGCGTGATTCCTTCTCTAGCTTCTCCAGCACCGTATCCCCCGCTCCATACTTCCGATACCACCAGCACCAAACCTCATTGACTAGACCAGGATTTAACATGTCGCTAGCAGGCGAAACTATCTTGGCGACGGAGAGGCCGATCCTGTCATCGCCATAGCCAGATCGCTAATTATTATCCACGGAAAGATAAACTTTGACCCGCCCATCCTTCTTGGTGTCAATTAAGAACACTCTGATCACCGAATTATTTCCAGGTTTATACGCAGAAAACTTGTCTGTCTTGGTGTAAAACTCTGTGTCAGAGTCCGCATCAAGATCCGTTCCGATCCAACCATGAGGCAAGCTGTTGCGCAATCGATTCACGATACCCTCTACCGATTTGTCGGCTTCTGACCTGTCTGAAAATCTGAATGTGCAACTCCACCTCGCTCCACTATTATCGTCTTTATCCCTCACCAGACACTGCTTGGCACCGAAAAAGGCAACTTTTGACTGCCATGTTGTTCCGGTATCAGCGTCGACAGCCTTATGCCCTGTTCGTAACGTTTTGAAATCTCCCGAGGATGCCGTTAGAACGGTTTGAGTCACTTCACGGTCGTCTTTCCCAGCAGAGCCTTCTGCAGCTTGACGGGTGTCGGACGGACAATCATGGCCGGTGCAAGTAATCCGATAAATCGTCTGGGTCCACTTTAGCCTTAAACGAAATGCTTCGTACCCGATCTCATATTCGCCATCACTTCCTCCTGATGCTCTCGCGCTTAGATATGCGTTCCCTATCCAGAGAAAGCGCATGTCTTCGTAGGGGAACGGATCATTCACGGTGAGCATCAGCTCGCCGGAGCTATCATCATAGCCAACTATGAGGGCCATATGTTGAGGGGTTCCATCTACTATGAACCCAGTCGGTGAAATTCCAACAATAATAGGACGGCCCTGATCTAGCTCGTTTTTTACTTCTGCCTCAGAAAAACTTCCGCTTTTCGATTGAACTGTCAGCGCGATATCTCCAGCCGTACCTCCCCGTGTCGCCATCAGAGGATACTGTTCAAGCATGTTCACCATGGTGGCTTCATCGCCAGCTGTAAGATCACATTGATCGCAATTCGCTATCCCCTTGCAAAGGTTTCTCCCCTGCACGATCCCACATTGATAGTCTGTCCGATGAACAGCGGGAACGTAATAGTATTTGAAGACCATCTCTCCAACGGCTGCCCAACACCAACTAGGACGGTCCTGAAACACCGGAGAAATATGTAATTTAACCTCCGCTGCCAGGGCCAGGTTGGCTGGTACCAGCAGAACAAGAAATGCCCAGACTCCGAATGCCGCCTTTCTATTTCTCACTGATCTCCCCCCTTCATTCTTGATCCTTCTTGAGCAGGCCTCAAACTCCCTCCTCAACCAACTCATTGACCCAGCCTCTTTGTTAGTCCGCGGTGTTCTTTGCTACCATCCTCGCCCGGCGAACCTTTCTAGGGTGATTGTTCATTCTTGGGAGGGTGCGATACCTCCGTATCATACCACTCCTTACCGCTCACCTCTGTCCACATTTCATGCACGATGCGTCGCTCGAACCCAACCCATGCTGCCTTGTTTAGCAGATCATTCAGGTACTTAATATCGGCATCCTTTAGAGTCTTTGGGCGTGGTTTGGTAGCAAGCAATTGGCTGACAGCGTCACGCTCCCTCGCCGAAGGTCGCACGAGTTGTGAGCCTTCAAGGACCTGCCCTTGTCGTGGTGCCTGGCCCTTCGGTGTCGATTGCATCTGGACACGCAACACATCTTCAGCACTCAATACCGCTTGTGCTGGCGTACAAAAAGTGACCGCCAAGAGGAGGACAATCAAAACCCTAACGTGTGTCATATGATGTGCATCTCTCCTCCTGCCAGCATAGAGTACGAATCGGAGCGGCGTCCCCTTCACCACCCGCTGCCCGCCTGACGAATACCGCCCGCAGAATGCCACGCCTGTCATCGGTTATTCCTTCTCCGCACTCACGCCGGTCTGCTCAGTCGATTATCCCGCGAAGATGGCGGCCATGCTGCTGCATCACAGAGTGAGCACAAAAAGCCCGACTGCGCTCTGAACGGCAAGAAAATCCCTGGATGAAAGGAGAGGAGTTGACATGGCCTTCTCCTTCGTCACGGTTTTCGTCCTCTCGGCATGAATCTCATGCCCTCGGTTATTCATCAGGCAGTCCCATAACGCTTGCTTCGCTAGTGACAGGGCAGTGAACCATTGCACGAACAACTTCTCATATTGTTCCCCTGCCTGCTGCACGGAGTATGCGGTACCAAGGAACGCGCTGAGATAGTACCGAAACGAGGTCTGCGTGTCCGGTTGCGGCAGGTTCTGTGCCTCATCGGGGTAGCGCAGAAAAAACTTAGCCTCTTCGAGCTTGTCGCGTGTCTCTTCCAGGCTCATCCGAGTAACTCCGCCACCGAAAATTCCGAGGCCAAAAAATCCTAAGACAGGTCACGCGATCATACATTCATCCAAAGATCGCAGCCTTCCCTGCTTGTTCCGTCCGAGACAAACCCATACAAGCTATCTTTCCACTCAACTATTACCGCCGAAGAATACGCTGAATAATGGCGAGAAATCCCCCCACCTCTATCGCCCGTCTCGCAGCGCATCATTCCGAACTAAGGAACCGCCAACTTATCGCCCCAATTGTTGCACCGATCGTATCGGCCAGCCAATCCTGCCAACTCGACTCGCGGAATGGGACAAAGAGTTGATGGGCTTCATCCGTGATACCGTAGACTGAGGCCGTCACGATCGCCAACACAACCGCCTGCCGAGCGACAGCCGGCCCCGTTGCCCAGCGAAACGCACGGTAGCAGAGAAGGGCCAAGATACCATACTCCACCGCATGCAAAACTTTGTCGCTAACGTCTTCGATTAAAAACGATGGCAGTTGCTCTTCCGGATGCGACTGAGACGACAAGAAAAAAATTGTACCGGCATACAGCGCCACCGGCACCCAATACCAGAGCACCTGAACCTTCACACCTTGCCGAGCTGCGTCATGCATTGATTTCCTCTCGCTCCGTCCCCTACCCCCATGCGATACTTATAACGAGCAGATTGGGGAATGACTATAGGGACACGCCCTGTCCCAAGCAAGACCGTATCGAACGATCATGTACTAAGGGGTGGCTGGGATAACCCAAACTGTGCTCGTCCACAACGAGGGTCTTCTCAGGCCGCACGTTGCGCGCGCAGGGGGATCGTTCCAGCTACCCCATCTCATTTTTCAGCCTCCTGCTAAAGTCATCAATAGCATTCGACCATGAAGACTGCCCACATCTGTTTTCTCTGGCACATGCATCAACCGTATTACACGGACCCGGTCGCGGGGTCTGCCAGTATGCCCTGGGTGCGGCTCCATGCCGTCAAGGCCTACTACGATATGGCCTATGGGCTGGAAAAGTTCCCTTCGGTCAAAGCCACGTTCAACTTTACCCCCTCGCTCCTGCGACAGCTGCAAGAAGTTGGAACAGGAACGGTGCGCGACCTCTTTCTGGAACATGCGCAGCGGCCGGCGGCGGACCTCCGTCCGGAAGAGAAAGCCTTTCTCGTCCGACATTTCTTCTCCGCCAATTGGGCCACCATGGTACGCCCCTATCCGCGCTACCATGAATTGCTCGTGAAGCGCGGGGCCGACGTCTACGGTCGCGACTTGGAACGGGTTGCGCAGCAGTTTTCTACGCAGGATCTGCTGGACTTACAGACGTGGCACAACCTCGCCTGGTTCGGCTACGGCACTGTCAGTCGCTATCCGCGCCTGGCTGCGCTACGCGCGAAAAACCGGGGCTTCACGGAAGAAGACAAACAGGAGGTGTTGGCCCTTCAACTCGTCGCCGTGCAGGACATCGTTCCGCTCTATCGCCGACTGATGGAGCGGGAACAAATCGAGCTCACGACGAGCCCCTTCTTTCATCCGATCCTGCCGCTCCTCATCGACACGGACTTCACTCGACGCGCTAGACCCGATCTCCCGCTCCCCTCACGATTCCATGCGCCGGAAGATGCGGAGGCACAGCTGCAACGCGCCGTCGAGTTTCATACCGCCACATTCGGCCGGGCTCCCGTGGGCCTCTGGCCATCGGAGGGCTCCGTCTGTCCAGAGCTGATTCCGATGTTGCCGAAGGCCGGACTGCGCTGGCTAGCGACCGACGAAGGCATCCTCACTCGCTCGCTCGACGCGGCCCAGCAACCGTGGCAGCGCCACCAAGATCTGTATCAGCCCTACCGGGTCGGGCCGGAGGGCCAAGACGTCACGATGCTGTTCCGCGATCGGGAGATCTCCGATGCCTTTGGGTTCGTCTACCACAAGACCACTCCTGATACGGCCGCCGAGGATGTCCTTCGTCGGCTGCGCCACATCATTCACGAGGCGCCGCAGGACCAGGTCACCATCGCAATTGTGCTCGACGGGGAAAATCCATGGGAACACTACCACGAGGGCGGCGAACAATTTCTCGCGCTACTCTACAAGGCCTGCTCGACCGGCGCACTTGATGACGGAGCGGTTCGCACCACCACCGCGACGATTTCCGAAGCGCTCGAAGCCGCGCCGGCCACTCGGCGAATCAGCCACCTCCATTCTGGCTCCTGGATCAATCAGGACTACAAGATCTGGATTGGCCACCAGGAAGACAATAGAGGATGGGATCTGGTCAATCAGACTCGATCCCATCTCGTCGAAATCGCTGCCACCCTTCCCTCGGATCGCGCACAAGCCGCCTGGGACGAACTCTATGCCGCCGAAGGCAGCGATTGGTTCTGGTGGTATGGGGACGACTTTGGCACTGACTACAAAGAGGAGTTCGATCGGCTCTTTCGAACCCATCTTCGGAACGTCTGGATGATCGCGAGATTGACTCCACCGGACCTGTTGAATCAGCCGATCTGTAGCCCCCGCTGCATGCCGGAGGCAGACCTCGTGACCGCGCCTCTCGCCTTACTGAACCCCTCCATCGATGGACTCGTGACCGACTTTTTTGAGTGGCGAGGAGCAGGCAGGATCAAGACACAGCCGCCGCTCGGCGCGATGTGGAAAGCCGAAGGGCTGCTGACCGATATCCAGTTTGGCTGGAGTCTTGACCAGCTATATCTCCGGCTCGATCCGGACGAGCAACTGCTGCAGCGGCAACGACAGACAGGGCTGACGGTCGAGCTGCAGCTACAGACGCCCGAACACCTCTACCGCCTGTCGTTTTCACTCGCGCCGTCAGGGCCAGATCAGTTTCTGCTCTCGCAGAAACTCGCAAGCGGATCCTGGCAGGAGATCGGCCCCTACCAATCGATCTGTCATCGAAATATTATCGAACTGGCTGTACCATTCAAGGACTTACAGCTCACACCTGGGCAAGAATTCCGCATGACCATTCTGGTGCTGGAATATCACTTGGAAGTCGCGCGCTACCCGCACCACAAACCTACAACGTTCCTCGTGCCAGGCCCGGAGTTTGAGGCGAATTTGTGGCGAGTGTAAGCAGCGCAACGCGCTGAATGATCGATGTTGAATGTTACATGATGAATAATAAGCGTAGAGTTCCTGCATGCACCTAGCGATTCTTCCTGGTCAATTCAACATTTATCATTTAACATTCAACACTGTTCAGGAGATGCCATGCCCGATCTAAGACGTGATCCGATTGTCGGCCGGTGGGTGATTATCTCGACTGAACGGAGCGCTCGGCCTCACGACTTCACTCTCGTGCAAGCCGCCCGGCCGTTGGCCGCAGCCCTCTGCCCCTTTTGCCCAGGGCAAGAGCGATTGACGCCGAAAGAAATTATGGCCTACCGGCCACAGCCGCTGGAGCCCAACAACCCGAACTGGACCGTTCGTGTCGTGCCCAACAAGTTTCCCGCGCTCCAGGTCGAAGGCGACCTCGATCGCCAGGGCATCGGCCTCTACGATCGCATGAATGGGATCGGCGCCCATGAAGTCATCATCGAGACCCCGAACCACACGGACAGCCTGGCCGACATGCCGACCAAACGGATCGAGGACGTGCTGTGGGCTTATCGCGACCGCATGATCGATCTCAAGAAAGACTCGCGGTTCCGATACATCCTCATTTTCAAGAACCACGGAGCTCCGGCCGGCGCCACACTGGAGCACAGCCACTCACAACTCATCGCACTGCCAATCATCCCCACCAGCGTTCTGGAGGAGATCGAAGGCTGTCGGGCTCATTATGAGCAGAAAGAACGCTGTATCTATTGCGACATTCTCCGGCAGGACCTCGCTGACGGCGATCGCATCGTGGTGGAAAATCCCGAGTTCCTCTGCGTCACCCCGTATGCCCCGCGTTTTCCCTTTGAAATGTGGATACTCCCTAAACGCCACGCCGGCTTCTTCGAAGAAAGCCAGAAGACACAATTTGAGTTCCTCGCGCCGATCCTCTCCGAAGCCCTCCGACGGATGGACAAAGTCCTCGCCCGGCCCTCGTACAACTTTATCCTCCATAGTTCTCCCCTCCACGAAAAGAACGGAGATTTCTACCACTGGCACATTGAAATCATTCCCAAGCTGACCCAAGTGGCCGGCTTCGAATGGGGTACAGGGTTCTATATCAATCCGGTGGCACCGGAAGAATCGGCGAAGTTTCTGCGGGAAGCAGGGATCTAACCGACCGTCAGGCGTGAAACGTGAGACGCCCAGCGACATGCCGATGGTCCACATCGTGTGGCACAAGCCAGGTCTGTCTGGTCTGTCGGTTCATCTGGTCTGTCTCGTCTATTTAGTTGAACCAGACTAACCAGATAAACCAGATGAACCAGACAGACCAAATGAGCAGAACAGGCTGGCAGACTTGTCAGCATCCTGTCAGACTCACCCCTTGCCCCCTGCACACATGGAAGCTTAAGATCCTCCATGCAAGTCCAACTGAGCCATCCAGCCAGAACCATCGAGGTCAAAGGCCCCAAGAAGGTTAAGGAACTCTTGCGCGAATTGAATCTCGTCGTCGAAGCGCATCTGGTGATCAAAGGCGATGATCTCGTCACCGAAGACGAGATGCTGTACGACGGCGATCTGATTGAAATCCGACCCGTGATCTCGGGAGGAAACCAGGCTGAGGTTGAGGCTAAGGCCGAGCAAAAATCTCCGACAGACTCATCCTCAACCTTAACCTAAGCCTGCTTTGACATGAATTGCACAAAATGTAAAACCAAAGCTGTGATCGGCCTCCCGCGCCATAATGCGGCCTTCTGCAAAGTCTGCTTCAACGGCTTCGTCCACGATCAAGTTGCGCGGGCGATCAAATCGGAGTGGATGTTTGGCAAGGAGGACCGGATTCTCGTGGCGGTGTCCGGCGGGAAAGACAGCCTGGCACTCTGGGACATTCTGCTCAAGCTCGGCTATCGCGCTGACGCACTCTATGTGAACCTCGGCATCGGGGCCTATTCTGAGCAATCGCATGCCAAGGTGACGAAGTTCGCCGAAGCGGTCGCCGCCTCTCATGGAACCACCTTGCACCTCCATACGGTCGAGCAAGAGGCCGGAGCGGGAATCAAAGAACTGGCCCAGCTCATCCATCGCCCGACCTGTTCCACATGTGGGACCATCAAACGCTACCAGTTCAATCGCGTGGCGATCGAGCAGAACTATGATGTAATGGCTACGGGCCACAATCTCGATGATGAAGCAGCCCGACTCCTCGGCAACGTGCTGCATTGGCAGGAGGAATATCTGGATAAGCAAGGCCCGTCGTTACCGGCCTCGGTGGCAGGGTTTGCCAAGAAGGTGAAGCCCCTCTACCGGCTCTCAGAACGTGAACTCGCAGCCTATGCGGTCTTAAACCGGATCGATTACATCGTCGAGGAATGCCCCATGGCCAAGGGCTCCAAGATGCTCCAGTACAAGGAGGTCTTGAATCGTCTGGAGACCGAGTCGCCGGGTACGAAGCAGACGTTCTATTGGGGGTTTCTCGAGAAGCAAAGCAAGAAGCAACCCTCGGCAACCACCATGACGGAAAAAGACCGTGCCGTCCTCCACCCCTGCACCTCTTGCAGCCAGCCCACCACCGCCGAGATCTGCTCCTACTGCAAAATGATGGCGCGGGCCAAGACCGTCGTTCCCCGGTAACAGGCACACCATCAGCACGCCCTGCTCCTCATCAGTACTTGAAAAGCCTCGACCGACCCCGTAAGCTGCCTGCAAGTTAGTTGACCTGTGCTGAAGCAACCCTATCTCCACATCCCATGGCGACAACACAACGCGACTACTATCAGATTCTCGGTCTTCCGAAGTCTGCCTCGGCGGATGACATCAAGAAGGCCTATCGTCGCCTCGCGCGCCAGGTCCATCCCGACCTCCATAGCGGTGCCAAGAAATCAGAGATGGAGAAAAAGTTTAAGGAGCTGAACGCGGCGCACGAAGTCCTGAGCGATCCGGGCAAACGCAAGAAATACGATCAATATGGCGCCAACTGGGAGCAGGCCGAGGCCTATGAGCAGGCGCGCCGGCAGGCCGGTGCCCGCGGGGAGAGCGGCCCGGAGACTTCGTTCGGCGGAGAAGGCTTTTCCGACATCTTCGAGAATCTGTTCAAAGGACGAGGGCGCGCCAGCAATGGTCGTGGATTTGCCACGCAGGGCGAGGACCTTGAAACGGAGGTGCAGCTGACGCTGGCCGAGGTGTTCACCGGCGTGACGAAGCGCATGACCTTGCAAGAGCCAGTACCCTGCTCCACCTGCCACGGGAGTGGAGCCTTTCGCGGGCGACCCTGTCCAACCTGTCAGGGGCACGGTGCGACGTTGCATCCCAATACGATCGAAGTGCGAATCCCCGCAGGGGTACAGGATGGAACGAGGGTTCGCGTGGCCGGCAAGGGACAAGCCGGCGCCAACGGCGGCAAACCAGGCGATTTGTACCTGCGCGTGGCGATCGCCCCGGACAAAATCTTTCGTCGTCAGGGGAGCGATATCCATGTCTCTCTCCCAGTCTTCCCATGGGAAGCGGCCTTGGGCGCCGAGGTGATGGCCCCGACGCTGATGGAGCCGGTTCGGATGAAGGTTCCGCCGGGGAGTCGGGCTGACAGTAAGCTTCGGCTGAAGGGCAAAGGCCTCCCCGCGGCGGCCGGCGGCCATGGCGATCTCTTCCTCACAATCCATATCGTGATGCCGCCCTCCTCAACCGACGAGGAACACAAACTGTACGACCAACTCAGCGCCATTCCGCATCCGGACCCGCGTGCCGAACTGCTCGCCCAGGCTCGACGCCGATCACAAGCTTGACTCAAGCGAGGCGGGCAAGACGAGTGAGGGTTGATCTGGTTCATCTGGTCTATCTGGTCTGTCTGGTTCAACCAAACAAACGAGACAGACCAAATAAACAAGAGAGACCAGCCGCTCCTCACGCTTGTCGCGAGCTACTCCGCCATTACACCACTGGCCCTGCCGATATCGACAGGAACTGCGACCATTTCCAACGTCATGTTGCTGACGTGCCGACCGCCTCGTGGGCTCATCGAGGTGTGTTGTTGGCTTGCGTTGTGTTGATTGATCTGGCAATCTACGTCCACATGGCTCTCAGAGCCTTCGGCGCCAAGTGGATGAGCCCCTTGCTGATAAAATTATGACCCGCTTGGAGGGGTCTGTTGCCGGCTATACTTGCGGCGCAATTCTTGTTCAATGGGCGAAAGAGCAAGCAGGGATTACTGGGACGTTCGTCATCGTGGAGTCAGACGTCTTCATTCGGTTCAACCTAAGGAGGCAGGTATGAAGCAGGGAACACAAACGATCGTGACGCTGGGCATCGCATCGGTATTCGCGCTGACCGTTGGAATGTCTACGGTCTGGGCCAATGAGCCAGGCTACGGCAAGGAAGGACACGGCGGCGGGCACAGCTCGATGGGCGGACATGGCGCGAGCATGATGCACAACAGCACCGGCCATTTGATCCGGCATCTGCTCAAGCACGAACAACAAATCGGGCTCACGGCGGAGCAAGTGACAAAACTCAAAGACATGCAACTCAACCTGGACAAGACCCGTATCAAAACCGAGGCCGACATCCAGGTAGCGGAGCGCGAGTTGAAAGCCCTGACCGAGGATGAGAAATCCGACCTGGGGGCGATCGAAGCCAAGTTGAAGCAGAGCGGGGATCTGCAAGTTGGCTTACGCATGGTCTCCGTCACGGCCCGGCGGGAGGTGCTCGCCCTGTTGACTCCGGAACAGCGTGCCAAGGAGAAGGCCGAGCATGAGAAGATCATGCAGCAGCACAAGGATGCCGGCAAGGGCTACGGCAATCCGCACGGCGGCCCGATGAAAGCCAATCCGCATATGGGTGGCGATGCTGCACAGCCGGCCCCTCCATCAAGCATGAATGTGCAGTAGCTCTATCCAAGAAGCGCTAGAAGACTACCGGTCCATCCAGCAGGGAGGTGCATCATGAGAACATGGGGAATCATCACAGCGGGCGTCGTCGGATTACTGTTCGCACTGGGTTCCAACGCCTGGGCCGACGATAAGGAAGGCAAGATCACGGACCTCGTCAAGGACGCCACTGTCACGATCGATCAGGCCATCAAGACTGCATCCGAGAAAGTGCCTGGGACGGTGGTCGAAGCGGAACTTGAGAAGAAACATGGCAAGACAGTCTGGGAAGTCGAGGTCCTCGGCGCCGACGGGAATGTGATGGAAGTCCACATCGACGCAGCCACTGGCGCCGTGATCGACACGGAAGCCAAGAAGGACGAGAAGAAAAAAGAAGGCAAGAAAGCGAAGTAATTACGTCATGCCGAAAGAGCTGAAACTCAACAGCCGAAATTTACTGGTCGGTCCCGATCGGGCACCGGCCCGCGCGATGTTGAAAGCCGTTGGATTTACCGACGAGGACTTGTCTCGTCCGATCATCGGTGTCGCCAATACCTGGATCGAAGTCATGCCCTGCAACTTCCACCTGCGCCGCCTGTCGGAGCGGGTGAAAGCCGGCATCAGAGCCGCAGGCGGCACCCCCATCGAGTACAACACGATCGCAGTGTCAGATGGCATTTCGATGGGCACCGAGGGGATGAAGGCTTCGTTGATCAGTCGAGAGGTGATTGCTGATTCGATTGAACTTGTGGCTCGCGGACACCTGTTTGACGGCGTGGTGGCACTCTCCGGCTGCGACAAGACCATTCCCGGCACCGTGATGGCCCTCTCGCGCCTGAACCTGCCGTCAATGATGCTCTACGGCGGCTCGATCATGCCGGGGCAGTTCCAAGGCCATGACGTGACCATTCAAGACGTGTTCGAAGCAGTCGGAAAACATGCGGCCGGCACAATGACCAGTGCCGAACTCAAAGATCTCGAAGACCATGCCTGCCCAGGCCCTGGTGCCTGCGGCGGTCAGTTCACGGCCAACACCATGGCGATCGCGTTCGAGTTCCTCGGCATTTCGCCAATGGGGCGGAACGGCGTGCCGGCCATGGATCAGCGGAAAGACGACGTGGCCTTCGAGTGCGGGAAGATGGTCATGGATCTGCTGAAGCGAGACCTGCGACCCCGCCAGATCATCACGCGGAAATCGCTGGAAAATGCCATTGCCGCAGTCGCGACGACCGGCGGCTCGACGAATGCGGTGCTGCATCTGCTCGCCCTCGCGCGCGAAGCCAACATCAAACTGAGCATCGACGACTTCGACAAGATCAATCGGAAGGTGCCGTTGCTCGCCGACCTAAAGCCAGGCGGACGATTTACCGCCTCGGATCTCTATGCGGCTGGAGGAACGACCCTGGTTGCCAAGCGGTTGCTCGATGCCGGTATCTTGCACGCAGGCCAACTGACCGTGACCGGCCGGACGATTGGGGAAGAGGCCAAGGAGGCCAAAGAAACATCCGGCCAACAAGTTCTCAGACCCCTCTCGAATCCGATCAAGCAGACCGGTGGGTTGGTGATCTTAAAGGGGAATCTCGCTCCAGACGGCTGTGTCGTGAAAGTGGCCGGACACTCGATCATGACGTTCCGTGGCCCGGCGAAGGTATACAACCGGGAAGAGGATGCCTTTGTCGCCGTGCAATCCCACAACATCAAAGCGGGCGATGTCGTGGTGATTCGCTATGAAGGTCCGTCCGGCGGACCCGGCATGAGAGAAATGCTTGGCGTGACCGCAGCCATCGTCGGTGCGGGGCTGGGCGACTCCGTCGCGTTGCTCACAGACGGCCGCTTCTCCGGCGCCACCCACGGCCTGATGGCCGGCCATGTCGCACCGGAAGCCATCAAGGGCGGCCCCATCGGCGCCGTGAAGAACGGCGACATGATTGTCTTTGATATCGCCAAACGGACGCTGACCGTGGAGCTCTCGCAGAAAGAGATCAAAGCCCGGCTCAAGAAAGTCAAACTTCCACTGCCCCGCTATACCTCCGGCGTGATGGGCAAGTACGCGCGGCATGTCTCGTCGGCCTCGGAAGGGGCCATTACAACGTAGCAGGATGCTGAAAAAGTCCTCCCTCTTTGTTCGTCGTTCGTGAACCAATTCAGGAATTTGTTGATCTGACCATCTGTTGAATGTCCGACCACTCATCAGATCAACAGATCATCAGATGCCTTCCACTTTACGGGTGTCGAGAACGCCGCTTGTGATTTTTTTGAGATCCTGCTAGGCGTGCCAATAGAACTCCGCAATCATCTCAACGACGTAGGCCTGCTGCGCTTCTGTCAACTCGGCATAGATCGGGATGGACAGCACCTCTTCTGCCGCCTGTTCTGAGAGAGGAAAGGACCCCTTCAGATGTCCTAGATCGCGATAGCAGTTTTGGAGATGCATCGGGAGCGGATAGTACACTTCCGTGCCGACGCCTTTCTCTTTGAGGAAGGTGCGCAACTCGTCGCGCTTCGGCGCTCGGACAGTGAATTGGTTATAGACATGAAAATTGCCAGGCGCCGTTGGCGGCAACACGACGCGATTCACATGCTTCGTATGGGCAAACAACTGCCGATACCGTTCGGCATTCCGACGTCTTCCCTCGGTCCACTGGTCAAGATACTTCAGTTTGATCTGGAGTACGGCAGCCTGGAGCGCGTCCAATCGGCTATTGATCCCCACCGCCTCATGGAGATAACGGACCTGGCTCCCGTGAACACGAAGCATGGCCATGGAGTCG
>JAENWB010000046.1:0-19693 GCA_016650275.1 Nitrospiraceae bacterium | reverse complement strand
CACCTCCGCGATCGACTGTTTGGCTACCTTGACGGACAAACTTTCAGGCCGCAGTCTCGCCCCCTTGCAGACCCCGCAGGGCTCCAACAACGTAAAGTCTTCATCGTCTGGACAGCCTGGTATCATGGCGTAGCCGATGCCATCGCAGGCCGGGCAGGCTCCGTGCGGGCTATTGAACGAAAACACGCGGGGAGTAATTTCAGGATAACTGACGCCGCAGCGAATGCAGGCGAGCTTCTCGCTATAGAGTGACACTTTCCCGTTGTCCGTCAGCACCCCGACCAGCCCGCCGGCGAGTTTCAACGAAGTCTCCACCGAATCGGCCAACCGCCGCGTCAAGGCCTCACTCGACTTCATCACCAGCCGATCGACCACGATTTCGATCGTGTGTTTCTTCTGTTTATCGAGCGTGATGTCCTCGCCCAACTCAACCAGCTGACCATCGACCCTAGCCCGGACGTAGCCGGCCCGGCGCATGTCGAGGAGTTCTTTCCGATATTCTCCCTTCCTGCCGCGGACGATCGGGGCCAATAGCTGAAATTTGCTCCCTTCCGGCAGCAGGCCAATGGCATCGACCATTTGCTGCACAGTCTGCGCGGTAATTTCATCGCCGCACTGGAAGCAGGAGGGGCGCCCGACACGGGCAAAAAGGAGACGGAGGTAGTCGTAGATTTCCGTCACGGTGCCGACCGTAGACCGGGGATTGTGGCTGGTGCTTTTTTGCTCGATGGAAATGGCGGGCGAGAGCCCTTCGATCGAGTCGACGTCGGGTTTGCCCATCTGTTCGAGGAACTGACGAGCATAGGCCGAGAGCGACTCGACATACCGCCGTTGCCCCTCGGCATAGATCGTATCGAAGGCCAGCGACGACTTGCCAGATCCGCTCAGCCCCGTGATCACGACGAGCTGGTCCCGTGGGATCGTCACGTCGATGTTCTTGAGATTGTGCTCCCGCGCCCCTTTAATGATGATCGAGTTATGCATCAGGGGCAGGATTATAGCATGCGGGCCTGGTCGCCTTGACAAACCCGGAAGGCAGGTGCTACCACGCTCTCATGGTGCATGTGGATACACCGCCCGTTCAGAAGGGGACTGACTCCCCAGCGGCTCCGCTCGCCGTATCGACCTGGTCAGGCCAAGCCCGTGAACAAGCCGTGCAACGGATGTTTACCGCAATCGCGGGCGTCTACGACCTCAACAACACGCTCCTGAGTTTTGGACTGCACTACCGGTGGAAAAAAATTACTGCCTCCTATGTGCCCGTCACTACAGAAGGCCGGGCACTCGACGTCGGTTCCGGCACAGCCGATCTCGCGCTCTTGATCGAACCGCGTATGGGAACCAACGGTCGCGTCATTGCCTCCGACCTGAACCACGCCATGCTCGTCGAGGGGCTGAAGAAAGTCACCGGGCGGGGCCTGGGACAACGGATCACCTGTCTCGAAGCCAACGCCGAACATCTGGGATTTCCCGATGGAACCTTCCATGCAGTAACCACGGGATTTTGCATGAGGAACGTCGGCGACCTTCGGCAAGCAGTCACGGAAATTCACCGTATTTTGCAACCAGGGGGGCGGTTTGTGTGCCTGGAGTTTTCCCGACCCGTCTTCGGTTGGCTGCGGGCACTGTACGATTGGTATTCGTTCCGGCTTCTTCCCTGGATTGGCACAAAAGTGGCGCATGACACGACCGGCGTCTACGAATATCTCCCCGCCTCCATTCGGAACTTCCCGAATCAGGAACGATTGAAACAGATGCTCCTCGACGCAGGCTTTCGTCAGGTCACTTATCGGAACTTGACCGGCGGGATCGTGGCGATACATGTCGCCACCAAATGATGGTCGGAAAGTCCATAAAGTCGGAAAGTCATCACGTCCTTGGCTTCCGACTTTATGACTTTCAGACTTGACGACTTTAGACTATGAATTCAATCCTTTATATTTTTCTCCCTTGCAAGAAGGTCTATCCCATCGGTGTGACCTATCTCGCTGATTTTATTCATCGGCGTAAGCCGGCCGTGCGGCAGCGTATCCTCGATCTATCCCTCTATCCTGACGCCCAACGGAGCAGCGCGGTCCGCGATGCCGCCACCGAGTTCAAGCCGGACCTCGTCTGTTTCTCCTGGCGCGACATTCAGATCTTTTCACCGCATGAGGGAGACTCCTCGCTGGAACATGCGTTTAACTTCTACTTTGCGAGCAATCCACTCAAGCGGATTGTCGCCTCGTTTGCGGGGCTGCAACAGCTCTACCGCTACTACAGTCATATCCGTGCGGCGCTTTCCTACCCCTGGTTGATCGCGAAGGAGTTCCCGAAGGCGCAAATCATGATCGGCGGCGGGGCCTTTACCGCCTTTGCCGATCAGCTTATCCAGAAACTCCCTGAAGGCACTATCGGGATACTTGGGGAAGGTGAAGACGCCATCCTCAAGGTCATTGAAGGGCAGTCGCTGGAGAACGAACGCTACATTCTCCGGGAGGGAAAGACCATTCGAAAGGGCCAGCAGGGCGCGCCGGCTCTTCTCGATGCCCTCACCGTCGACTTGCCCTACCTGACCTCGATCTTTCCGCAATATCGAGAATATGCGGGTGAATCCATCGGGGTCCAGTCGAAGCGAGGCTGCCCCTACGACTGTGCCTTCTGTCTCTACCCTTATATTGAGGGAAAGCGGGTGCGCTATCGGCCCCCCTCCATGGTCGTCAAGGATATCTCTCAGCACTACCATCAATGGGGTGCCAGGCGTTTCTGGTTCACGGATGCGCAGTTCATTACAGGGAAGGAAGCCTATCCTCAATGCACCGAAATCCTTGAACGGATTCTCGCCGAGAAGTTGGAGATCGAGTGGTCCGGCTATATTCGGACATCGCTCATCACTCCGGAAATGGCAAAGCTCATGGTCCGGTCCGGCGTCGGCGATCTCGAAGTCGCCATTACGTCGGGCTCCCAGGAGGTGTTGAACAACCTCCACATGGGATTCAAGCTTGAGCGGCTGTACGATGGCTGTCGCTATCTAGCGGAAGCGGGATTCAAAGGGAAGGTCATTCTCAACTATTCGCTGAACAGTCCAAAAGAAACCGAGGAGTCTTTGCTCCAAAGCGTGGAGTCCTACAAGGTGGTCGCCTCAATCCTGGGTGAGGAGCGCGTCTTCCCCCTCATGTTCTTTTTGGGCATTCAGCCGAACACCGATTTGGAACAACGGCTACTAGAAGAGGGATACCTCTCGGCCGGCTATAACCCTCTGATGTTGACTCCGACGAGTATCAGAAAGCTCCTCTATAACCCGGCGCCGTTGAACTCGTTCATCGCCAAGGCCTGCCTCCGGGCCTGGGAACGGAAAGAGGGAAGCCGGGACCCACGGAAGTGGACGGGATCCCTATCTCAGTCCCCAAAAGAATCAGGCCCCTATGCCGACAAGAGTTTGATCCGAGGGATCGAAGGGAACTCTGGACGCGATGCCCTCCTGTCCCTGGAAGAGATTCTCCGCTCCCGACAATCCCTTCGCACCGCAAAGGATGCGAGCGAAAAGTCCATCCCAACCCCGGCGTCCTAGCATCGTCCCACCAGCCCCCGTCGACGCCTTGCATTCGAATTCAGGCCGGTGCTATCATTTGTGTTCTTTGAGTCTGTGGATGTTCGTCAACCATTTGGAAATTTTGACAATTACTCTCGTTCGCCCTGGCCAGGAGGGCATCTGGAGGAGACAGCTCTATGTATAAGACGATCTATGTCCCGGTCGATAATTCCGACCATTCCAACACAGCCGTCGACGTCGGTGTTCATTTCGCTAAAGCCTTCGGCTCGAAGATCGTGGGCAGCCACGTCTACGCGGCCAAAATGCATGATAAACGCTTCAAACAGATGGAAGCGGGCTTGCCCGAAGAATACCACGATGAAAAAGAACTCGACCGTCAGCGCCAAATTCACGATTCACTGATTACCCGTGGTCTCCAGATCATCACCGACTCCTACCTCGACTATGTCGATAAGAAATGCGCGGAAAACAACCTGCCGATCGAGCGTCGCTCGCTCGAAGGCCGGAATTGGAAGGTGCTGGCCGAAGACATCAATACCAATGCCTACGACCTAGTGATCATGGGCGCCCTGGGTGTCGGCGCGGTAAAGGACAGCGTGATCGGCAGTAACACCGAGCGCGTGCTTCGTCGCGTGCGGAATTCGGACATGCTGATCATCAAGCAGACCCAGCCCATGACTGCCGGGAGAATCGTGGTGGCGGTGGACGGTAGCCCCTATTCCTTCGGTGGACTCATGACCGGCCTGGCACTGGGCAAGGCCTTCAACATGCCGGTCGAAGCCATCTCGGCCTTCGATCCCTATTTCCACTATGCCGCCTTCCATAGCATCTCAGGTGTCCTCAACGAGGAAGCCGGCAAAGTGTTCCGCTTTAAAGAGCAGGAAAAGCTACACGAAGAAATCATCGACAGCGGCCTCGCAAAGATCTACCAATCGCACCTCGACATCTGCCGCGAGATCGCTCAGGCCGAGCAAACCGACGTCAAGACCACCCTGCTGGACGGCAAGGCCTTCGAAAAGATCATTCAATACGTGCGCAAGGATATCCCGGCATTGCTCATCGTCGGACGGATCGGCGTGCACAGCGACGAGGATATGGACATCGGCAGCAACACGGAAAATCTCTTGCGGTCCGCGCCCTGCAATATCCTGGTGTCGAATCGAAAGTACGTACCACCGATCGATACACTGGCGGAATACACCATCGCCTGGACGGAAGAAGCCCTCCGCCGGATGGAAAAGATCCCGATATTCGCCAGAGGCGTGGCCAAGACGGCCATCCACCGCTATGCCATTGAAAAGGGCCACACCATCATCAGCAACACGGTGGTTGATACGGCCATAGGGCACATTCTTCCCAAGGGCGCGATGGATGCCATGCGCGCACTGGGTGGCAGCTTGGATGCCGCGGGCATCGACCGCGACAAGATGCAGGCTGACGAGTCCGTGGTGCAGGATCTTATGGGCTCGACGCTCAGCGGCATAATGACCGAGATCGTGGAAGAAAAGCCGAAAGTCAGTGCAGGCACTCAAGCTTACCTGGACCGGATGACCCAGGATTACTTCGTCTGCGACGGCTGCGGCTACATCGGCAAGGGTGAGACGCCCGTGAAGTGTCCCGTCTGCGCCGCCGGAGGCGACCGTTTCAAACTGGTCGACAAGAAGATCTTCGAGGCAGCCGCTCACGTTGAAGGAGCCCTCGAAACTGACCTGGCCTACGATGACGTCCCCATGCAATGGACAAAGGACGCCAAAGAAGGAATTCGTGCAGTCCCAGCCGGATTCCAACGTCGACGCGCCAAGGCCAAAATCGAAAAGACCGCTCGCAAACTCGGCATGACCACGATTACGCTGGAGTATGCCGCGCCCATGATTCAGGAAGCGGCCTCAGAAGACTACACCCCCATCTTCGCGAATAAGGGAACCGGCGCCTCGACTGAAGCACAGGCTACCGTGGCCGTTGCAACGACCGGCACCAATGGCGCGACTGCCTCGCACGAGAACGGCCATGCGGCGGAACCTGCCCCTGCCTCTCCCTATACCTGGATGCCGGAGGCTCAAGCACGACTCGAGCGGGCCCCTGAAGGGTTCATGCGCGAGTGTACGCGTGCCCTCATCGAAAAACATGCCGATAAGATCGGCGTCGTGGTCATCACGGCCCAAGTGGCCCACGAGGGCATCGAACAAGCCAAGGACTATATGGCGGAAGCCATGAAGACCGGCAACTTGAAAGAGATGATCTCGAACCTGACCGGCAAAACTAGTTCCTAGCTTTGCCAATGTTAAATGTTGAATTCTCAATGTTGAATGACAGGCCTGTCCCGACGCTCACATTTCCCATTCAACATTCATAATTCAACATTCAACACGTAGCGACTAAAACTCATGGGTAAATCTCTTCCAATCTTCAATGCCCCGTCTCTTGCGGGCGCGTTCGGCTCTATCCAGCAACAGGTGACGCAGTTCTTTACTCCGTCATCCACTGCTCCTGCGCCGCATGACGGCCGAACTGTTGACGACTTCAAACCCTATCTCATCGCCCTAAACCTCACGAAACGCTGCAATCTCAAATGCGACCATTGCTATCTCGACGCGACGACGAAGTCCGCCGGCGGGAACGACGAACTCTCGACCGATGAATGCTACAAGCTCATCGATCAGATTGCAGAGGTCAACAAGGGCTGCCTCCTCGTGATCACGGGCGGCGAACCGCTCGTCCGTCCTGACATCCTCGACATTGCGCGCCACGCTGTGACGCTCGGCTTCATGGTGGTGTTCGGGACCAACGGCATGTTGATCAATGACCGGATGGCGAAGGAGCTGGTCGAAATCGGCGTGATGGGCATGGGTATCAGTATCGATTCGCTCGATCCCCAGAAACACAATCGCTTCCGTGGCGTGCCCGGCGCGTGGGAAGCCGCACTCGCCGGCATCGAGGCCTGCAAGCGAAACGGGTTGGCCTTCCAAGTACACTTCAGCGCGCAACCCATGAATTATCAGGAACTGCCTGAGGTGATCGATTGGGCGCACCAACTTGGCGCCAAGGTGCTCAATGTTTTCTTCATGGTCTGCACCGGCCGCGGCGAAGAACTGACCGACATCACCCCGGCCCAGTACGAAGAGGTGCTCGGCTACCTGGTCAACTGTCAGGACAATTACAAGGGTATGCTCGTCCGAGCCCGCTGTGCGCCACATTTCAAACGGCTGGCTTACGAGAAAGATCCGAACTCCCCTATTACCAAAGCGACTGGTTATATGGGCGGCGGTTGCCTCGCCGGCACCAACTACGCGCGTGTAACCCCCAATGGCGAGTTGACCCCTTGCCCCTACATGCCGTTGTCTGCCGGGAATATCCGTGAGACAAGCTTCGTCGATCTGTGGGAAAAGTCAGACGTTTTTAATTCCTTCCGCTATCCGCAGCTGAAAGGTAAATGCGGTGATTGCGAATACACGGACATCTGCGGGGGCTGCCGCGCACGCCCCTACGTCGATCACGGCGATTGGCTGGACGAAGACCAATGGTGTCTGTACACCCCGAAAGGTGGCGAGAAGGTTAAGGTCGCATTTAACACGCCTGAGGAAGGCGACGTGGCGTGGGATGAGGACTCAGAAACACGACTCAACCGGATTCCCTATTTCTTACGCGCCATGGTGAAAAAAGGCGTCGAAAAGCACGCACGCGAGCATAGCATCCCCCTGATTACCATTGAGTTGATGGAAGAGCTCCGCAAGAAACGGTTCGGCAACGACGCACCAGTCTTCAAATTTTGACGTGAGGGGTAGGGGGTGGTAAGAAGTACTTTCTCAGAGCGCGATCCGGACGCCTCACGTTTCACGTTTCACACCTAACGATTATCGGAATGGACACGCTTCAAAGCCTCGTCACCGACCTCAATACGCTGATTCCCATCATCAATCATTGGTTCCACTTGTTGTCGGCGGTCATCTGGATCGGCGGACTCGCGTTCCTCGTCATGGCGGTGACCCCAGGGCTGAAAAAGGCGGTCGCCAAGGAACAAATCAAGCCGATCACCGATGCCTTCTATCAGCATTACAAGAAAGTCGCGGGCGTCCTGCTCGTCGTCCTGCTGTTTACCGGTGGTATCAACTTCCACTATGTCAATCAGGCCATCACCTTGCAAACCGGCAGCGGGATCCAGCACCATGCGAAATACCTGACCGTCTTCTTTATCAAGCTGTTTCTCGTCCTCTGTCTTCTCACGCTCTTCCTCTATACCGTGCTCTTCAAATCCGACGACGCAGAAGAAGGCGAGGAAGAATCCTACGAAGCGATCCCCTTCCAGCGAGCCGCACTTTGGATCGGCTTCTTCATCATCCTCTGTGCCGCCGCGATGAATCATCTCCACCAATAGCTCGCGCTCCATTTCTGGCTCTCAGTAGCTTTCACCTATCGCATTCCCCTTGTGCCTGTATCTCCTAGGATAAAGAGCGTACCGAATCAGATACGACTCTGTCCTATAGCCTCATCTTGCCCACTCACTCACCAATCCAAAGTTACTCAACAACTTACATCGTAGGCGTCGGAACATTTTCACTGAGAAAACTCTGGTACAGGGGTTGCTGTAGTCCTCTCATCGCCCGACATAAGGGGGCAAAGCCGATGATCACAAGCTGGAAGTTTCTTGGCGAAGCGAAACGCCGGTGGAGCCCCACCCAAGAGGTACATGCCTCTCACGCAGGTGGGACTACCTCTGGATTGTGCCCATCCGGAGCCTTCCCGCCGCCATGCGCTTCCGCCATCGGGGCCGCGTCCTGCCCATCGGCAGCGGCGCGGCCCTCCAATTCTGACAGCAGGAATCAGCAAGGCCATGAAGTCCCACCACAGTCCGGAAGCCGGACTGCTTCATTTCATACCAACCTGGAAAGGCATACATGTCACTAACCCATCAGGCCACTCCCGATCACTCGATCAAGAACGAGCAACGCAGGGCCGCTAGCCAGCCTGCCAGACAGAGCGAGGCTCGACGACAACAGCCTCGTATGGTCAGGCTAACTGTCAGCCTTCCTGGCGATCTCGTCGATCGTCTGCGCGATGCAGTGTATTGGAGTCCTAGCTTGACGCTCGCATGGCTGATTGCTCGGTCCCTACGGACTTCCCTGGCGGAGATGGAATCCTTACGTCAGGCTCCCTTCCCAAAACGAACGAACGCGCTCCGCGCGGGGCGACCTCGCTTGGTCGGTCAGACCATGAACGTGTCTTCTCATGTCAGGATCGCCGGCAATGGGACAACCCGTCCGGCTGAGAGGGTCACTCAGGCCACCCTTGTCACACAACCGTCCATCGAGTGATGCACGCAGCGGAGAGTTCTTCCGTTGAGCAAGACAGGCTCAACAATGTTTCTTTAATTTCTGGCTCCAAATCACTCTGCCTTCTTCTCTCATGAAGAGACGGCGATGAATCGCCAGACTGGCCTTCCGGCTATCTTGATCGTTGATGACGATCCGGACATCCTAACCGCATTATATGACCTCCTCGAACATGACGGCTTTCGCGTGACTGGCGTCTCGACCTGTCGGGATGCGCTGGCGCGGGTGAAGACTACCGACTTTGCCGCTGTGTTGCTCGATGTTGGATTACCCGATGGAGATGGGCTAGCCGTACTTGAGACAATCCAGGCAATCGCGCCCTCACTCCCCGTGATTATTCTCACCGCCGTTACAGCACAGGACTGCCGTGCGAGGTCATTGTCCAGCGGCGCATTCTCTTACCTCACCAAACCATACGATCGCGATGAGTTGCGTGCCGTACTACGCCAGGCTATTGGGGCAAGTCGACCTCCCGATCCTTTCAATAACTGACGCAGTAAAGATGATAGGCTCCCCTTACCCTTCGGCTCATTCGCTAGAATGTAGGACACCCCAGCCAGCAGGACCGTACCCGTCACCGCGAAAACCCTGGCACCAGTCCCTTTCATGACTTATTCCTCCTTCGAATCGATTGGACGAGACGAGGGCGGCGTCACACAGAAACTGCCGACCAGCCGCAAAACTTTTAAAATAAATATGGAGCCTGGGGGAACAACTGAACGGGATAGACTAGGAAGTGGCAGAGGTCTTGGCCAGCGCTTTCAATGCTGTCGAGACGTCCTTGAAAGAATGAGCAAGCTTGTCGAGTTGTGATCCCTTTGACATCATCTCACTTGCGATAGACGTGAGTTTACTATCATAGCTCCCGACCTCGGAGGCAACCTCGGAAATCTTCACGAGCATCTCTTTACAAGCAGTCAGTTCCTGCTGCAGTTGCTGAGAACTGGCTTGGGCGACCTTGATTTCCTCCATAGAAGCTTGCACCTGTTGCGTCAATCGGCCGACATAGGCTTCTCGGTCCCGCATGTCGGATTCCAGGTTGATCCGTACTTCTTCGCTTTCGCGGCGGCGCTCCTCCAGATTACGAATGGCTTGAATCCAGGAAGCGAGATCACCGCCAACCTTTGGCGATTCAGGCAACGCCTGCCCACGCTCTAACGCCTTTATCGCAGGTTGTAGCCATTCGACGAAAGCCATCACTTCACCCAGCTTCAAGTCGGTCGTCGAAGCGGGACTTGGCGCCGGCGCGCCGGCACTATTCGGAGAGGGCTGTGCCGACTGTGGGGCTGCGGACGGCTTTGGCTTCTTCTGCTGACCATTTCTCGGCTGTGCCCAGCGATGATATTCCAGGAGGACCGCAATACAATGACGACACATCGGTTCTTCCGGCAGGGTGCAGCTGCACTTTGAGATGAGATGCCCCTCTTTGAGACGGATCGTCTGTTCGTAGAGGCCGGAATTCCCGATGACGGCGGACGAAATCTGCGCATCATCGGCCTCGACGATCCGAACGCGATTTTCAGAGAGATACTGATTGCCGATGTGGAAGGCATTGCGATCAACCACCGCCTGGATCATCGGAGGATCCAGGAGGCTTAACCGCTCAGCGGAACAGGGGATCTTGTTTCGCATGCGCTGCGTTCCCAATCGCTAACAACTCCAACTGATGGTGTGGCGTAGTGTGAAACAGACCGGGGAAACTGTCAAGGGTGCACCAGTATTCAACAGGCTTTGCGTCACCGCTGACCTCTTCCCTCGACACCAAACAGCGCATACCCCTTGGTTGCACGGCGGCAGTTTGAGTGGATCGTGGAGACGCACCCAGCAGAGCCATCGAGTTTCTCGCTCTCGCTGTGCGGATTTTCTGCCAGCACCACATGATTAGATCCGCGAGTGAGACCCGTCACAGAAGGGAGGCTTTTTCGTCTGCTTACAGCCACAGAATGCCACCCGTTTCTTCTCTTCAAAGTGAACCTCCATCGGCGAGAACTCCGTGCCCGTATGGGATCCATCGCAAAACGGCTGCGCTTTCGATCGACCGCATCGACACCAATAGAGTGTGCCGGAACCCACTTCGACAATGCATGGCGCCCGTTGCGCAACCACCGGCTTATCTGGCATCAGACTCCTCCTTCATGCATTCGTGAGGCCTACGGGGGAGGCGTCCAGCGATCACCGAAGACGTTTTCTGCGCCCCTCACTCCTGCCACCTCACGGCTTTCTCAACATCGGGGAGGCGGCCCCTGCGCACTGACCGGCGTCAGCCACAGATAGTCCGCAATCTTCTCGCGAATCATGTCTTGTAATTGCTCGATACGCCCCACCTCGAAAGACTTCATATAGACGCTGATCTGGCGGAGCTGATTCGTCAGGCGGCGGGCCACTCGCTTCGGAACCGGAAGGTCGTACTGAATGTGCCCAGCCCCTGTATAGCTCACCAGCGGCCCGGCCATCGTATCGTTCCCCGAGCGAATCTGGTTGAGGCGACGGGCTAAGGTCTTGGCCATCCCTTCATCGCGAACCATGGAGGCTTCGAGCATCGTCTGATAGAAGCTGTCAGCCCCCCCACTATGACAGGCCTGAAGTTGCTGAAGAATACGCGCCCGATAGATCGGATCATCGACAATGGCTTCGTCCTTCATGCCCCACTGTGCCATCATTGGGTCAGACTTCGCCTGATTCAAACCGTTCTTGGCGACGATCCTCACTAACGGCTTCGGAGGATTCATGGCATCCACAGCCCAATGTTGTTCTTTTGCCAACTGAACCAGCGGTTCATAATCCTCGAACGAACCACCCCAGTTCTGTTGCCACCGGACGGCCTCTAGGAATTCCTGGCGATTCATTGCTGAACCGGAAAGATATTGATCCAGTGCTGCCTGACCGTCCCAGCCGAACATTTCCATGGCCAAGACCGGCGTACGCCCCTCCGCCTTCAGCCTCCGCAGCACCGTCATCGCCGCATCGATATGAAATCGATTGTGATGTTCCTCGCCCAGATAAATGATGTCCTGCTGGAGCAATAACGCGGTCCACTGGTCGAGAGGGACCGGTTGCCCTGTCGCCGTATCAATGACCTGCCATTCCTTGAACAACGCATGACGCCCGTCCTGTGAATCGGCAGAAAACTTGACGCTCCCTCCACTCGTGCAGGCCACGGTGAACCACAATGCCCCGACGGCTAACAGCACCTTGTATGTGACGAAGATTGCTCGTGTAGCGAGCAGCATTGGTGTCTTGTACATACCTCTACCTAACACAGGTCTCTCGGGATGGGCAAGACGACTACCTTGACGCTCAGGGACCAGGTCGTTATGCTGCCACACATTCACCAGCGAACATCGACAGATCTACTATCACGCGCTTCGTACCTACCGACTCATGAATTCTACAGCACAGGTCCTTGCAGACTTTCGTTCACAGGTCACCCAGCTCTTGCAGGAACGCGACAAGGAGTGGGAGGCCTCACGCAAACTTGTTGAGGCCAAGCAGCTCACTGCGACGTTGAAACGGTTGATCGAAGAAAGTCACCGTGTCGATCTTCCCCTCACCGTCCGTGATGCGATCGCCCTGGCCTTGGGAAACGCAGAAGCCGAACGAATTCAGGATCTCCCAGGCCCCCGACTCAAGGAACTCACAGGGCTTCCCCCGACAAAAGCCGTGCGAGCCCTCTGTGTGTGGTTCGGCGTCGTTGAGGGCCCGGCGTCCCCGTGGCCCGTGACCTCCCTGCGGAGCGAAGAGATTGAGGCGTTCGCCCATTCCCACTTTAATCCCTTTGACCTGCTGCTCGATGCGGACGTGGCCTCCCTGCTAGATCTGGGAGCCGGCGACCTCTCGTTTGCCACAGAACTGGTCGAACAATATGTGGCTCCCCTTCAACTGCGTCAACGCGAGTTGATTCTTCATAGCCTTGATCGGCTTCAGCCAGGGTCAAAACTGGGCGGGCCACTCCATCCGGAACGAGAGAGACTCAACGGCCTGCGGTCTCGGACTGGGCTCTCGTTTCAATTCTACGGAAACCAGGACATGTTCGACCTGGGTAATCTCGACCAGGTTAGGAAGCTCGCACCCCGCTATACGATCGCGACCTGCTGGGCTCCCGCGACACCCACGTTTGCCTACGAACCAACCAGGCTGTCCGATCAGGTCATAACCCTAGAGCTCCATCGAACCAAAGGCACGTTTCGGCAGACCCACTTTTCCGGCGAACCGGCGCTGGAGGTCCAGCATGGAGACCGTGCACTCCTCTTTCCGCCATGGAAATTCGAGATTCGAGGTCCCCTCGCCCTGCTCGAGCTGCTGGCGCGCCGAGGCCTCCTCTGTGTCCTCGGAGCCGTCGATACCCAGGTCTTCTGGGAAGTCCTGGCACAACTCCTCGACGACGCCCGATATCGACCAGACAATCAGCCGTTCACACCAGACAATCTCCCGACGATTTTCGGCGAAATCTTCGAGCGGCTCTCCCGGCTTGCGCTCGGCGAGACCCTGAACCTGTCAGACTGCGGCCCGTTACGCAGACAGATTCCACGAGGCCTCCCCCTTCACCCGCCGCAGAACCCCTGCTATCGTTTCCGCTCCGTTCAGATTCGCCGTGGAGCCGTCTTTCCAGGAATTCCCGCCAGCAGTACCGCCAGACGGTTTTCTGACATGGTAGAAGAAACACCTCCCTGGATGCTGATCCTCGTACCAGAATAGCAGGAGGCTGAAAAAGTGCGCCAGCCTGTCTTGTTCATTTGGTCTATCTGGTTTGTCTGGTTTTTTGGTTGAACGAAACTAACCAGATGAACCAAATCAACCAGATAGACCAGACAGACCGGGCTCGTCCCACGCGAGCGAACCATCGAAGTTCTCGTGTGCAGAATATAGTCTTTCCGCAGCCTGATAAAACTGAACGCAAGCAGCCCAGTCGGCGCAAAACCCTACGAGCCGCCCTCTCCAGACTGCTCGATGCAAGAACTCACGTGAAAATTGACCGTCTCCAGACCCTTTGTTAGACTTCGATCGTGTCGGATCACCATCCATCTCATTCCTGAACCACCCGGACGACAATCCCACCATGAATTCAGCTCAGACCATCAGGGCGATCCAGGACAATATTGCGCTGGTCATCAAGGGGAAATCCCATGTCATCGAGATGGCGGTGGTCTGCCTTCTGGCCCGCGGCCATCTGCTGCTCGAAGATGTTCCTGGCGTCGGCAAAACCACGCTGGCGCATAGCTTGGCCCGATCGCTTGACTGTTCGTTCAAGCGCATTCAATTCACGAGCGATCTCTTGCCTTCCGACATCGTCGGCGTCTCTATGTTTAACCGGCAAAAACAGGGATTTGAGTTCATCCCTGGTCCGATCTTCGCCAACGTCGTGCTGGCCGACGAGATCAACCGCACCACGCCGAAGACCCAGAGCAGTCTCCTGGAAGCGATGAGTGAGGCACAGATTTCCGTCGATAATCAAACGCATCCGCTTGAGCAGCCCTTTATGGTTATCGCCACGCAGAACCCTGCTGAATATCACGGGACGTTCCCCCTTCCGGAATCCCAACTCGACCGGTTTCTGATGCGCCTCTGTATTGGATATCCCGCGCTCGAAGAAGAGCGGAAGGTGCTCGCCCGTCCGCACTCGTTGCATCCCGCTGAAACACTGGAAGCGGTGCTGTCAGCCCACGAAGTATTGGCATTGCAAACTCGCGTGGATCAGGTCCACATGGAAGAGAGCTTGACAGACTATCTGCTCGCAATCGTGCATGCGACCCGTCAGAGCGAGCTCTTATCCCTAGGGGTCAGCACACGCGGAGCGCTGGGGCTGAGCAAAGCGGCCAAGGCATTGGCGGTTGTTCGCGGACGCGACTATTGCCTCCCCGACGATATCAAGGAGCTGGCGCCGATCGTGCTATCCCACCGCGTCATGCTGAACCGGACCCATGGCATGCGGACACAGAGCTTCGAACAGGCGGAGCGTATGGTGCTCGACATTGTCGAGACCGTTCCCGTTCCTGTCTAGCCAGTCACGGATGGCCCCGGCTAACTGGATAAGCTACAGGCGTGAAGCACCCACCCCTCAACCTCCGTGTCTCCCGAACCTTCTCCTTTGTCCAGGGCATGTCCCGGCGGCGGTCGATTCGTCTCACGTCTGAAGGGACGCGGTTTCTTCTCTTCACATTCGGGATCGGACTCGCCGCGATCAACACCGGCAACAATCTGTTTTACTTACTCCTCGCGATGATGCTCAGCCTCATCGTGATCTCCGGATTGCTTTCGGAATACTGCCTTCGACGATTGGAATTTCATCGGCATGTGCCTGATCTCATCATGGCCAACGAGCCGACCACCCTCACACTGTCGGTCACCAACCGAAACCGGCACTTATCCAGCTTTTCCCTGCGCATACTCGATGTCGTCGAAGGCCAAGATGTAGACCGAGGTCTCTCTATCCACCTCCTGCCCCCACAAAGCTCCATGCTCCTCTCCTATCCACTGCTTGCAACGAAACGTGGCTGGATCCGGTTCCAAGGGATCCGGGCTTACACGCTGTTCCCCTTCGGACTGTTTCTCAAGAAAGGGCTTTATTCCGCGGAAGCGCATCTGCTCGTCAGTCCCCCCATCAAGCCACTCACCTTGCGGTTCGTGGATGAATTGGTCAGCGAAGGGCAAGGGCAGTCCCTCCCACAACGAGGGCATGGAACCCAACTATACAACCTCCGCCTGTATCAACCAGGCGATGACTCGCGAGCCATCCATTGGATGACAACCGCCCGCACATCCCAGCTGATCGTTCGGGAAACCGAAGCAGAGGACCAGCGACGCATCACAGTCGTCCTCTCCATCGTGGCTCCCGAAGAATGCGCGCCCCTATTCGAACGCAGCGTGACGTTCGTGGCATCACTCCTCTGGCAACTGACAGAGCGGGCCTACCCTGTGCGACTCATCATCGGGACAGAAGACTCAGGACTCGGGGCTGGATCCGCTCATCTCTTGGCGATGCTGCGCCTATTGGCGTTATGCGAACGGCAATCACCTGAAGCCAATGGAGTCGGCCATCATGGCGCGCACCCTCCGCTCACCCACGAAGCCGAGCGGGGCTACACGGTGGCGGTCGTACCCTGGTCGGACCAGGCGGCACCCACCAACATGGAGCAAGCTGATCGAGTGCTCCATGCCACGCAACTCGAAGAATTGACACATGCCTTTTAATCAGGCCTTTGCCCTCAGCTCCGTCCTCCTCGCCGCCACAGCCTTCACCGGACTCGTGCTGGCGCAGAGTGTCCCGCTCTGGCTCGCCCTCCCTACAGCGATCATCCTGACCGTCTCGCTACTTCACGCAGGAGGGATTCATTTCGTTCGACAGGCGATGGCACAAGTCACTGTCTCGCCGACCCTCTGGAATGTCCTGTTGATCGGCGCCTTGGCCATTTTGCTAATTGATCTCACCGTGGTATCACGAGACCTCCTCCCTGCCGGTATCCACTTTTTGGTCATGCTGCTGGCTATCAAGCTGCTCACCCTTCAACAGCGGCGTGACTATCGGCATCTCTACGGGATTAGTCTCATGGCAATCCTCGCTTCCGCGGCACTTACGACCGATGCGTGGTATGTCCCGATTTTTCTGCTGTATCTGCTCGCGGCTGTCTGGACACTCTTGCTGTATCACTTGACCCAAGAAACAGGCGAAACCCCTGCCGCCGTCACACCCGCGAGCACGGCAGCCGGTCAACCCACCTTCCCGAGCCGCATCACTCATCACTTCTTTTGGCTGACGAACGGCATCGCTGTTCTGACGGTTGCCCTGACGCTCGCCATTTTCTTTCTTATCCCTCGCATCGGTGCAGGCATGCTGCAGAAGACGAGCGGAGAGGCACTGCGGACGACGGGATTTTCCGATCGGGTCGACCTGGGGACGATCGGATCAGTCAAACAAGATCCTCAGATCGTCATGCGGGTTGAACTACCGGACCACCCCACTATTGAAAAAGACCGCCTCTACCTGAGAGGACTGGCCTACGATCAATACAACGGACAATCATGGAGCCACAGCGGAACCCGCCGGCGCTCGTTGAGTCTCGTGGCTGATGGAACATTCCTCGCTCGCCCAGGTGGCAGCCGCCCCTTAGGCGGCAGGTCAGGAACGATCCGCCAAGATATCCTGCTGGAAAAGCTCGATACCGCTGTCTTGTTCGCCGTGACCTTTGCTGAACTCGTGAACGGCGAGTTTCTCACCGTACAGGCCGATGCCATGGGCGGGCTCCACTTGCCATTTCCTCCTTCATCCCGCATCCGATACTCCGTCACCTCTCAAGTTCCGCAGGTCGTCGAAAATGAACGAACCGCGTCGGTCCTGGCCTACCCCGACTCAATCCGTTCCCACTACCTTCAGGTTCCCCTAGGATCGCAGCTGGTTGCAGAGTTGGCACATCGTGTCATCCAGCAGACCACAACCCCCTTCGGACAAACGCTGGCCATCCAGCAACATCTCTTGGAGAATTATCGCTACAGCCTCGAGGCCGATACGGCCACGCTCAGTCATCCGCTCGAAGAATTTCTTTTTACACGTAAAGCCGGATACTGCGAACATTACGCAACCGCCATGGTCGTGATGCTGCGAACGGTAGGCATTCCCGCTCGACTGGTGACAGGATTCCTGGCCACGGAATGGAACGAATACGGAGGCTATTTCACCGTGCGCCAGCGGGACGCCCATGCCTGGGTTGAGGTCTACTTTCCTCAATCAGGTTGGGTCACCATGGATCCCACCCCCACCGTCAGCGCAACAGTCGCTACCTCTCGCTGGGAATCCCTCAGCCGACTCGGGGAATCCGTTCGGTTACAGTGGGATCGCCTGTTCGTCCGTTACAGCGCGAAGGATCAACTGGCAGTCGTTCATGGAGTACGAGAAGGCAGTGATGCGTTGCGTGAAAGAGTGAGTCGATGGGTTTCGTCGCTGAGTGCCCCGATAAGCCAGCTCTTCAGCCGCTTGGCGCACCTGGCCAGGACATTCCAGCCTGGCATGCTGGGACTCGTCACGGGAGTGATCGTGGTCGGTCTGGCCTTGTTCCTCCTCATGCTTCGGGATAAGATAGGGCTCTGGGCCACCACACATCTTCCAACAGCGCACCCGGAGCTTGCGATCGTCCAACTCTATACCCGCATGCTTCGTACGGTGGAGAGACACGGCGTGAGCAAACCTCCAGCCGCCACAGCCAGTGAATTTGCCAGACTGGTTGAACAAAAATGGAAGGCGGCCGGTCCCATGGTGGCTGACGTGACCGCCCTCTACCACCAGGGACGATTTGGTCGAAACCCGCTCACCCCGGGCGAACTCTCTCGTGCAGCTGAACAGGTGGGGCGGCTACAATCTCTTCCACACGCAGCCCGCTAATCACCCCGTCGCCGCATAGTCTCGGTCCCGTCCAGACATGGCCAGGGCCACATCCATCCCACATGGCCCCCGGTAAGCACCGCGCCGACCCGCTTACCGACAAGTTGAGGTTCTTGCCTGAGCAGAAGAACTGGCGCTAGCACGATGTCGGGACCGGCAACTTGATCGACAAGCTCAGCCATCACCGTCCCATGACCGGCTATCACAAACAAATCGTTAACCGAGTGAACCGCGACCGTCTGATAGTCGCCCACGAGTTCGCGCAATTTGTATCAGCACAGTGCCGATCTTCGACCACGTGCACCTGACCCCTATATGCCCGGCACCGCACGATGCTTCATGGCAGAAAACGGTTTAAGCATCCCACTACGCCGGTGGCTCCCTGAAGAGGACAAGCCAGGGCAAATCCTTGTCCATTATTCTCTGACGAGATCGCCGCAAACACGCAAGACGGCTGCGAGAACATCAACCGAGCGATCGCGTGGTATGCCCTGCGAAATTTGAAGGCACCGCCGCGCTGGCTATTGCATCGAGCTGACAACTGCTCAACACCGGAATCCAGTGCGCAACGCTAGGCAGAATACGAACAGCCTCTTCGACCGATGCAATGGTAATGTCAATCATGTCTGTGGTCTACGCGACCTGTGGGGAACAGGACTTCGACTTGGAAACGGAGTATTGGTCCCCGTCATGATGTACGGGGAGAGGAAGGCATCCTGAGAAGAAGACTGAATATTGGAGCGGGAAACGGGATTTGAACCCGCGACCCTCGCCTTGGCAAGGCGATGCTCTACCACTGAGCTATTCCCGCTCGATCACAATCGGTCAGTGGGCTGGGATTCTACTGATGCAGGAACAAAGCTGTCAAGCAATCTAGCAGGCCCCAGCATCATTGTTATCTTGTTACCTTCGTTACAATGGTTCAAAACCGCTACCAAAAGGTAACTCGCGAATACTGCAATCAAACTATTGATTTACTATCTGTTTATTGCATAAAACCTGCTGAGTGTTTACCGAGTGATACAGCAGGTACTCAGTGGCCTATATCTAGATCGTTTTGAATGATTATCTATAACGCATTTTGCATCTTACTATTCAATCACTTATTATGCTTCACCTAAATACATTAGATCTATCGAATTTGGTGCGCATTTTGCGAACATAGAAGGCCCGTGATCTCGGGAACGCACTACATACTGATGGTGATGGTCTGGCGATGATTCATCGGCTGATGGCATGCTCAATTCTCCCTGCTTTCTTGCAGCTCTCTGGGGTAAGCGTGGCTAGATTTCCGTTGTGCGGCAGTGACGTCGCGTGGGCTTGATTACAGCCCTCAACTGTAGGAGGTTTACCAATGTTTTTGTCACGTAGGCAGTTCTTAAAAGTCTCTGCGGGGACGGTCGCCGCAGTGGCGGTGGCGGACCACGTCCTGGCGTTGACGGCGCTCCAGCCGGTTATCGAAGT
>JAENWB010000045.1:0-6912 GCA_016650275.1 Nitrospiraceae bacterium | reverse complement strand
GCCTATCCCAACCCCACGATCAGCACCCAGACGGCGAGAGCTGCGCTTCGAGAGCCCAGCTCAGGGGCGAGTTTGACCGAGTACGGCGTGACCCTGAATCAGCCGGTGGAATGGCCGGGCAAGCGGGCGGCCCGCCAGCACGCGGCAGACGCCGGTCTGGCCGGGGCGACGGTCGGCCTCGATGAAGCTAAGCTCAATCTCATTGCGGAAGTGAAGGCGGCATTCTACGCCCTGTTGCTGGCGGAACGGACGGTAGACCTTCTTCAGCAGAACTTGGAGATTGTTCAGGAAGTGGCGCGCATCGTGAAAGCCCGCGTCCGGTCCGGTGAAGGCCCGCAATTCGAAGCAGTGAAGGCGGACGTGGAGGTGCTCAAAGCCAAGCAGGAGATCACGAAAGCCAAGAATGACGTGCGCGTGAAACAGGTAGGGTTGGACACCTTGACGGCGGGGGCCTTGGGGTCTCGGTACAAGGTGCAGGGGGATTTCCGGTCACTCCAGACTCATCTCAGCCCTGAGTACATTGCGTCGAGGGATCTGACCTACCATCCGATCCTCAAACGTCAGGAAAAACTGGTGGAGCAAGCCGAATTCACCGTCGACAAGGAGCGGCAGAGCCGTGTGCCGGATGTCACTCTGTTTGGCGGGTATGCCAGAGAAATCGGCCGCGAGGCGGTGGTGGCGGGCGTGAGTCTGCCGACGCCCCTATGGTATCGGCAGCAAGGACACATTGCGGCGGCGCTCGGTACTCAACGAAAAGAAGAGGCGGAGTTGATTCGAATCAGAAACGATTTGACCCGTGAGATCAATCAACATGCGCGAGAGGCGGAGACGGCGAAAGAACAGATTCTCGTATATGAGGAAGGGCTCTTAAAGGAAGCGCAGGAAGCGCTTCGGATCGCCCGATTGAGCTTCCAGCAGGGCGCCTCCAGCCTCCTGGATGTCCTCGATGCCCAACGGGTCCAACGCCAGATCGTGGTGGACTACAATCAGGCACGCTTCGAGCTCTCTCTGGCTCTGACGAGATTTGAGCGTGCCGTGGGCGGTCCACTCTAATTGCGCAAGGAATAGATGCGAGGCATGGTCCGTTCTCCAGACCGCTGTACGAATCAATGCGAGCGTCATGCGCGTCCGCTGAGCCGTCTGAGTGTGGCGTGCCGGGTCTTCCTTGGCATGCTGCTGTTGGCGTCTCCCATGGGCTGTGACCGCGCGCAGGCCCCGGCGGAAGAGAGCGGGCAAAAACGTTCCTCGGACGGGACAGGTCTTGTTCGGCTTCCGCCGGAACAACTCACCCAATCCGGTGTGACGGTAGAGCCGGTCGGACGAATGGCATTTCGTACCTACCGTGACTTTCCCGGCACCATCAAGCCCAACGAGAACGCTTTGGCAGAGATTACCGCACTGGTTCGCGGCCGAGTCGTCGAGGTGAATGCCGATCTCGGAAAGAACGTGCGGGCGGGAGAGCGGCTCGCCCTGCTGTACAGCCAGGAGCTCGGTCTCACTCAATCGGCGTTTCTGACAGCGCATGCCAGGCTGAACGTGGCAGAACAGGCATTTGCCCGTGCGACCTTTCTCCTGAAGGAGAAAGTCATCGGGAAAGGCGAGTTTCAACGCCGGGAGGGTGATCTGGTCAGCGCGCGCGCGCAAACGAAAGAAGCGAAGAATCATCTGAAGCTGCTCGGAATGACGGACGAAGACATTGCTGCCGTCGGGCGGACTCAGGAGATCCGTTCCTCTATCCCGATCGTCGCGCCGTTTGCCGGGCGTGTCATCCATCGCGATGTGAGGGCCGGCGAAGTGGTGGAGACAATGCAGAAGCTGTTCACGCTTGCCGATCTTTCGACCGTGTGGGTTCTGGCCGATGTGCCGGAGAAGGACATCGGGTTCGTGCAGTATCGCGGCGACGATTCGGGCGCGGTGGAGGTACAGGTCTCCGCCTATCCGGGGCAATTTTTCCGCGGGAAGGTCGTCTATAGGGGAGATGTGCTCGATGCAGCCACCCGGACCATGCGGGTGCGGGTCGAGGTGTCCAATTCCGACGGCCGATTGAAACCGGAGATGTATGCCACGGTACGTGTCGTTTCGAAGCCGGAACCCGATGCCATCACCATTCCAAAAGCCGCCGTCCAGCAGGATCATGGGGAGTCGATCGTGTTCGTCCGTGTGAACGAACAGGAGTTTAGGCGACGAATCGTCCACATCGCAGAGCAAAACGACACACATGTGCATGTGCTGGATGGACTGACGGAAGGGGAGGAAGTCGTGGTCGTCGGCGCCTACATGCTCAAGTCTGAACTCGCCAGGCAACAGGAGGGGGCGGTCGGTGATTGAGGCCGTGCTCGGTTTTGCCCTGCGCCAACGGATTCTGGTCGCGGTTGTTTCGGGTCTGCTCGTACTCGGAGGCCTCTATACGCTTCGGGTCATGCCCATCGACGCCTTCCCTGATGTCACCAATGTGCAGGTCCAGATTCTGACCGGGGTGCCGGGCCTCTCTCCCGTCGAGGTGGAGAAGCTCGTCACGTTTCCGATTGAACTCGAGCTGGCGGGGTTGCCGAAGCTTCGGGAAGTTCGCTCTCTCTCGAAGTTCGGTCTGTCACAAATCACTGTCGTCTTCCACGACGACATGGATCTCTATTTCGCGCGGCAGCTCGTGCTGGAGCGGATGATTTCCGCGAAGGAAGGACTCCCTGATGGCGTGCAACCGGAGATGGCGCCGGTTTCCACCGGCCTGGGCGAGGTGTATCAGTACTACCTCACCCGCCTCGGCGAGGATTTCGCCAAGGGGGATCTTGCTCTGCAGACTGATCAGTTGACCGAAGAACGCACCCTGCAGGATTGGGTTATTCGGCCGTTGCTGAAGGGACTGCCCGGTGTGATCGATGTCAACTCGCTGGGCGGCTACGTAAAGCAATATAACGTGGTCGTTGATCCCGTCAAGCTGCGGAAGTACGAATTGACCATTCCTGAAGTCTACGAAGCGATCGGAAGAAATAATGCGAATGCCGGGGGCGGGATTCTCGACCGCCCCACCGACCGATACATTGTCCGCGGTGTCGGGATGATCAAGGCGATCGAGGACCTGCAAGACATTGTCGTCAAGCAACAAGGAGGGACACCGGTGTTCATCCGGGATGTGGCCGACGTGACCATCGGCCATGCGGTACGCCATGGCGCGGCACTGCTGAACGGGGAACGCGAGGTCGTGTCGGGAGTCGTCATGATGCTGCGGGGGGCCAATGCGCTCGAGGTAGTGAAACACGTCAAGGAGCGAGTGGAGGCTATCCACCGAGATCGTGTCTTGCCGGAAGGTATCCGCATCGTGCCCTTCTACGACCGTACCGAGTTGGTCGAAGCGGCGCTCAAGACCGTCGGCAAAGCGCTGCTGGAGGGGATCGTCTTCGTCGTGATCGTGTTGTTCCTGTTCTTAGGGAACGTGCGGAGCGCATTAATCGTCTCGGCCACGCTGGTCGTGGCGCCTCTCGGAACGTTCATTGTCATGAACCAGGTCGGATTATCAGCCAACCTCATGTCTCTGGGCGGCCTGGCGATCGCGATCGGCTTGCTGGTCGACGGCTCGGTGGTGATAGTGGAAAATATCCACCGGCATCTGTCGGATCACCGTCACCAGGGCCTGCCTCGAAAGGCCATTATCTTCGATTCCGCTCGGGAGGTCGGCCGACCGGTGGTCTTCGGGATCATCATCATCGTCATCGTGTTTCTCCCGTTGGTTTCCTTGGAGGGGATGGAAGGAAAGCTCTTTGCACCGATGGCCTATACGATCATGATCGCACTGCTGGTGTCGCTGGCTTTATCCCTCACGTTGTCCCCCCTCCTCTGTCTGTGGGCTCTGCATGCCGGCGGCGAAGAGGATACGTTCCCGGTTCGATGGGCCAAGCGCCTCTACCTTCCGATGTTGGATCGGGCCTTGACTCACCGTAAAGTTGTCATTTTCGGTGCCGTCGGATTGCTGCTCAGCAGCCTGTTCCTTGTGCCGTTTCTAGGAGGAGAATTCATTCCGATCCTCGAGGAAGGCGCCTTGACGCCGCAAGTAATACGCCTTCCGGATGTCTCGCTCGACAATTCCATCCGCATCGAAATGGAGACCCAGAGGGCCTTGCGCGAGTTTCCGGAAGTTCTGTCGAACGTGGCCAAGCTGGGACGATCGGAAATCGCTGTCGACCCGATGGAGTTGAACGAGAGCGATCAGGTCGTCGCATTGAAACCGCGCGACCAGTGGACCTCGGCCCATGATAAAGAGACGTTGGTTGAGATGATGCGTGCGCGGTTAGCGCAGATCCCAGGAATTACCGTGCTGATGAGTCAACCGATTCAAGAGCGGGTCGATGAGCTGATCTCCGGCATCAAGACCGAGGTTGCGATCAAGCTGTTCGGCGACGATTTGGCAACATTGACGGAAAAAGCCGGAGAGATCGCCGCGATCATGGCTACCGTCGAGGGAGTCCGCGATATCAGAGTCGAGCAGCAGGCCGGACAATCGTATCTGACCGTGGACATCAATCGCCGGAAGATTGCTCGTTTCGGCATTAACGTTTCGGACATCCAACAGGTCGTCGAAACGGCGATCGGGGGGAAGCCGGCCACCCGCATATTGGAAGGCGAGCGCAGGTTTGCGGTGGCGGTTCGCTTTCCGGAGCAGACCAGAAACAGCCCTGAAGCCATCGGGAATGTGTTGATCGAATCGCCATCCGGTTCATTGATTCCCCTGAGCGAGTTGGGCGCCATTACCGTGCGAGAGGGACCGGCTCAAATCAGCCGGGAAGGGGGGCGCCGCAGGATTTCTATCGGGCTCAACGTGGCCGGCCGCGATATTCAGAGCATCGTGGAGGAGGGGCAGCGAAAGCTCGCGGAGCAACTGCGCCTCCCGATGGGGTACTCCATGGAATGGGGCGGTGCGTTTGAAAATATGCAGCGTGCGATGGCCAGATTGCGAATCATCGTGCCGATCACGATCGGGTTGATCTTCTTTCTCTTATTCTCTTCCTTTAACTCGCTCCGGCACGCCGGGCTGATTATCGCCAACTTGCCCTTTTCCTTAATTGGAGGAATCGTCGCTCTGTGGGCGACGGGGCAGTACCTGAGCGTCCCCGCGTCGGTGGGGTTCATCGCCCTGTTCGGTGTGGCGGCGCTCAATGGAATCGTGCTCGTCTCCTACATGAACAAGCTTCGCTTTGAAAGCCTGCCTTTGCGTGAAGCCATCGTGACAGCCTGCAACCTCCGGTTGCGCCCCGTGCTGATGACCGCGCTCGTGGCGCTGCTCGGACTTCTGCCGCTGGCCTTTGCGAGCGGGATCGGCTCAGAGGTGCAACGACCCCTGGCGACGGTCGTGATCGGCGGACTCGTCAGTTCGACGTTACTGACGCTTATTGTACTGCCGGTGCTCTACCAGTGGAGCGAAGAGCGAGTCAAGGTCCCGAGCCCTTCAGCGAGCGTCCCCCACGATAATTGATCAACGGGACGAACGGTGCGAACAGCCCGGTGGTCCCGCGTTTGAAGCGAGACATGGAAGCGCAGGGCTGGACGGTCGCCAAGCGCTGAAGCCGTTGATGCTGATCCATACGTTGACGACTCTCATCTGCCTTTCCTCGTGATAGCCCAAAATTCCAAGAAGGCGGCGGACGAAGCCGATGCGTTGGCCACGGAACAACGCGCGATGCGTCTGCACGGCATGGTCCAGTAGGTACGTCAACAATGGGCCAACTAAGCTTTGACGGGCCCTAACTACGATCTTTTTCTTTTTCAGGTAAAGGCAGGTTTTCTGGAGTAATGCTGCTGGAATGGGCGGGATCGATCACCTGTGCTGTCTTGAGAGGTGTGACGCGCTTCGCTACAGGTATCGATATGGAGACTGACCCGAAATGCCTCAACGCCATCGAACTATGAGGTTTGAGGCGTGGCCTGCTGGTTCGCATAAGCATATGGAATCATATGGCGTGCCTAATAGACCTCTCTCCATGTTTTTCTGGTATCGCCATTGCTGAATAAGGCAGGGGTGAGTCGAGCAACCTTGATATGCTCGCCTCAGTTGTTAGAGACTAGGCAGCGAAGTTGAGTGGGGGTAACTGGAGCTGGTTGGTTCCATGATACGACGAGTTAATACACGAATCATTTTCCTGGTGCTCTCTTTCTTCACCTTGTGCCAGGTGATGGGAACGGTGTGTCCGTTGCCCGATCTCTCGGTGGCGGAAGGTGCGACGCTGCACGTGGAGGAGGGAATGGCCTGTCCAATGGATGGGACCACTATGTGCCCCTCGGTACTTACCTCGTCTCCCGAACGTCAGATAAAGCATACCCTCGTCTTGAATGTTGATCATGCGACGACCTTGCTCGGTTCGGCTGCAGCCCTCACACTTGAGTGCATACCCACGCTGTTGTCAGGGAGTAGTGCGTGTTCCATGGTTCCCATCTCCAAAAGTACTTCCCCGGTCCTCCGAATCTGATTCCACACCCTCAGTTCTTTCGCTAGCCGCTTGGCTGCTTGAGTTGAGCGGGCGATGCCTCTTTTCTTTCCACAATGCTGTCTAGAGGTGCTGCCGTGACACGATCACCTTTTCATATTTTGCCGTGGGTTTTCTCTGCCCTTACGTTCTCCGCGACGATGGGCCGCTTCCTGAAGACATCTTTCCTGTCGCTCATTGATTGCGTCCTGCTGCTGGCCGTGGGTACGATCCCGCTGGTGATGTTGGAGTTGGTGAAGGTCGTCCGCCAGGCCTCGCGACTCCGAAAGGCCGAGCCATGACCACAGAAGATCCTATTTGCGGCATGACGGTAAATGACGCGTCTGCGTGGCATGCCGAGCGCGACGGACAGACGTTCTACTTTTGCGGGGAGCACTGTCGGCAGACGTTTCTGTCGGCGCCTGCCATCAGGACGCACGAGGAAGAACCTCACGGCGGC
>JAENWB010000044.1:0-14562 GCA_016650275.1 Nitrospiraceae bacterium | reverse complement strand
TTTCACCTGAGGGTATCGCTCAGGAGTTGGTGCGGATTGCGCACGCGCCACCAATGAAGACAACATGAGTTTCGACTAGAGCGCCGGCGCCACGCATCAATCTTAAGCGACGCGTGCACCAATCTTGGCAAGCTCCGCTGCAATTTTGTCGGGTGGCAGCACGAAATCAACACAGCCTGAAGCCTGAGCACTGAGAGGCATGCCGTCTACGATGGCAGACATGTCCTGAGCAAAGGTTGTTCCTCCCTTGGCCTTGATGTGCTGGCATCCCGCAGTACCGTCGCCATCATACCCAGAGAGGATAATGCCGATCGCATGCGCCCCCAGAGCCTCTGCTAAGGAAATAAACAAAATATCTACCTGATTGTTCTTCCCAGTGCGCGGGGAGATGACTGTGAAGGTATAGCTCTCAATGAGAAGATCCGCGTTCGGAGGACTCACGTAGACGTGATTCGCCTCTCCTCTGGTCCCTCCTCTAGGGGACTCATCGCTAAAAACTAGGAAAGTTCCTAGGTCCTAAACTTCTCGGAGGAGTGTACTGTTTTTAGAAGGAGCCTACTTGCGACATTCCCATGGTCGCGCGACAGAAATGACGTGGCCTGAATGGGTATGCCGCGGCTGTAACAGCCGCCGTCAGACTGTGCTTGTTTTAGCTGTTGAGATAGCTGGCCACACCCGGCAGTGAAATAGAATAGAGGGGGTATTATGCGAGGTGAGTCCTCGCCCGGTTCGTGGTCCTGCCGAATGCGAACGCCCAGAATTCTGTACGTTAAAACCTAGTATATAACCCTTAGTATAGGAGATTACCATGAAGCTCATGCATATTTTCTCAGTCGGTGTGGCAACAGTCGGGATTACCTGTCTTGCCGGCTATGCATCTGCAGCCGACAGAGCACACGGTGATTCGATGTCGGATTTCACGATCGTGGCACAGGGTGCTGCCGGGACCGGAGGAACAGGCAGCGGGTCTGCGGGCGGAATGGGAAGCGGGAGCATAGGCTCTGGCATGACCAGCGGAAGCACCGATCCCGGGAAGGGAACTGCAGGTACGTTCCCGGAAAAAGCCAAACCAGGGATGGGAATGGACACTGGACCTGGTGGAACCACAGGATCTAGCAGCGGGCGGACTGGAACGAGTTCCGGGATCCCCGGTTCGTTGTCTGGACCTACGGGTGGAAGCGGATCATCCGGAATGAGTGGCAGCGGCAGTGGTTCCGCAGGTGGAGGCAAATAGCGAATGTGCGGGGATTGGGCGCAGTGATGCGCTGCGCTCAGTATTCTGATCATGCGACAAAATGTGACTCTCGGCAGGATCAGTTTTCGGCGGGCCGGTGTCCTCCCATATTCCCCGGTAGGATTGTGCCTTATACCAAAGCCGCCCCCCCGGATTATGCGCGGATTTGCGAACGCGGCGTTTGCGGAAACAGCAACAGACATGATTAAAAAGGGAAAAAACATGATGCCATCTCATCAATACAAAAGTTGCCTCGAAGCCTGTAATGAATGTGTAACCGCGTGCGAACATTGCGTGACATCCTGTTTGCACGAACAAGACATCAAAATGATGGTGCGGTGTATCGAGCTTGATCGGGACTGCGCCGATATTTGCAGTCTGGCCGCTCAATTCATGTCACGCGGCTCAACGTATGCCGCGAAATTGTGCATGTTATGCGCCGAGATTTGTCAGGCGTGCGGTGATGAATGCGCTAAACATAAAGCGGAGCATTGTCAGCAATGCGCGAAAGCCTGTCACAAGTGCGCGGAAGAATGCCGGAACATGGCAAAGAAATAACACCTACCCTCCATCCCGACAATTTGGCCGGCAATGGAGGACTATTGCTTAACGGCGGTTAAGGGAGGACGTATGAGCAAGCTCACTCTGTCAGTACTCACGGTGGCGGTCCTTGGTTTTGGAGCCGGGATAGTTGGAGCCGCCGATCCGATGTCGGACAAAGAGGCGAAACCAACTTTGGGGGAACGCTTCACCAAAGACACGGTCAAAGGCACGCTGATGAAGATGGATGGCGAATATTATTGGATCAAGGACACTGATGGCAAAGAAACCAGAATTCACGTCGATACGAGCACGAAACTGGATAAGCTAGTGGTGGGAGATAAGGTCAAAGCCTATATCACCGACAAGGGGCATGCCACGACGCTTCAGCGCGGGGAGTAATCTGTCACTGCGTCGTGACGCGCGGAACGACGATCGGCGCAGGAAGCAGTGAGTTAATCAAGGTGTCCTCTCCTCGCGCTGAACAGTCGGCCAAGCCGCTTAAGGTTGAACTCTTGAAGTTCGTGGGGCTGATCGGGGGGGGACAGAATCTTCTGAATTGGGGACAGTAAGGCCGTTGAAGGTCTGACTCAGGTTGGAACCGGTATCGAGGAATTGACTACAAAAGAAGATACGCAGAAGTTATTGAAAGATGTGATGAGCCGGCTGGAACTGACGCCAGGGCCCTCGCCTTAAAAGCTCGAAAAGATGGATTCACACAGGGGCTTGGTTTTGCGATGGTTTTCCCGTTTTTCTTTGCGAACAAGGACTTGAGATGATTCCATACATTCCATTGATTCTGTAGAATGCGATCCATTGCGCAGAGTGTTCGCACAAATTTAGCACAGCACTTTGGGGTGAACAGTGGGTCAAGCTGGTCACGGCGCTCGCGTTCTACGATCCCCGCAAGCTCTTCGATAAGTTCGGCAATCCGATTGATATCCCTTAGTTAGACGACCTGCATGCGATGGCGGTTGCGCAGGCGAATCCACGTCCGGCGGCCTAGTGGGGAAGAATATTACTGGCTAAGCCACCACTGATTCGGCCATGACCGAGCCAACGTTATTTTGAAGAAATCTTCTTCTCTTCCGTCTCTGCGGGCAACTGGGAGCTCACGAGTTCGATGCGCACGATCTGTCCCATGAGTTGCAGGGGCCCTTCGAATTTTACGAACCTCGGCGTCGCATCGACCTTGATCCAACAGTCATAGTGAAACTGAGCCGGAAGCTTGCCGGTGGCCTTGCCGAGCAACTCCCGAATCATTCCGATCTGCGGTTTAAAGACGTAGTGCATCGCCCTACTCGCCACCTCGCCGATCTGGACGGGTTGCTCATCTAGGGCATGCAGTTGCACATTGACGACCTGTGGCGTCGGTGTGAACTCGAGCACGCTCACCGTTTCGTCGGCGCCCTCCTCTAAGTTCTTTGACACGGTAATGAGCATGCCGTTGTAGACATCCTTGGGCAGATCAACCTGCCCGCTCAGTACCCCCTCTTTACCCTGCGCCCCCACTTGTGAGCGCACCGTATATTCCGCCGTACTGCGGTCTATCGCGACGTCAATCTGGTCCGGAAACGACGGGCCGCGTTGGACCAGGCGATAGCTGATCATCGTAAACACACGCTGTTGCGAGAAGGCTACTGTCTCATCGTGCAGGGAGCCGTCCTTGAAACGGAACACCAACCGGCTTTCAACCAGATCTCCATCGTTGACAACTTGGGTCATCTCGCCCTGGCCAATGAGCTCTCCACCAAGTGAACGCACGAGGAGAAAGCCATGGGTCGGGCCCTCCGGAGCCCGTACCGCGACAGGAGCGGCATTGACAGGGACGGACACGAGCGCAGCGATCACCATGATGACCGCGAAGCATGTGGCGGCCCCACGATAGCCCAGAATGGTTTTCAGACTACACGACATAGTATGGAGTGACGCCTTCATTCTCGCAGCAAGTGAGTCAGGGATTGGCGTTCTTCTATATGCTGAGAGCCAACATTCATTAGGCCAATGATGGGAATCTCGCGCAGCAGACCCCATACCCCCTTAGCCATCCCCAGAAGAGCACCCCGATCTATACCGCCACTGCATTCATGTTCGCGATTGTTCCAGCCATCCAGGGCCAGCATCACAATGCTGGGGTGTTATATGGCTCGCGCTCTAAGGATGGGCCCATCTATGGTTCGATGTCGCGCCGATTCGCTGGCTTCTGACTCTTGTCTCGCAGCCGATCCAGCACCTCACCGACAATCGTTCTCATATTGTCAGGGGCCAGGTCCCGAATGGCATCTTTGTATATGCCGCAGCTCTCTCGGGCCTTCACTGGATTATCCTCGTTCTTCTGAAGGCATGTTCGATAGAGCTTCACCATTTCCGCCACTTCTCTGTAGATCGCGGTCTCTGCAGCATTCCTGGCCGCCTTTGTGTTGGAGTCGTCGCCGCCCCCAAAACTCAGGCACCCGGGAAGTCCGGCGAGCACCACGACCCCAAGTAAGAGGCTCAGGGCTCTCACAGATTTCCCGCAGGTTGCGGTCCAGCGGTGGATGGAGCGTTGAACATTGGTAGCCCCATCCACCCTGGTCGTGGGCACCTGCACGGGCCGTACATGGATCTCTCTGCTCCTACTTATTCCCATGATGTTCGACATGGGACTTCGCCGCTTCCGTCTCCGCATCGATCGCCTGTTGGCTATGGCCATGCGCGAGGTGGGCATGGTGCGCCGCTTTCTCGTGAGCGCCGGCTTCATGGTGCTTGGCCGCTTCCTTGTGATGACGCGCGGCGTGCTCATGATGCTCGGCAGATTTTTTGTGATGGGCTGCTGCTTGTTTTGACATGAATCCTCCTATGAATTGTGCTCTGCAGTATGCCGAGTAGACAGAGGGCATACTGGTCACAATTGCTCAATTGGAACATATTAACTGGCTGCCCCCAGGACGCTGTCCCTGCTCGAAGATTCAGCCGGAAGAGGGGCACCTATTCGTGGAGAGCCCGATTGAGAAAGGAACTGTGCACGTGCATCCCCCGTGGCAGTTGAGGCGAAGACTGAGCCGTCTGCTCACGGGTCTCCTCCCGTGCGCCTCCCTGAAGCGCACACACCCAGCCCTGCCGCGATCAGATCCTCGTCCCTCGGTGTTCCGGGACCGGTGGCGATGCCCCTCGCTGATGGGTTATCAGCGGGCTCACTGAGACGAGTAATACAGGCACTTCCTACTGCGTTGCCACCGGTTGTTGAAAAATAGACATGACTGAGCGACCACATCGTAAAATAAACCAACGGCCGCTCATGATCACAGGATGACCAGGAACAGCATGACACCGGTGACAGAACGATGTGCTGTGCTAAATTTGTGCTAAAACACAGCCGAAAAGACTAGAACAGATCGAACAGACTCGACGAGATCGAAATCTCGTAACGCCGTGTCTACCAAGAGAAAACCGGGGAACCAGAGTCAAAACAGGGAGTTACAGATTTCTACTTAATCAGCCTGGCAATACTTCGCTTGAGCCTGACGCCTGCCCCCTCAATGACAGGTGCGGGCTCAATGATCTGCATGATCCTTCTCGCCACTGTACTCATTCAGGCCTCCTCTCATCCATGCCCAATACGAGGCGTTCCAAGGTCTCCTCATCCGTATGCCGGACACCATTAATAAAGAACGTGGGTGTTCCGATGACGCCGCTCTGTTGGCCGCTCCGGATATCCCGGTCCACCCGATTTTTATGGACCCGGCCCACTAATTCTCGTTCAAATCGCCCGACATCGAGATCGAGAGATACTGCATAGGCGTACAGATCATCTTTTCCAGAGCCTCCTGATTCTCGAACAGCAGATCGTGCATGGCCCAAAACTGACCCTGGGATTCGGCCGCGTCGGCCGCTTCTGCAGCCTGCTGAGCCAAGGGATGTTTATGAATCAATGGGAAATGGCGAAAGACGAACCGCAGACGATCTCTGAGTCGAGCTTGGAGTCGTTTGATGATGGGATACGCACGACCGCAGTAGGGACATTCGAAATCGCAGTAGGCCACCACCGTGATCGCCGCACTATCGGGTCCGGCGACATGGTCATCATCCTTGATGGGAAGAGGCGGTTTGGCATCGACAGATGGCTTGTTCATTGGCGTTCACTCAGCGCGGCATCGACTGATCTCTCAGGTCATTGCATAGCGTGACATCATCGGGCATCCGCGTGCAAAGGTTGCCGCGATCAACCGATTTGGACTGTCAGCATTGAAATTGAGCCTCCATCGACCCCTTCAACTGGGAACTTCAACTGCTCACTCTTGTGGCGAAGCGCGATCACATAAAGGAACGGCAATTAATGATCCGGCGTGGGAACGGAGAGCATCGCATCGGGACCGAGCGATTCATACTCGATCAACCACCTATCGTCGCCGGCAAGGAGTAAGTCATGAACCTGGTGTTCAAACCGGACTGCCCAGTCAAAGGGCTCCACAGGATGGCGGCCCCAGGCATACGTCTGCAGATTGTGTACAAGATTGCCGCTTCCGATAACAAGGATTCCCTCATCGCGCAACGGAGCAAGCCGCTTCCCGATCTCATAGTGAAATTGGGCCGGCTTCGTTTCGTCAAGGCTCAGCTGGACCACTGGGATGTCGGCCCGAGGGAAGACATGACAGAGCACGGACCAGGTCCCATGGTCGAGCCCCCATTGCTCGTCACTGCCCACCGGGATCGGTATGAGCAAATGCTGGATGCGACTGGCAAAGACCGGATCACCGGGAGCTGGATACCGTATGTGATACAGTTCCTGTGAGAAGCCTCCAAAATCATGGATGGTTCGTGGAGCAGACATGGCTGTCACCGCAGTGCCCGGAACGTACCAGTGAGCTGAAATTACCAGCACGGCTTTGGGCCTCGGAATCTTGGCTCCGATAGCCGCCCAGCCTTCTGTGTAACGATTCCTCAGCAGTGCGTTCATTGGACTACCATGTCCAACAAAGAGGGCCGGCATCCGCTCACATGTCTTCGGTAATGTCACTGGCCGATCCCAAGCTGCTTTATATACTCCGCGTTATCCCAGAACAGATGCTCCTCGGCGATACATCCATTCTTCCATCTGGCAATGGTCGCCATGGGCATCTTAACCTTCTTGCCTGTAGGAGCAATCGTCTTTCCATCCGAGAGTTTAATTGGCTCGGAGAAGGTGGCCTCCATCATTCCTGTTGTGACGGTCCACTCTCCAGCGCCGAATGAAATCGGATGCGCAGTGATTCGGGAGTCTGGCGTGCCGTTGAAAAGATTGCTGGAAGAGGAGAACTCCCCCTTAGGAGAACCGAACAGACTGGCGGATGATCGAGACAAGGTAAACATCCGATCGGTCCACGCCGCGCCGTTCTCGCATATCTTGCGCTTCACGCGCCACGGTCTGTGTGGCTGGCCGATTGTTTCAACATCAGGCTAAAGGGCCTGAGGCACAATCGCACGCTGTAGCTGTCTGTAGTCCTCTGGTGTATCAATGTCCGTAATCCCCTTGGAAAATGGGACAGGCATGACATCAGACGCGTGAGCGGCAATAAGGCGTTTCGCTCCCACCGCGCCGCTCATTGCCGCGAGTTCAGCGAAGTACTCGCGTCCGAACAACGCAGGGACACCCAGGGTTCCACTATACTCCGAAGCGATAATCCCTTTGTCGTTTGCATGATAAGCCGTGACAAGGTCGTTGATGACGGCGGCCCTCACATAGGGCTGGTCGCACAGCATCAGGACCAAGGCCTCGGTGTTATCCGTTCTGTCATAATTTTTGAGGGCTCCGACTCCGACTTGGATCGAACACCCCATCCCATCGGCCCACCGCTCGTTTGTCACAGATCGTACCGGCAGATCATCGATCTCGCTCTGGAGCTGACTCGCATAAGCTCCAAGCACAATGAGAATAGGTCGGCACACGGACGCGACGGCCACCTCTGCTGCATGTCGCAAAAATGTGAGGTTGCCATACGTGAGCAGTTGCTTGGGCTTTCCCATGCGTGTCGACGACCCCGCAGCGAGTATGATGATGGCCGTTGACGGTCCACTCCGTTCTTCCCCGACATCGGTTGCGTCGATGGCGTCGTCAATGCCTTGGGCCACAAGACACCGCTCCTTGTATTGTTCCTGATACGGTGACCACATCCACTTCGGGTCTCTCTTCATGAAGATGTCCCTCTCGGGTCCTCAACGCCCCGCCCAACCGGCCGGCGAGAACCGCTTGAATCTCAGCAACGACCGCGAGCGCGATCTCTTCAGGGGTATCGGCTCCGATATCAAGGCCAATGGGGCCGTACACCCGGTCGAGATGGTGTTGGCTTAGTACGCCGTCTTTCTCCCGCGCTTCGTGCAGCAACCGCTGAGTCCTTCGCTTGGGCCCAAGCAGGCCGAGGTATCGCAGCGCCGACGGCAGCAGCATCCTCAGCAGTTCGGCGTCATGAATAAAGTTATGTGTCATCACGACCGCCACGGTGCATCGATCTATCTTGATGCGCTCATATATCTCGTCCGGCCGGCAGACGATCAGGGCATCCGCGAAGGGAAACCGTGTTGGTGTCGCATGGCCTGGACGGGGATCGACCACGGTGACATGCCACCCCAATTCCTTTGCGAACCGGACGAGCGGGACCGCATCGTATCCCGCGCCAAATATCACGAGGGGGACCGGCGGCTGAATGGCCTCGATAAATACTCGTGCGCGACCTGTGGCCATTTCATACATTTTGATGGTCGACGTGCCCCTTGCAAGTGCATGCCGAGAGTCACCACGGATTGCCTCCGCCAGATCATCATCCCCGATGTCATGTATCGCAGGCTGCTGCCCACGCAGCATCAACCGATTCCCAATCGTCGCCTGCATATGGCCTTCCACACCGAACAGGGTTGCGACAATCCCCGCTTGCCTACGATTGAGACAGTCGGCGAGAAACGTCAGCAGGTCTCGTTTCCCATTGTGAGGGAGGGGCTCAATGAGCACGTCCACGATGCCCTTGCAGCCGAGGTTAAATTCCCAGACGATATCATCATCAGACATCGAATCGTAGGTGACCACCCTGGGCTTGTTGCATTGAAGCACCCGCTGGGCCTGGTTGAGTATGTCGCGCTCAAGGCAGCCACCGCTCACGGAACCGACAGTCTGGCCGTCGGCTGCGATCAGCATCCGCGCACCGGGCCGCCGGTAAGCGGATCCAGTGACGTTGACAACGGTCGCGAGTGCGACCTGGGTGCCTTGCTGTTCAATTTTCCTATAGACGTCGATAATGGACTGCAGCTCTTTCACGTTTCCCCTCGCCGTGTAGGGCATCTTGTCCTTCACTTTTCCTTGCGACGGTTGGCGACCTGATCCGACGTCACCGTCGATGCGCTTGCGCCAAACCGACCGGTCACATAGTTCACCGCGGCGGCAATTTCCGTATCGGAATACCCCGTGCCGAATGCAGGCATGAACATTTCGCCTTGTCGAGTCTGGAGGCTGGCCCCGTGCAGGATGACCTGCGTCAGATTGATCCCTGTTGGATCATTGACCGTGCGATTGCCGGTTAGATCGGCATAAGGCGAGTGGATCCCGCTGCCGTCCCAATCATGGCAGCTCGCGCAGGCGCCTTCGAACACGCGCAGTCCGAGATCCTCATCATTATCATTGCCCGCTGGCCCGTGCACGCTCTGTGTGCGCACCCCCGACGGTGTTGTGGATGGCCGCTTTTGCGCAACGCCAAGATCGGCCTGATCGTGAATGGGCGGAGCGGTTCTCAGATAAGCGACCATCGCCCGGATATCGTCCCGCGTCAGGAAACGCAGGCTGTTGTTCAGGACAAGGCCCATCGGTCCCGCCGCCGTACTGCGTCCCTCGGCGTGCCCACTTGAGAGATATTCCGCCAGTTCATCGTCGGACCATGCGCCGATGCCGGACTGCCGGTCGGACGTCATGTTATAGGCCTTCCAGCCCTCGATCATCGCGCCCCCGAACTTCTTATCTTCATCAAGTCCCTGGAGCAGGGTCCGCGGCGTATGGCATTCGCCGCAATGCCCAAGCGCTTCGACCAGATAGGCACCCCGATTCCATACCAGTGGTCGATCGATGTTCGGCTGAAAGCGCTGTGCCGGGTTGTACAGCATGTTCCAGAGCCCCATGAGAGAACGTTGATTGAACGGAAACATCATGTCGTTTTCTGGGGGCCTATAATGGACCGGCTTGAGACTAAAGAGATACGCCTTGATGGCCAGGACGTCACTGCGCGTCAACAGGGTGTAAGCACTGTAGGGAAAGGCGGGATAGAGACGCGTGCCATTCCTCTCAACGCCCTCGTGCATCGCCCTCACAAACTCATCGTCGGTCCACGCGCCGATCCCGGTCTCCTTATCCGGCGTGATGTTCGTCGAATAGAGCGTGCCAACCGGCAGTGTGAAGGCCAGTCCCCCCGCAAACGCCTTGCCGTGCGGTGTGGTATGGCAGCCGACGCAATCGGCAGCGTGTGCGAGATATTCGCCGCGCGCTACCAGATCGGCTTCTGCGACGCCAGGCGGCGCCCCGGTGGGATCGCTTCCCCGATAATCCGCCAAAGCGACCCGCGTCCCGCCCGCAAAGTCCGTGGGTCCATGCGGGCGCACGATACATCCGCTCATAGCCGCCATGATCATCACCATGAGCAGTATGAACGGATTCGTGTAAGTGGAGCGCTTCACGGTGTGTGCCTCCGGGAACTATGCAGAACGCAACTCAGCCCGGTTCACCGGTAACTTCCGGATCCGTTTGCCGGTCGCCGCGAAGATCGCGTTGGTCAGTGCCGGAGCCAGCGCCGAGGTACCGGGCTCGCCGATGCCACCGGGCGGTTCGGCACTCTCCACCAGATACACGTCGACCGCCGGCGCCTCATTGATCCGCAACATTCGGTAGTCGTTGAAATTGCTCTGTTCTACGCGGCCGTCTTTGAAGGTGATTTCGCTGAACAGAGCGGCCGTGAGACCGAACATGATGCCACCTTCCATCTGCGCCTTCACCGTGTCCGGATTGACCACGACCCCGCAGTCCACGGCACAGACCACGCGTGTGACGCGCACCTCGCCGCTCTTGGCAACCTCGACTTCGGCAACCTGTGCGACATAGCTGCCGAACACGAACTGCACCGACACGCCGCGGCCGCGGCCTCCAGGTAGCGGCTTATCCCAGCCTGCCTTCTCCGCGGCGAGCTCGAGCACGGCCTTGGCACGCGGCGATGTGCCGAGCAGCGCGCGGCGGTACTCGACGGGATCTTTCTTCGCCGCTGCGGCCAGCTCATCGATGAAACTCTCGACCACAAAGACGTTGTGCGTGGGTCCGACACCACGCCAGAATCCTACCGGAATGCCGGGCGGTTCTTGACGTACATATTCCACCAGCATATTGGGGAGAGCGTACGGGGGCGGTGGGTCCGCCGCCCCCTCCAACACGTCAGGATCGAGGCCATCCTTAAACGCCGGTGGGAACCATCGCGCGTAGATCGAAGGGCCGGCGCTGCGATGACTCCAAGCGATTGGCATCCCACCTTCGTCAAGACCGGCAACCATCCGGTCATAGTAGTAAGGCCGATAAATGTCGTGCTGGATGTCTTCCTCCCGCGTCCATACCACTTTCACAGGACCCTCGACTTGCTTCGCGATCTGCACTGCCTGCGTGATGAAGTCCACTTCCAGCCGTCGGCCGAAGCCCCCGCCTAATAGCTGGTTATGCACCTGGATCTTCTCCAATGACAGACCCGTCACCTCGGCGGCAGTGGCCTGTGCACGAGCGAGGACCTGTGACCCGACCCACACATCGCAGCCATCCTTGCGTACGTGCACGGTACAGCTCACCGGCTCCATCGTCGCATGGGCGAGAAACGGCATCTGGTACACGGCCTCGACCTTCTTGGCGGCCCCGGCCATGACCTTGGCCACATCGCCGTCCTCGCGTGCGATCACGCCTGGCCTCAGCAAGGCCGCTTCGAGTTGCCGGACAATTTCGGCGCTGCTGAGTGTGGCGTTGGGGCCCTCGTCCCATTGAATGTCGAGCGCGGCCAGACCTTGCTTGGCAGCCCACGTATGGTCGGCAACTACCGCCACGGCATTGTCGAGCAGCACCACCTGATGAACACCCTTGATCATCCTGGCCTTGCTGTCGTCCACGGCCACGAGCCTGCCGCCGAATACCGGACAGGCGGCAACGGAGACGATCTTCATCCCGGGAACTATGACGTCGATGCTGAACTGTGCCTTACCATTGACCTTGTCCGGCGTATCGAGACGCTTGGCCGAGGTGCCGATGAGCGTAAAGTCCTTGGGGTCCTTGAGCACAACATCAGCCGGCATCGGTAATGCCGCCACCGTATCGACCAGGGCTCCATATGTGAGCCGGCGGCCGCTTGCCGCATGGATCACCTCGCCCTTCTCTGCTCGGCAGGACTTCGGAGTTACGTCCCATGCCTGCGCCGCGGCGGACACCAACATCGTACGCGCGGTGGCACCGGCACGGCGGAGAGGCTCCCAGGAGGCCCGTACGGATGTCGAGCCACCCGTTGCCTGAATGTGGAAGATCGAGTTTGCGTAGTGCCGTTCGTCCGGAGGCGCCGCTTCGAGGGTAACCTGCGCGAGATCCATCTCCATCTCCTCGGCGATGAGCATCGGAATCGACGTGTACGTGCCTTGACCCATTTCGACGTAGGGCATAATGAGCGTCACGCGACCGTCACGACCCATGCGGATGAAGGCGTTAGGAGCGAAAACTTCCGCAGTCGTAGCACCAGCCGATTCGCTGCTCCAGATCCTCCTGGGGAGGATGAAACTCAAGAGCAGCCCACCGCCGGCAACTGCGCTGACCTTCAGGAAGGTCCGGCGTGAAAGGCTGCCCATGGACATGGATTCTGTATCGGGCTTCGCCGAATTCAATTGTTGTTCGAGATCCATGGGGCGTTTCCATGCAGAGCGCGGCAATTAAGAGGACTGCGCCGCTTGCTTGATCGCCGCGCGGATTCGCGTATAGGTGCCGCAGCGGCAGATCGTGCCGGCCATGGCCGCGTCGATGTCGGCATCGCTCGGTTGCGGCTTGGCCTCCAGCAGGGCTGCAGCGCACATAATCTGGCCGGACTGGCAATACCCGCACTGCACCACTTCCAGATCCAGCCATGCGTTCTGTACTTTCGCACCGGTGGGCGTCTGGCCGACCGCCTCGATCGTCATGATCTTCTTACCCGTGACCGCAACCACAGACATGATACAAGATCGAATCGGCTGACCGTCGACATGCACCGTGCAGACGCCACACTGGCCAATACCGCATCCGAACTTCGTGCCCATCATACCGAGAACATCCCGAAGGACCCAGAGCAATGGCATGTCTTCTGGTACATTGACCGCATAATCCTTAGAATTGATATTCAGTGTGAGCAACTTCGGTCCCTCTCCACCAGGCTGGGTAGAATCAGCAGGGGTGCTGAGTAGCTTGTGATCATAATGCGGGTGGAACCTTTCGTGCGCCCATGTCGGCCATGCCAGCGAATCCGGTCAGGATATTCTTTACTTATACCTGTTCGACCCATTGCGGTCTGGTCAAAATTACTCAGAGAGTAAGACTCCAGGGAATCGTCAGACAATATAGACATAGCTGCCCGTCGAATCAACTTGGCCATCCCATTCTAATTCCAGGCTCAGATGCCCGCACGGTGAGCGATCCGCTTGCTGTTTCCACTTTACTCGTAAGGCAGCCGCTTGATTCATCGTCATGGGATGGGCCGCCTCTTTTTGGAGCTGGTAGGGGGTAAGAAATTTCATCATCTGCAGCCTGAAGATTGAAGGCAGATGGAGAGCCAAGGACCGACCCGTCGCGGGGAACTCGCATGCTCCCTTGCCCATTTACTTCTTCTACCGCGTTTAGAGTCTTGGCCAGTAGCTGTAGAGCCTCATTCTGCTATCGTAACAGTGGAAATCGAGCCGCATCCTTACAAAAAGTAGAGAATTGAGGGAGGGTATACGATGGCAGAGACCAGACCTTCACATACTTCCTCCGCGTCCGTCGATATCACATGCCGGATCAAGGAGAGTCATGAACAAATCCTGGCGTTGTTTCAGCAGTATCTCGCTTCTCTACCTGATTCACGGCAGGCTCTCGTGGAACAAATTCTTCACCAACTCGCCTCGTATTTGGAGATGGGGGAAAACCTTGTATTCCAGAAGTTCCGGAAGTCCGGATCAGAGGGTCCGAAGCTAATTGGAGCTATTGAAGGTGAACACGAAGAAATCAAAGCCATGATCCTGGAATTACAACAATCCGAAGGAGACGACGATCAGGCATTCGATGAGTTTTTCGAGGATATGATGCAGTCGGTTCGGGCGCTCTTCATTTCCGAAGAACGTGACCTGTTACCATTGGTCGATCGCTCGTTGGAAGTATAACCATCTAGGAAGGCGGGCGGGGTGAGGTCTATAGACGGCAGTACCCCAAGACCATGCCTGCGGGCGGTCCCCTTTGAGTATGGCAGGGGGGCTCCTCCTGCTTCCCACATTGTCCCTCTCGCGCAAGTAGTACCCGCACAACAGCCCGCAGCTCTTTCAGCGTCTTCGTTTCCCGTAATCATCTGGTTTATGACCATGTCTGCGCCCTCCGTTGACCACCTGATCTGACGCCCACTTAGCGCACGAGAATCTGGCAGGGAGAAGGCAACAAGGCGGTTGCCGTCAGCGGATTGGCCGATGTCTTCAGCAGACAACGAGGACTGTAGCGAAGTGTTGATAGGATTTCATCGTAGTGACTCCTTGAGGTTGAGAAAGCCCCCGGCGATGAGCGCCAGAGGCTT
>JAENWB010000043.1:0-22795 GCA_016650275.1 Nitrospiraceae bacterium | reverse complement strand
GCTGGCAGATCATGGTGCAACAACACGTGCGTGGTGCGCAAGCGCTGGCGGCAGGTATTGCATCGCTGCCCGATACGCGCAGCAGCGCTTCTTATACCCAAGCGGCGTGGCGTTTTCTGAATAATCCACGAGTCACGCTGCCGGAACTGGCACGAGGCCGGTGGGGTCGGGCGAAGATGGCGCCGCGGCAGTGGACGTGGCGCACCAAGTCTTGCAGGCTATTGCGGCCTTTGCAGCGCGCCATGAAGAAGGGGGTAGTGGGGATAAAGTTGGGGTACCGGGGCAGGGGATAAAAAAGGGGTAGGCTCTTACTCCTCTACCCCCTCTACCCCCATAACCCTCCCCCAAGTCATGAGGATTCTGATCGTAACAGGCGAGGCTTCCGGTGATCTCCACGGGGCTCATTTAGCCAAAGCGATCATGGCGCTTGACCAGACAGCCCAGTTGGTCGGCATTGGTGGAGCCGCGATGCGCGCCGCGGGCGTAACCCTTGTGCCGGGTGTCCCACAGTTGGACGTGATGGGATTGATCGGGCTGTCCGCTATCCGAACCATGGTCCAGCGCGTACTGGCTATCCGGCGGGTGTTGAAGGCAGAGGCCTGGGATCTCGTCGTGCTGATCGATAATCCTGGACTGAACTTTCATTTCGCCCGGGTGGCCAAAGCCGCCGGTCGACGTGTACTGTACTACATTGCCCCACAAGTGTGGGCCTGGCGGCCTGGGCGGATGAAGTGGATTCAGCGCCGGGTCGATCATGTCGTCGTCATCCTTCCATTCGAGCCGGAACTCTATCGTCAGGCAGGAGTTCGGTGCACGTTCGTCGGCCATCCACTGCTTGATTCGGTGGCGTCGCAGTATGATCGTACGAAGCTTCGGCAAGAGTTCGGTTTGGACGAGTCCGCTCGCGTCGTCGGATTGTTGCCGGGAAGTCGAAGGAGCGAAGTCGAACTGCTCCTACCGGTGCTCCTACAGGCGGCGGCACAATTGGTCGTGGCCGAACCGGGAACGCAGTTTATCCTGGCGCAGGCCTCCTCAATTGACGATAATCTGATCCAGACCTTGCTGCAGCATAGCCCTGTGCCGGTTCGCGTGGTGCACGATCAAGCCAGCGAGGTAATGGCCCTGTCCGATGTGTTGTTCATCGCATCGGGGACCGCGACCTTACAGGCGGCGGTGGTGGGGACTCCTATGGTGTTGCTGTACAAGACATCGCCGTTGACGTATCGTCTGGCGCGTTGGCTGATCAATGTGAAATGGATCGGGCTCGTCAATTTGGTGGCCGGTCGATCGGTCGTGCCGGAACTGATTCAGGATGAGGCGACGGCCGAACGGTTGTGCCAGGAAGTCCTGCACCTCTTGCGCGATCCGTCGGCATATAATGGTATGAAAGAAGGGCTGCGACAGGTTCGGCAGTCATTGGGGGAACCAGGCGCCTCCAGTCGAGCTGCAGAGGTGGTGTTGTCTGAATGTCGACTCTAGATCGCTTGATACGATTGGTCCGTTACCTGAAGCCCTATCGGGTTCGGTTGGGTGCGGCATTCCTCTGCTCGGCGTTGGTGGCGGCATTTTCCGGTGCCTACGCCTGGCTCGTCAAGCCGGTCCTCGACGAGATTTTTATCAACAGGAATGAAAGCCTCTTACTGATCCTCCCGCTCGCGCTCTTCGTCGTGGCGGTGCTCAAGAGTGCCTTCAACTACGGGCAAAACTATCTCATGAACTATGTCGGGAATCAGGTGATCACCGACATTCGACAGGAATTGTTTGGGAAGCTCATTCGGTTGCCCGTTCCCTATCACGATGCGAATACGTCGGGGCGGCTGGTGGCCCGTGTGGTGAACGACGTCACGTTGATGGCCAACGCGGTGGCGGGAGTGCTGAAAGATATTTTTCAGCAGGGACTCACGTTCCTGGCCATGATGGGTGTGATTTTCTATCAGAATGGGCGGCTGGCCGGTCTCTCGGTGATTGTCATTCCCTTGGCGGTGTTCACGATGGTGCGGATGGGGAAACGGTTACGGGCGCTGGCGGCAAGCGGCCAGGAGCGGATGGGGGACATGGCCTCCACACTTCAGGAAACGTTATCCGGCATTCGCATGGTGAAGGCCTATGGGCGTGAAGAGGCGGAGGAGGCGCGGTTTAAACAGAGCAATCGCTCGTTCCTCAGTACGACGATGAAGGCGATTCAGGTCTCTTCTCTCGGGTCATCGCATATGGAAGTGATCGGTGTTGTGGGGGTCGCGGCGATTATTTGGTATGGCGGCTTTCTCGTGATCAACGGCTCCATGACGCCGGGGGCGTTTTTCTCGTTTCTAACGGCGATGTTTATGGCCTATTCGCCGATTCGCAAGCTGTCGGGTTCCAATAATTCTATTCAACAGGCCCTGGCAGCGGCGGAACGGGTCTTCGGCGTTTTGGACCTCAAGACCGAGCAGGATGCGGAGAAGGGCCGGTTGGAGTTGCCGAGGATTGCCCAGTCGGTGACGTTCGACGATGTGACGTTTCATTATGAGAGCCAGGCGGTGCCGGCGCTCAACGACATCAATCTGACGATTCGCGCCGGAGAAATGGTGGCGCTTGTGGGCAGCAGTGGCAGTGGAAAGACGACATTGGTCAATCTTATCCCGCGCTTTTACGAGCCGACAGCCGGTCGCATTCTCATCGACGGGGTCGATATTCAGTCGTACACCCTCCGCTCGCTCCGATCGCAAATTGGCCTGGTGTCGCAAGATGTGGTCTTGTTTGACGACAGCATTCGCAACAACATCGCCTTTGGGCGGGAGGATACGACCGACGAAGACATCATTCAGGCAGCGCGATTGGCCTATGCCCATGATTTTGTCGAGCGCCTTCCGCAGGGGTACCAGACGATCGTGGGAGAGAAAGGGGTGAAGCTCTCCGGCGGGGAACGGCAACGCTTGGCTATTGCCCGCGCGATCTTACGAGACCCTCCCTTGCTCATTCTCGATGAAGCGACGTCGGCGTTGGACACCGAGTCTGAACGGGTCGTCCAGCTGGCGCTTGCCAATTTGATGAAAAACCGAACGACCGTCGTCATTGCCCATCGGTTGTCCACGATTCAACGGGCCGATCGGATCATAGTTCTGGCCCGCGGCTCGATCGTCGAAGTGGGGACACACGACGAGCTGCTTCGCCGCGGGGGACAGTATCAGCGGCTCCATGCGATGCAGTTCCAGGATGTGCCCGATGCGTAATCCCGCCATGAAGCGAGTCGAGAAGTGGCTAAAGCTCTCTGTGCTCCCTCCGATCGGGGCTGCGGTGATTCGAGGGCTGGGGCGGTCGATGCGGATGGATTCGCAGGGCCACGAACAGGTGGATGCGTTGTATCGTCAGGGCCAGCATATCATCCTCGCTTTTTGGCACGCGCAGCAACTCATGATCCCTACAGGCTATCGTGGAACAGGGGCCAATGTGTTGATCAGCCAACATCAGGATGGTGAAATCATCGCGCGCATCATCTCTCGATTCGGGCATTGGGCAGTTCGTGGATCGAGCACCAGGGGTGGGGCGCTTGCCTTGCGGGAGTTGATCCGCCTTGGGCGATCCGGTGCCGATCTTGTGGTGACTCCCGATGGACCCAAGGGGCCGCGCCAGGTTGCGAAACTCGGGGTGGTTCAACTGGCGAGAGCAACCGGGCTTCCGATTGTGCCGCTGGCCTTTAGCTGTTCAAAAAAAAACTCTTCGCGAGCTGGGATCGGTTCATGGTCCCATATCCATGGTCACGAGGTCTCTATCTGTGGGGCGCCCCCATCTGGGTGCCGCGAGATTCTGATGAACAGGCGCTGGCGGCGTTATGCCTAGAGCTTGAGACGGTCCTGAATCGACTGACGGATCAGGCGGACGAGGTTGTACAGCGTGAAACATGAGGCGTCAGGCGTTGGAGGTAAGGGGTCCAGACGCGTCGTTTTACGTCTCACGTCTCACAGGCTGCGAAAAAACTATTTCGTCACGGCAGAATTTCGATGGCCTACACGTCTTGGACAAAAGTTGAACATCCTGCAGGATACTCAAAAAGGCCGTCCAGCAAGGCCGCAGCTTCTGAAGTAGGCTGAGGTTAAGGTTGAGCGAAGATCAGACTCTTTTCTCTCAGCCTTGACCTGAGCCTTAGCCTTCTAGAAAGCTGGCGGACTTTTTCAGCATCCTGCTAACGCGCAAAGCCATGTGGCGTCTCATTTACAACATTGTGTTGCTGATCGTTTCGCCGGTCATCGTGGCGGTCCTGCTGGCCAAACGACGGTGCCGTCCAGGATTGCTTCAACGGCTGGGACTAGGAAATAGTCTATCTGGTCTATCCGGTCTGTCTGGTCCATCTCGTCGACCAGACCAACCAGATAGACCAAATAGACCAGATAGACCAGACAAACCAGACAGACCAGTGATCTGGGTCCACGCCGTCTCTCTCGGTGAAGTAGTGGCGGTGACACCGCTCGTCAATGAACTGCATAGCCGTTATCCTGAGCATCGCCTGGTAGTCTCGACGGTGACTGAGACCGGACGGGAAGCCGTGGAGCAACGGTTGGCCGGTGTGGCAGAGCATTGTTATGCGCCGCTCGATTTCCCCTGTGTCGTATCCCGCTTCATCGAACGACTGCAACCATCCCTCTATCTGTTCGTCGAGACCGAACTCTGGCCGAATCTCTTGTGGTACCTGCGTCGGCGCGGAGTGCCGACCGTCCTTGTGAACGGTCGGCTCTCGTCCAGGTCTTTTGCGCGGCAGCAGTGGGCGCCCGTACGATCGTTCTACCGGACGATGTTGCAGACGCTCAGCCTCTGCCTGATGCAGTCAGACCGGGACGTCGACCGTATTGTTGCGCTGGGAGCAGAGGCCTCGCGAGTCAGGCGAACGGGGAATATCAAGTTCGACCAGCCGATACCGGTCGTCGCGGAGGGTGGGATGACCAGGGCTCATCTTGGGCTTCAGGATACGGAACAGCTGTTTGTGGCCGGCAGTACCCATCCCGGTGAAGAAGAGACTCTCGTGGAATGCTATCAGGCGCTCGTGGCACGCTGTCCCTCAGCGGTCTTGCTGCTGGCTCCTCGACACATTGAACGAGCGGAATCGGTGGAGGCGATGATTCGGGCGCGCGGGCTCGCCGTGCAGCGACGCAGTACCATCGGGCAGGCCGGCTCGTTGCGGTCTACCAGTCCCCGTGTGGTGGTGCTCGATTCGCGGGGTGAATTGGCTGCGATTTACCGGGAAGCGGTGGTGGCGTTCGTCGGAGGCACGCTCGTTCCAATTGGCGGACACAATTTGCTGGAACCGGCTCAGTGGGCGAAGCCGGTGTTGTTCGGCCGCTACACCGACCACTGCGCGGAGATTGCAGACCTCTTGATCCATGCAGGAGGGGGCCGTCGGGTTCTCCAGGCGGAGGACCTCACGCGACAGATATTGGCCCTCTTTTCTGATGACGATGAGCGTGAGCGGATGGGCCGGTCGGCGCGTCAGGTGGTCGAACAGAATCAGGGAGCCTTGCGACGGACGTTGGAGGCTATCGACAGGCTCTTGACGCCGCAGCAAGGTACCAGCGGGTCTCCTCTCGCTGACCGGTCGCTCCCCCTCATGGCTGGACGATAATATAGAAAAGTAGCAACTACTCAGGTATTCAGGCATGAAGGCCGAAGGCCGGAAGCTACAGGGTATTCGGCGAAGGAGAATAAATTATCTCGCATCAAAACCTTCAGTCTAAAAGCCTTCAGCCTATCTACCTGGGTAGTTACGAAACGTGTTAAATCCAGGGACAAAGGTCAGATGGTGGCTGATGTGGGCCGCGATCCCTTATGGCGTGGTTGCGCGACTGCGCGCGCTGCTGTACGACTGGGGCTGGTTCGCTCAGCGGAGATTACCGGTTCCCGTGCTGAGTGTCGGGAATCTCACGCTGGGTGGGACGGGGAAAACGCCGGTAGTTATTGCGCTTGTCGATTGGCTCCTGGCACAGGGGAAGAGGGTCGCGATTCTCAGCCGGGGCTATCGACGGACAAGTACGGATCCGTATCTGTTAGTGTCGAATGGCGAGCGCCTGCTGGTCGGCCCGAATGAGGCAGGCGATGAGCCATCCTTGATGGCGCAGCGTTGTCCCAAGGCGATCGTTGCCGTAGGCGCCGATCGCTATGAGCTCGGGCACTGGGTCTTGAATCAATTTCCGATCGATTGTCTGGTACTCGACGATGGATTTCAGCATCTGGGGCTCTATCGCGACGTCAATCTCTTGCTGGTCGATGCCACGGATGCGGGGGGACTCGCGGCCCTGGTGCCGGCCGGCCGACTCCGGGAACCACTGCAGGCGGCGGCGCGCGCGACTGCGATTGTGGTCACAAGAGCGGATGTGCCGGCTCAGGTGACAGAGGTCTGCCGCAAGCTGCAGGCCACGCTCGGTACGATGTCGGATCCGATCCAGGCGGTCTTTCGTCCGGAGAGGCTCGTGTCGGTGATGACCGGAAGGGAGCAGCCGCTTTCTTGGTCCAAGGGAAAGACCGCGTTGCTCTGTAGTGGCGTGGGTCATGCCGAATCATTTCGATCGCTCGTCGAGCGAATAGGGATCAGGATCCTGGATGAAGTGGTCTACGCCGATCACCATCCCTATACGAGTCAGGATGTCGAGCGACTGAGCGCCAGAGCAGCTGAACTCCAGGCTGAGCTGGTCGTGACGACGGAGAAAGATGCCTGCAAGTTGGCAGCGCTCCTCCAACACACCGATAGCTGGTGGGCAGTCCGACTGACCACGGACATGACAGTAGGGGAAGATCGATTGCGGCGGTTGGTGCTGGGGGTGGGAAATAGGCTGAAGGCGGAGTCGGAAGGCTAAAGACTGAAGGGCAGAGGGTGGTGAATAAAGAAGCCATCAAAAGTATTCTTGTGCGTGGACCCAACTGGCTTGGCGATGCGGTGATGTGCGAACCAGCGCTCCGTGGATTGCGGAGGCTGTTCCCCGATGCTCAGATCGCGCTGTTGGTTAAGCCAGCTGTGGCCGATTTGTTCGTGGGCCATCCGGCCTTGACGCGCGTGCTGACCTACGACACCAAGGGGCGTCATGCGGGGCTCTCCGGTAAATGGGCGCTGGCTGGGCAGTTGCGGCGGCAAGGCTTCGATCTGGCGGTCTTGTTTCAGAATGCCTTCGAGGCGGCGTTCCTGACGTTTCTGGCCGGTGTGCCTCGGCGCTATGGGTATGCGACAGACGGACGAAGTCTACTGTTGTCCGATCCAGTCGCAGCGTTGGATGGCCGCACACTCGTCCATCAAGTTCGCTATTATTGGGATCTGTTGAAGCCGTTGGGCCTCATGGGCGATCCCTCCGCACCGGAACTCGTCGTCTTTCCTGAGGAAGAACGGGCGATGGCAGGGCGATTCACCCAAGGCGGACTGACCGCATCAGATGTCGTCGTCGGGATCAACCCCGGTTCGACCTACGGCGGGGCCAAGCGCTGGTTGCCTGAGCGGTTTGCCGAGGTCACGGAACAACTGTGCCGCACGATTCGCGAATCTCGTGAACAGCAAGTCAGCGTGGTGATTTTTGGGGCCAATGGGGAAGAGCGTTTGGGCCAGGAGATTGCTGCGCGCCTGTCGTCCCGATCTCTGGTCTTGTCCGGAACCACGACGATCCGTGAATTGATGGCAGCGGTGAAACGGTGTGCCATGCTCCTCACGAATGATACCGGTCCTATGCATATCGCCTCCGCGTTCCAGGTGCCGGTCGTGGCGATCTTCGGTCCGACCGATTGGCGCACCACAGCGCCCTTTGGGAGCGCTCATGCCATTGTGCGGGAACCGGTCGATTGTGCCCCTTGCCTGTTGCGTGAATGTCCCATCGACCATCGGTGTATGACAAGGGTGACTGTTGAGCAGGTCTATGAAGCGGGTCTGACTAGTCTATCTGGTCCGAAAGAGCTGTCTCGTGCGGACCAGGCAAACCAGACAGACCGAACAGACCAGACAGACCGAAGCAACATTCTCGACGGCGTCACCGTGTTTCTTGATCGAGATGGAACATTGAACTACGACCCAGGCTATCTGAAAATCGCCGCCGATCTGAAGTTGTTGGTGGGGGTCGGGCCAGCCCTTGCGCGTTTGAAAGTGGCTGGTGCGAAACTAGTGGTTGTGACCAACCAATCCGGTGTCGGCCGTGGAATTCTGACCCTCAAGGATCTGGGAGCGATTCATGCCAGATTGGAGGGTCTTTTGGAACAGGAGGACGCGGCGCTGGATGCGATCTATTTCTGTCCGCACCATCCTGACGACGGCTGCCGCTGTCGCAAGCCGAATGTCGGAATGGTGGAACGGGCTGTGTCAGAGTTGCAACTGGATCTTCGGCGTTCCTATTTGATCGGCGATCATGCGCGCGACATACAATTGGCGAACAGGGTGGGCGCCAAGGCTATTCTTCTCACTTCCGCGCTGGTGGACGTGCAGGCGTTGGATAGGCTCAAGGCTGAACAGGCCATGCCGGATGCCGTGGCGAAGTCTATGCCTGAGGCAGTGGACTGGATTCTGAATGATGCTGCGATGAGCGCGAAAGGGCGTGACGAGCGGGAAAAGCGAGATGGGCGAGGCTCATGAACTGCTCAGGTAGATAAGCTGAAGGTGTTTAGGGGTCAAGCATGCGGGATCACGCAACACTTCGGGCACTTGAGTTGGCTGATGGTACGTACGCAGGTGTTTAGACTGAAGACTAAAGGCCTTCAGCCTACTAGTGAAGAATTCATCGCTGCTTGCACCCAAGTTCGTAGAAACCGAGAAGGTCGTGAAGCGTGAGTGAGACAAGCAAGACGTGCGCGACAGGCGGGACACGAAGTTCTGAGTTCTGAGTTATGAGTTCGAAGTTCCGAACACTTCAGCCTTCAGCCTAAACACCTAATCTTATGGAAGACTACCGCCAGATCTTGTTTATCAAGCCGAGCTCACTGGGCGACATTGTGCATGCGATGCCGGCCTTCTCGGCAATCCGTCGAGCCTATCCCAAGACTCGACTGACCTGGCTGGTCAAGCGCGAGTGGGCTGGTCTTGTCGAGCGGATCGACGGGGTGGATCGAGTCTGGCCGGTGGAATCGACGCTCAAGGGGTGGCTCTCCCAGGTGTCCCTTCTTCGTGCAGAGCGTTTTGATCTCGTGGTAGATCTCCAAGGTCTCTTTCGGAGCGCCGCCATCGGGTGGCTCAGCGGGTCTCCTCTGCTTGTGGGATTTACCAATGGGCGAGAGGGGAGTCCCTGGTTCTATTCGAGGCGCGTGCCGGTTCCACAATCGGAGATGCACGCGGTCGATCGCTACCTGCTTGTGGCCAAGGCTGTGGGGGCGGTGGAGTCCGGTACGCCGGAATTTCGTTTCCGTATCCCGCAAACCGACCATGATGAGGTCGATCGCCTGTTGAGCCGATCCGGGTTGACGCCTGGAATGAGTTGGGTGGCGATGAATGTTTCTGCCCGGTGGCCGACCAAGCGGTGGCCGGCTGCGTCGTTCGCCGAAGTCGCAGATCGGCTGCAGCAAGAAGGATATGGTGCGGTGGTGATGATCGGTGGTCCTGATGAACGAGTAGATGTCGCTGCGGTGAGGGCGGAAATGAAGACCCCTGCCATCGATCTGGCCGGAGCCACGACAGTGGGGTTGCTGCCGGCGCTCTTGAGCAAGGCGTCGGTGCTGATCACGAACGATTCAGGTCCCATGCATATCGCGGCTGCGGTTGGTACCGCGGTCGTGGCCTTGTTCGGGCCGACGAGTGCGGTGCGAACCGGTCCCTATGGGGTAGGGCATGATGTCTTGACGGGGAAGGTGCCCTGCAGCCCCTGTTTTAGTCGGACGTGCCACAATACTCTACCGTTGGAGTGCTTGCGATCGGTGTCGCCTGAACAAGTATTGGCGGCGGCGCGAGCGCAGCGGCCTCTTCGGATGGTTCCGCGATGAACGTCCTCTTAGCCAGGCCTGACGGGATCGGCGATGAAATTTTGTGTCTGCCGGTCGCTTCTGCGCTGCGCCGGCTCCTGCCAGAGGCGCGGATCATCTTCCTGTCCAGTGAGTATGCAGCCCCGCTCTTGGCGCACCATCCGGATCTCGACGAGGTCTGGACGGTCACTGGCCGGGAATCCTTGCGCGAGCTGGTATCGTTGTTTCGCCGGGCCGTCGATGCCGTGGTGTTTCTCAAGCCGTTCAAGCATTTGATGTGGGCCGCGTTCCTGGCACGGGTCCCGATTCGAGTTGCGACAGGCTACCGCTGGTATAGCGTGCTGGCAAATCGTCGAGTCTATGAACATCGGAAGGATTTTTCCAAACATGAAACCGCGTATAACGTCGCCATGCTCGCGGGGCTTGGATTACAACCTGGTATCGTGTCCCCACCGAATCTCGTGCTGACTGATGCAGAACGAGCGCGGGGACAAGAGCGGTTACGCGGGATGGGGACGCCCAGGGTCGTGCTTCATCCAGGCGGGGTTGCGGCCCGGCGCTGGCGCGTTGAACACTATCATTCACTTGCGCATGAGTTGCATCGGAAGGGAGCGGGGGTGATGCTGACCGGAAGCCAGGCGGAAGCAGACATGTTTAATCAGCACGTGAATAGTGGCAAGCCGCTTCCTGCCTCGGTCCTGAATCTCATGGGGCTGTTATCGCTGCGCGAGTTGATGGCCGTGATTGCGGCGAGTCACGCAGTCGTCTCCGGAGCCACAGGCCCGGCCCACATTGCCGCAGCCTGCGCGGTTCCGAATGTCAGTCTGTTCGATCCGCGGCGCAACAATCTCCCGACGCGTTGGCAGCCGCTCGGCAAGGGACTGGTCCTGCGCCCTGATGTGCCGACGTGCGAAAAATGTATTTACGAGGCCTGTCCCTATTGGGACTGTCTCGACCGGCTGACGGTGGAAACAGTTGCACAGCATGTGTTTCAGGTGGCCGGAGATCCTTCCCCCTTGAGGGTGCTCCATGTCTAGCAGGATGCTGAAAAGTCTGCCAACCTGTCATTTCCATTTAGTCTGTCCGGTCTGTCTCGTGTATTTGGTTTCACTGGGTCACGAAACAAAACAAACCAGATGGACCAGATAGACCAGACCAACCAGACAGACCAGATCACCAGACAGACCTGGCTATCCCAGACTTGCGGGGTATTGGATTCCAGGCGGGGCAACATCGTTCTGCCGCAGCCCGCTCCACTCAGGTTCGTGCATGTCTAAATTGTCGGTCTATGTCATCGCCTACAACGACGAGCCCAATATGCGGGCTTGCCTCGAGTCTGTGGCAGGTTGGGGGGATGAGTTGATCGTCGTGGATTCTCACAGTACAGATCAGACTGCTGCAATCAGCCGTGAGTTTACGAATAAGGTCTATCAAGTTGACTTCAAAGGATTCGGCGATCTGCGGAATCAGGCCGTCGCACTCACGACCCATGAGTGGGTCTTCAGTCTAGATAGCGATGAGCGGATGACCCTTGAATTGCGGGAAGAAATTCGGCAGCTGCTCGACCGCGGACCTGAAGCGGATGCCTACTTCGTGCCGCGGAAAAACTATTTTTTGGGTCGGTGGATCGAACATTGCGGCTGGTATCCAGATTATCGGCAACCGCAATTGTTTCGAAAGGGACGGTTTCGTTACCGCGAAGAACTTGTCCATGAGAGTTTTGATTGCGACGGGCCGGTAGGGTTTCTTAAGAGCCCTGCGTTGCAGTATCCCTTTCGAGACATCGATCACTACGTGGCGAAACAAGATCGCTACTCCGACCTGATGGCCCGTCGCATGATGGAACAGGGCCGTCGATTCTCCTCCCATCAACTGATCACCCATCCGCTCGGGGCATTTCTGAAGATGTATGTGCAGCGGGCCGGCTTCCTCGATGGTATGCCCGGCTTGATTCTTTCCGGACTCTATGCCTATTACACGTTCATCAAGTATGCAAAGCTCTGGGAGTTCACGAAAGACAAAGTGTCTGTCTAGTGTAGAGGTCTGTCTGGTCTATTCAGTCTTTTAGATCCGTGGAACTGGGAGACCAGATGGACCAGACAGACTGAACGGACTGAATAGACAAGAAACCATGAAGGTCAGCGGATTTACATTCGTACGGAACGTGTTGAAGTACACCTAAACAAGCCGCCTTGTACATGCAGGACGCGTTCCAGTATGAGGACTATGCGGCGTCGAAAGAGTTTTCCGTTCGGCATCTTTTCGTCATGTGGACCAAGACTGGGCGGGCACGTCGATGGGACCTCCGCCGCAATGGCTGGCTGACTCTCCGGTTTTATCGGGATTTTTTTCGGCGTGGGTTTCGAAGGTAGGTGCGCAGGAAAGGTTAGACGTTGAAGCGATTGCCATGGTGGAGAAGGCCGTACTTATCCAAGCGCTTGCTGGAAATCGGCCCAGGTCACAATCCGTTCGCCGGGGTTACGCATTTGTTGGAGCGATATGTCTCCGACGGGCATGAGCGGGGTGGGCATGCCTTGTTGGTTCCGTCGTCTGCACGGCTGATCATCGGCGAAGCGACGGTTTTGCCTTTTGCCAAGAAGTCGTTCGACTTTGTCTATGCCTCGCACGTGCTCGAGCACGTGGAGGATCCCGTTCAGGCCTGCCAGGAAATTATGCGTGTAGGAGTGGCTGGGTATATTGAAACACCATCGCCATTTCTTGAGCAGGGGCTGGCCATCGGAGACGAGTCTTCTCCTGCGCATTGGTTTCATCGGTGGTTCGTGTTCTCGCCGGGCGGCGATCGGCTGGTGTTCGAGCCCAAGTCGGTGGAGGAGGTGGCTCGGTTTTGTTCATGCCTGGATGGCCGGTTTCTTCGTGAGTTTTATGCGGCGGTCGATTTTCGTGTGGCCCAGCATTGTTTCCGTCGGACGTCGAAAACTACTATCTTTTATTGGAAGTCGTCGTTTCAGGTCGAGGTGCGTGACCGGATGACGGATTGCGTGCAAGATGGGCGGCCGTGCCGATTCAACGGGATGAGGCGCTCGCTGGTCTCGAACTGCAATGACCTTTTGCGTACGCGCCGGATACGGCAGCTCACGCAACGCTTTGCGGAGGTGCAGAAGGTGTTTAGGAAGTTTGGGCAGTACTCTCTGCTGGTGCATTAGATGGAATTATGCTGAGTATCATCGTCGCCGTGCACAATCAATTGGGGCACAACCAGCTCTTCCTCGAAGGGATTCGCCGGTACACGACCGGTCCGTACGAAGTCATCGTTGTCGACAATCATTCGACAGACGGGTCAGCGGAGTTCTTTGAGGCGAACGAGTGCCGGGTGATTCGAAACGATCGAAACCTTTGTTACCCGGAATCGATGAATCTCGGTTCCCACGCGGCGAGCGGAGAGTTTCTGTGCCACATCAACAACGATTTGTACGTCGCCCCGAACTGGAACGGATTCTTGATCGAGGCGATGGAGCGCCATCGTTTGGATGCCGTGTCGCCGTTGGGTTTGGAAATGATGCCGACTGCCTCCTTGACCGATTGGATGCAGGGCCGCTGGGCGACGATCGGGCAAGGGCGACTCTCCAGCGGAAAGGGCATCGACCAACTGCGAACGATGATTCAGATGATGTATGGCGATTGGGAGCGCTATTGCGGGGAGGCGCACCGTGCGTTTGCCGGAACGATGTTCGACGGGATCGTTGGGTCCTGCGTCATGATCAGGCGATCGACCTATGACGCACTCGGCGGTTTGGACGAACGGATTCAGTCCGCTGACTGGGACTTGTACTACACCTTGCGCAAGCGGGAGCAGGTAGTCGGGGATGTGAAGCGATGCATGGTCGTGGGGGCGTCGTTCGTCCATCATTTTATCCGGGCGACGATCAAGAGTAAACGGGAGCCGTTTGCCTGCACCCATCCTCGACTCTCCATTCCTGAGAAATGGTCAATGGAAGAGCAGGAGAAGCTCTGGTGCAAGCCCAATTATTTTCGGTCCGTCTCGGATGCGCGTTCATTTCAGCAGATCCTTCGCCGACATGTTGGCAAGCCTCTCAAGAAGCTTGTGCAAGAATTCAACCGTGCCTTTGCGTGGCGCTGGCTCTTTGTAAACCCCGAAAGGATTGTCGAACTACACCGTCGGCAACTCCAAGCCCTAGGGACAATCCACCCAAGCATAGGAGTCTCCCAGTCGTGACCCTTGTTGCCAGCAAGACATCCCTTGCCTGCGTGGTGATCACCAAGAATGAAGAAGCCAATATCCATGACTGTCTGAGGTCGGTTCAATGGGCCAACGAGTTGATTGTGGTCGATGCGGAGAGCTGTGACAAGACTGTGGAATTGGCCCGTGCCTGCGGGGCAAAGGTATCTGTGCGTCCCTGGCCCGGCTTTGGTCTGCAGAAGAATTTCGGGATGGCACAGGCGTTGTCCGACTGGATTCTGATCCTCGATGCCGACGAACGGGTGACTGAGGAACTACGCGGGGAGATCAAGGCCTGTCTTGATGGGTGGACATCCGGCGCTCCCGTGGCCTACCGGATTCCCAGGCGGAACTTTTTTTACGGTGCCTGGGTGCGAGGGGCCGGTGTCTATCCTGATTATCAGGTGCGCCTGTTTCGACGGGGGGTGGCTCAGTATAACGATGTCGCCGTGCATGAAAATCTCATCGTCGATGGAGAGATTGGAACATTGGTCGAGCACCTCGATCACTACACGGAGCGGCGCATTCAGGATCACTTCAAGAAGTTCGGGCTCTATACCACGCTGGCGGCACAGGAGAAGGCTAAGACAGTTCGGACGGTTCGCTGGATCGACCTGGCATTCCGTCCTCTAGTGGTCTTGTTCAAAACCTATGTATTGAAACAGGGGTTTCGCGATGGAATGCGCGGACTCATTGTCTCTGTGTTTGCCAGTATGTACACCTTTGTGAAATATGCCAAGCTGTGGGATCTGACTCGGCGAGCTGTGTCTCATCCGGAAACACGGTAGTGGGCGTACGAATTCTTTACGTGCACGGGATCGGGTCGATTGGTGGGGCGGAGCGTGATCTGATCGCGCTCCTGAGCAGGTTGGACCGTCGTTTCTGGCACCCAGCCATTGCGTGCCCGGGAACCGGCCCTTTGCGAGAGATAGCCCTGTCCCAGAATGTGCCTACGTATCCAATCAACTTTCCCCCCTGGAGAAAAGCTTCTTCTCTGGTAAGTCGATACGTGGCGGTGCGCCGGCTACGCGAACTACTTGCCGACGTTCAGCCGGCGTTGGTCCACGTGAATGATCTTTGGTGGGTTCCTCACACGGTCCGAGCCGTGGCCGGGTTGTCTCATCGTATACCCATCATCGCCCATGTCCGGCAGGAGACACAGCCGAGGAAGGTGAGCCAGTACGCGTTGGACCGAGTGGACTATGTTGTCGCGGTGTCGCGCCAGGTTGAGCAGGGGGTGCTGAGTGGCGGTGTCCCGGCTCACAGGGTTCGCACGCACTATAGTGGAGTGGATTGCTCAGCCATGGTTTCTTCCGAAGGGGATCACGATATTCGAGCGCGATATGGAATACCACGTGAGGCACTGTTATTAGGAACGATTGCCAATATGTTGCCACTTAAGGGATACGAAGTGATGCTGGACGCTCTCCCTGCAATTCTTTCCGCCATGCCGGCGGTGCACTATCTCATCATTGGGGGTGGAGGAGCCGAGTACGGCGCACGATTGAAAGCGATAGCGGTGGAGCGAGGGATTGCTGAGCGAGTTCATTTTACAGGGTTTCAAGAGTCCGTTGGCTCCTATCTCTCCGCCCTGGATCTATATGTGCATCCCTCGTTCAAGGAAGCATTCGGTCTGGCGGTGGCCGAAGCGATGGCGATGGGGAAAGCCGTGGTTGCGACCACGACAGGGGGACTTCCCGAAGTCGTGGCGCAGGGGGTGACTGGCTTGCTTGTCCCTCCGGGAGATGTCGAGTCATTGGCCACAGCCGTGGTGTCCCTTCTGCAGGATCGAGTTCGTCGAGAGCAGATGGGCCGTAACGGGAGGGCGCGTGCGCAGGAGCGATTTAGTCTCGATGCGTCCGTCGCGCACATGGAACAGCTCTATGGTGAGGTGCTAGCAGGATGCTGAAAAAGGCCACCAGCTTTCTAGAAGGCTAAGGCTCAGGTCAAGGCTGAGAGAAAAAGAGTCTGATCTTCGCTCAACCTTAACCTCAGCCTGCTTCAGAAGCTGCGGCCTTGCTGAACGGCCTTTTTGAGCATCCTGCGCGCTGTTCCCCTGTTGTCCTAGATGTGCGGGCCATTGAATTTTCACCGTGCAGCAATAGTTTTTCCGCAGACTACTAGGGGCTCAGAAGGGGCGAGGATGAGAATCGGCATTGATGCCAATCCGATGGTGGGCGATCTTGGTGGGGTGGGGTGGCACAGCTATCACCTGCTCCGTACGATGCTGGCACAGCAAGAGGCGATCGACTTTGTGGCCTATGCGAGGCCGGGCGCTGACCAGCCTGATTCTGTGAAGTCGTGGCCGGGCGTAGAGCGGCTTCAGTGGGTGAACTCGAGTCGATGGGGGATGGAGAAGCGGGGCTCGTCCGATCAATTGGATCTGTACCATGGGACCAACTTTAAGATGCAGACCGTCGGGAGCTATGGCGGAGTCGTGACCATTCACGATCTCTGGCTGGACCGCCACCCCGAGTACTCGAAAAAGATGTTGGGTCAATGGCCCTCGTCGTTCAAGACGAGACAGACTGCGCTACGAGCCAGAAAAGCCATCACGGTGTCCGAGTTTTCCGCCAGAGAACTTGTGGAGCTGTATGGTTTGAAACGCGAGCACATCAGGGTGATTCCCAATGGAGTGTCGGAGGATTTTGTGCCACGTCGGGATGATCAGACGATGGAGGAGTTGCGGAAACGGATCGGTCTGACGGCCGAACACTATGTCTTATTTATTGGAGGGGCAGACCCCCGCAAAAATCACCAGACATTTCTTGAAGCGGCGGAGATGGTGCGGAAGAAACTGGGATCGAGAATGTTGGTCCTTGTCGGCTCGCCCATCCATCCGTTCGGGGACTATGAGAAAACGGCTCGAAGACGCAGCTTATTGGAAAAGGTGCTCTGTCCTGGACGGGTGTCCACGAACGATCTGCAGTTGTTGTATTCCTCCGCCGATCTGTTCGTCTTCCCCTCGTTGTACGAAGGGTTTGGGATGCCCGTGTTGGAAGCGATGGCCTGCGGGGCGCCGGTGCTCACGTCCAACTCGACCGCGTTGGCGGAAGTGGCAGGTGATGCGGCCCTGTTGGCAGATCCTCAAGATGCGCGGGCGCTCGGAGAGGCCATGATCCGTGTGCTTGAGGATGAGCCGCTTCGAGCGGCCTTGAAGGTCAAAGGTTTCGCTCGTGCCAAACAGTTCTCCTGGGAGCAGGCAGCAGCGAAGACGGTGGAGTTGTATCGGCAAGTCTGTGGAGGAGGCTGACAAGTAAGGAAGCGGGCAAGCTGACATGATGAGATGTTCTGTCAAAGGTGACGAACGACTTGTCAGCTTGACTCTTGTCTGCATGTAACGCGTGAAGAACATTCTAATCATCAAGCTCCGCTACATCGGCGACGTCTTGTTGGCGACGCCGACCATCCGTGACATCAAAGCTGCACGACCGGATGTTCGGGTCACGATGATGGTGAATCGAGGGACGGAAGACGTGTTGTCCGGAAACCCGGATCTGGACGAGATTGTGGTTCTCGACAAAGGATCTCAGGCGGCACAGTGGAGCTTCATTGCCGGACTGCGTCGTCAGCGATTCGACACAGTGATCGATTTGACGGATGGAGATCGGTCTGCGTTTTTGAGTTGGATCAGCGGAGCGCAAGTTCGTATTGGATTCAACGACGAGCATCGTTGGCGCGGGAAGTGTTACACCCAGGTGGTTCAGCCTGTGCAAGTTGTGCGGCACAGGATTGACCGGGATCTGGAAGTCCTTAAGCTCCTGAGGATTCAAGCCGGCTCAAAGGATCCTCTACTGTGGCTGACGCCAGAAGAGGAGAACAGTGCGGATCAATTGTTGAATCAACTTGGCGTTCAGCGATCGCAGTCGATTGTGATACTGCAGCCCGGTGCCCGCTACTGGTTTAAGGCCTGGCCTCCGGAGCGGTTCGCGGAGCTGGCCGATCGTCTGACGTCCCAGTATGGCTGCCAGGCGTTGATCGGAGGCAGCCATCAAGATATCGATCTCGCGCAACAGATTCGACAGATGGCGAAGAGTAGCCCCGTCATTGCGGCAGGCCGTACAACCATTAAACAGTTCGCGGCCATCGCCAAAAAGTCAGCGCTTTTTGTTGGAAGCGATAGCGGCGCGATGCACATTGCCTCTGCAGTGGGCACTCCCGTGGTGGCGTTATTTGGCCCGTCGAACCCTCGCGAGTGGGGGCCTCGTGGTGGTCCTGTGGAGGTGCTCTATAAGGAGCTCGATTGCCGCAGTTGCTTTCATCCGACCTGTATAAGAGGCGAGGGGAATTGCATGAGGTTAATTACGGTCGATGAGGTCTTGTCGGCATCCGGTCGCCTGATGGGGCGAGCTCGGACGGCGATCCTTTGACCAACGAGAGAGGAGCGGGATGTCGTTGTCCAGCGCAAGTAACGTGCTAAAACCCGGGATGGAGTTAGTTTCCTGTGACCTCTGCCGATCGGATCAGTCTGAACTGGTAACTCGGCAACGGGATCTTCTGCTGGAAGTCACGCAAGATGAATTCACAATTGTTCGATGCCGCCAGTGCGGTTTGATCTATCTCAATCCCCGTCCTTCAAAAGACCTCCTTGGTTCCTACTACCCAACGGTGTATTACCCGCCGGTTCAGGCAAAAGTGCGTCCTCAGGTCCAACAACAGGCGAAGAATTTATTTGCGAAGATGAAGCGATGGGTGCTGGAAGACTATTACGGATACCCTTCGCCAGTTTCCGCTGGATAGTCGCGTATCGTGCGGCGAATTTTGTTATGGCCCGACAAGACGCTGCGGGAGTTGAAGGGGCGCCATCCCTTGCCTTGGAGGGGGGAGGGCAAAGTCTTAGATGTAGGCTGTGGAGCCGGGGGGAATTTGAAGACCTTGCAAGATCAGGGATGGGAACCCCATGGCATTGAGATCAGTGAGGTTGCTGCCGCACATGCGCGCGAACTTGTGACAGGGAATATTCACACCGGGACGTTAGAGTCAGCGCCGTTTTCTCCTCAATCCTTTGATCTTGTTTTCATGAGCCATTCGCTTGAGCATCTTCCGAGTCCGGTTAATGCGTTACGTCGGGTACATCGATTGCTCAAGGATGACGGACTCTTGGTCGTCAGTGTGCCCAATGTGAGTAGTCTCGAATTCAAGCTGTTCGGCCGCTGGTGGTTTCCCTTGGATCCCCCGAGGCATTTCTATCATTTCGACAAGCGCAGTCTGTATGGGTTCTTCACTCAGGCAGGATTTCAGTTCCATCACGTTCGAACCGGTGTCAGCGCCATCTATTTAATGGCAAGCTTGGATCGATTCTGGAAGCATCGGTTTCGGAGGGCTGTCCCTTTCTGGAAATTGATCGACCGTCTGGTGGCCCGGCCGTTGTCCCTGATAGCTGGCCATATTGGCTATGGCACTGAAATTAGGGTCTATGCCATTAAGCAGCAGGATGGTTTGTCCACTTCTTCTCCCCGCGCATTATAGAAATTGTTCTTCATGCAAGTCCCACTCAGAAGTTCATTAGTCTAGATCGGCTTAAAATCACTTGACAGGTTCGCCTATTTTGTTCATATTCTGAACAGGTCAATAATTAATCCGTATAAATCATGGATTTACAAGGTCAACGAGACCTTCTTCTCCTCAGCGAACTCGACCGAGATGGCGGGGCCACTCAGCGCACCCTTGCCATCAAACTTGGTGTCGCGCTTGGTCTGACCAATCTCTATGTCAAGCGTCTGGCCCGCAAGGGCTACATCAAGGTCACGACCATCCCGCGCAATCGAATTAGATATCTCCTGACGCCACAGGGCTTCACGGAAAAATCACGATTGACCTACCTCTACATGCAGTACTCCCTCTCGTACTACCGTGACATGCGCACTCGGTTAAAAGAGATGATGTGCACGTTCGACGGCTCTCATGGCCAGCGGGTTGTGATCTACGGGACGACCGAGTTAGCCGAATTGGCCTATCTATCGTTGCGAGAGATGAATATCGACTGCGTGGGGTTCATCGATGGAAGCTCGCGTGAGTCGTTCCTCTCTTGCCCGGTTTCTTCGCCGGATAGCATCGCTGGTTGGCAGTTTGACCGGGTATTGATTGTGGATCTCGAACATGCGGCAGCGTGCGAAGAACAGTTGGTACAGGCGGGAGTGCCACGAGAAAAAGTGCTGAGGCTCGGGGTACTTCCGTAGAGCAGACTGCGTCAATCAGCCAGGCCGCTGTCGTAGAGGGTTTTTGTTCGCAGATGTAAGTGAAAGGGCGGAGCTGTCTCCGCAAGGCTGGTCTATCTGGTCTATTCGGTCTGTCCGGTCTATCTGGTTAGTCGACTGGAAAGATAGAATGGACCTCTTCGACCAGACAGACGAGACAGACCAGACCAATGAAGCTCTCCAGATTTGAGGATCTCGATTGTTGGAAAGAAGCTCGACAGCTGACGCGGCAAGTTTACGAAGCCATCGAGCAGAACTCTGCATGGAAAAGAGATGCGCGCCTCTGTAGTCAGATTCAGAGCGCTGCAGGTTCGGTGATGGCCAATATCGCGGAAGGGTTTGTGCGCCGTTCAAACAAAGAGTTCGTGCAGTTTCTGTTCATTGCTATGTCGTCATCCGCAGAAGTTCGGAGCCATCTGTATATCGCCGTGGACCAAGGATATCTGTCCAAGGACGCATTTGATTCGATTTACGCGCAGGCCGACAAAGCGGGGCGAATCATCTCTGGCCTCATTAAGTACCTCCTTACCAAACAAACCAAATCAACGAAATGAACCAGATAAACCAGACAGACCATCCGTTGCGTTGGTACGCTCTTCGGACGCGGTCGCGTCACGAAAAGATCGTGCGCGACCAGCTCGCGAATCAGGGCATTGAGCCGTTATTGCCGACGGTCAAACGTCTGAGTCACTGGAAGGATCGCAAGAAGGAAATTGAAGTCCCGCTCTTTTCAGGATATTGCTTTGTCCGTTTTGCATCGGAGCAAAAGCTGCCGGTGCTGAAGACGATCGGTGTGGTCGATATTGTTGGGGCCGGTCATTGCCCGGAGCCGATTGCAGACGAGGAGATTGCGGCGATCAGAACTCTCATGACGAGTGTGTTGCCCTACGATTCGCATCCGTATCTGCACGAAGGCATGATGGTCGAAGTGATTCGGGGGCCGCTTCAAGGCGTGCGCGGGATTCTCTTGCGCAAAGAAAAGCGTCACCGCTTGGTGCTGGGTGTTCGCCTCATTCAGCAAGCCGCCGCCGTGGAGATTGATGTGAACGATGTGGCATCGGCTTGACGAGAACAAGATTCGGTGGCGCAATCCCCGCGTGTCGCCGATGTCGTAGCAACTTCGCACCTCGGACGTTCTGAACCTCGAACCATTTTCATGAAGGCCCTCATCCCCGTATCCCCGGCCAGGATGGCTCATACCTCGTACTTCCTCGCCGAGGAAAGGGGTCTTAATTTTGATAGTGTGCACTGGCTTGCTGCCCGCGCTTTGTGTAGATGGTCTCTTGCCACGCGTGGTGTGGTGTTGACATTCTGTCCCTTAATATGTACAGTAATTGGGACAACATGGGGGTAAGAGCATGCTGAAAGATATTCCTATTACCGAAGCCCGACACGAACTCACTTCCCTGCCAGAGCGATTAGCCAAAGAACCTGGAGCCGTGGCCGTCACACGGCGAGGAAAGCCGGTCCTGGCCGTCATGCCCTGGGAGCTGTACCAATCCATTGCTGAGACTCTGGAAATCATGGGGGACGAAGACCTCATGGCCGCTCTGCGTAAAAGCATCAAGGAAGCAGAAGAGGGGAAGATTATTCCCTGGGCGCGGGTCAAGAAAGATCTTGGCCTGTGAGGTGGCAAGTCGGGTTGACCCCACATGCGCGGGTCATGTTGGAAGCTATCCAGGATCGCCGCGTCCGGGACAAAATTCGGGACCGAATTGACGGCCTTGCTGAAGAGCCTGAGAAACAAGGCAAACCTTTGACAGGGGAGCTGACCGGATATCGGAGCCTCCGCGCCGTGGGGCAACGTTACCGTATCATTTACCGGATTGAAGAAGGCAAGGTCCTTGTCCTCGTGATGGCTTTGGGAATCCGGAAGGAAGGGAGCGGAAAGGATATTTATATGCTGGCACAGAAGCTTCTACGTCTTCGCCTCTTGTAACCTCGTCCACAACAGCCATGCATGATGGCATACCCATAGCGGTTTTACCAGCCATGCGAATGCGCAATTCGGAATTTCTGCACTGACACCGTTTCTTCCTCGCACGCTTCGTGAATAATCCAGGCTGCCAAAGGATACGAGGTCTACGGGATAGCTCGGCTGCTCATTTTGCAATGATCGAGTCGAAACTCAATAGTCATGCCAGTCCCCATTTTGTGGATTCAAGCGGAAAGACAGGCAGAATCATCTCTGATCTCATCAAATATCTTAGAAGGAAGACCAGACAGACCAAATAAACTGGATAGACAAAATAGACCAGATGCGCCAGATAAACCAAACAAACCAGACAGACCATCCGTTGCGTTGGTACGCCTTTCGGACGCGGTCGCGTCACGAAAAGATCGTGCGCGACCAGCTCGTGAATCAGGGCATCGAGCCGTTATTGCCGACGGTCAAGCGTCTGAGTCACTGGAAGGATCGCAAGAAGGAAATTGAAGTCCCGCTCTTTTCAGGATATTGCTTTGTCCGTTTTGCATCGGAGCAAAAGCTGCCGGTGCTGAAGACGATCGGTGTGGT
>JAENWB010000042.1:0-10982 GCA_016650275.1 Nitrospiraceae bacterium | reverse complement strand
TTCATGTCTGATTCGCGGCTGAAACGCTTCTGGGACCATCGAGGAGCGGACGGCATCGCCCGCGAGAAGCAACACCTGATCGATTTTCTCTGCGCAAATTCGGGTGGTCCCATGTACTACACCGGGCGAGACATGAAGATTTCTCATAAAGGAATGAAGATCAACGAAACCGATTGGACAAACTTTATGGGGCATGTCAATGCGACTCTGGATGCGTTTAAAGTTCCACCGACTGAGCGTGGCGAGGTCGTCGCCTTCGTGCAATCTTTGAAACGAGATATTGTTGAAGCCTAGGTGCAAGACAAGGGGCGTGAAACTCACGCCCCTTGCGGTTTTCAGATTACATATGTAGGGGTTTGATCTGCGCGAGAACGGCAGTGGATGTGTTTCCCCCCACATCGATTCGTCTGCCGCCACGATCTCTCGATGGCTTTACACTGGAAAATTTGTGTGAACCCCTACGGCAATGAATAGGTCATATCCGGCCAATGGGCACTTCCTTGGATCCGTCCCGTCTTTTCTTTCTCAATATAGATAACGGAGACGAATGGCGTCGTCCCCGTAATACCCTTGAATCCTCCCTTTCCCCAGGCCCACGTCATCTCGCCTTTGCATTCGCCTTTCACTCCAACACATCGAATCTCTACGTACGCAAAGTCCTTGTCTTCATGGGCCCTGATGATACACACCCCCGTCTTCGGTCCCTCTCGGTTCTCACTGATATGGAGAATCGCCTGACAATCCATTTTGCTCTGATGAATCTCCGCCGATGCCGAGCCGACTGGAAGATGCTTCACGAGGAGGGTTCCGGTAATCGTGCCTCTAAAGATTCTGTCCCCATCGCCAAGATCATCGACGACGCCTTGTCCTGTCCAACTCATGGTCGCATGGCCCGCTTCGATGGTTTTTGCCTCGGCTCCGCAGAAGAGCCCTATGCTCATGACGAAGAAGGCAACTGTCAGGATTATGGATTGTCTGAATTGCATGACTACTCCCTTCATAAAATATGCGGCGCCGTCAGTCCTGGGTGTGAGACAGAAATAGAACGCCGATGAGTAAACAGCCCCGCCCTTCCGGGCGAGGATTTCTAAAGCATCTGTAACTGCCCCGTTTGACGCTTGTTGGATTCATGCAACCGGCATTTCATTGCTTCGCCTTCCTGCGACATCAGAGCGTCTGGTGCGTGCCGTCGCAGAATGGTGGAGTCTTGGTCTGCTTGCACTGGCACAAAGCAACTTCTTTCTTTTCATCTACTGAAAACTTGACCGGCTCGATGCCGGTTCCTTGGTGGGACCCGTCACAGAACGGTTGGTCCCTCGAACGTCCACATTGACACCAGTAGTAGGTTCCCGGGTCCAACGAAAGCACGGCCGGCTGCTTTGCCGCGATGCGTGGTTTCTCCATGAACGGCCCTCCTTTTTAGATTACAATTGTAACGGTTTGATCGGCGCGAGAACGGCAGCGGGATTATTTTCCCACACTGACTCGTCTGCGTCCACATAGAGTTCGACTTCGTTGCCGTCCGGGTCGCGCAGGTAAAGGCTTTGGCTCACCGTGTGATCGCTCATGCCGTCGATCGTGATGCCGGCTTGTTCAAGATCTTTCTTCGCCGCACGCAATTCCTCGAGACTATCTCCGACCTTGATACCGATGTGGTACAAGCCACGCCGCCTTCCAACTGGAGGCCCCGGCGCGTCTCCGACCTGGATCAGGAGCAATTCGTGATGCGTACGGCCAGAGGTGAGGGCTGCTGCTGCGCCTTCGAAGATCCGGCCCACTTCCTGAAACCCGAGCAGGTCACGGTAAAACGCCAGGGAGCGCTGAAGATCCTTCACGTAGAAGACGACGTGACCGAGATAGTGGGCTTTCATGTTCGATCTCCCGTTAGGCGTAAGGGGTGAGGCGTGAGGAGATGGGAGCAGGAGAGTCTTCTCTTCGCCTCACTACCCCTCACGCCTGACGCCTCACGTTTCACGACTTTTTGCTGTTGAAAGTAATTCCTGCTTTCTGTACCTCCTGGTAGGGAAGGAGCCAGACGAGCGATTCATCGCTGAGATCGCCGACTTGAAAGCGGTTTCCCCAGGGGTCACGGAAATCGCAACGAAAGTCGGACGCCGGTTTCAGTTTGTACTTGTTGATGAGCTTCTTCCGCACTTCCTTGATCTGTTGCGCATCCCGAACCATGAGACCGAAATGCTTCGTGCGATCCGGCTGCAAGGTGTCCACTTCAAAGATCGCCATGAATTGATGCTCCCCCAGCTTGCACCAGGCGGCTCCTTCACCACCGCGAAGCATCTTCAGGCCAAAGACATCGGCATAGAACTTCACCGCTTTCTTGGCGTCGGTCACTTCAATGACGATATGGTTACACCCGTAGACTTGAACTGCCATTTAGGGCTCCTTTTTTCTTGCAGGCTGAGGAAAAACTCGGCTTTCTGCGCAATAGGCTGCTGTGACGATACATTGAGTTATAGCGCCTAATGTAAGCAAGATGCTCAAAAAGGCCGTCCAGCAAGACCGCAGCAAGTGCAGTAGGCTGAGGTCGAGGTTAAGGTTGTCGAGGATCAGACTTTCTCTATCTCGACCTTAGCCTGAGCCTCAACCTTCTTCGCGCTGGCGGGCTTTTTCAGCATCTTGCTAGGACTCTTTTTCGGTCTGTTGAAGGGCAGACACAAAGATATCCGGAGACTGCGCGCCGGAGATCGAAATACTACCGTTAATGACGAAATAGGGCACCCCGCGAATGCCGAGTCGGTGACCGGCTGCTTCTTCAGCCTTGACCTCCGTGGCCCCTTCCTCACTGTGGAGAAATGATTCGATGGCCACAGCATCAAGGCCGGCGCGACCAACCAGTTGACTGAGGACTGGCACCGAGCCGATATCCGCCCCTTCCGTGAAGTACCCCAGGAACAGCGATTCCACGGTGGCGTCCTGGCGACCCTGCTGCTCGGCATACCAAATCAAGCGATGGGCCATAAAGGTGTTCGGAGTCCGCGTCACCTTCTCAAAAGCAAATGGAATGCGCTCCGCTGATCCAGCTGCCAGAACATGTTCCTCCATTTGACGGAACGCATCGAGGCTTCCGAACTTGGCTTCAAGATATGTCGTGCGGTCCATACCGTCCTTCGGCATCGTCGGGTTCAACTGAAAGGGCCGCCAGGTGATGTGTGCCTGTGCGGCGCCATTTAGTTGATCTAACGCCCGTTCCAGCCGCCGCTTCCCGATGTAGCACCAGGGGCAGACGACGTCGGAATAGATCTCGATCGTGAGTCCGCGATCCGTCATGACAAATGTCCCATCTTCCCTGCTTGATAGTCCTGCGCAGCTTGAACCAACTCTTCACGGGTATTCATGACAAAGGGGCCGTAGCGGGCAATCGGTTCTTCGATCGGCTCTCCAGCCATGACCAAGAGCCGACTGTCCTCCTGAGCCTCCACCGTGACTTGCGAGCCATTCCGTTTGCACACAATCAGCTCCGCTTCTCCTGCCTCGTGCGACCCATTCACAGAGGCGCGACCTTGCAGCACGAAGATCGAGGTGTTATGCCCGCTCGGCATGCTGAGCTGAACTCGATGTCCTGCTTTCAGTTGCACGTCATACAACTGGATCGGCATGAATGTATGCGCCGGCCCTGTATGTCCGAGGAATGACCCGGCAATCACGCGCAACCGACCGGCTCCGCTCGCGAGATCAATGGCCGGAATGTCCGCATTGAGAATCGTCTGATAACCGGGCGCGGACATTTTCGAGGCCTTCGGCAGATTGACCCACAATTGAATCGCGTGGAGCGTACCGCCTTTCCTCGCAAACTCCTTCTCGTGAAACTCTTCGTGGACGATGCCGGATGCAGCAGTCATCCATTGCACATCGCCTGGGCCGATCACTCCGGCATTCCCAGCTGAATCACGATGAGCCACGACGCCTTCATAGACAATGGTGACCGTTTCAAAGCCGCGATGCGGATGTTCTCCCACTCCACGGGGATGATCCGTCGGTTCGAAGTACTGCGGCCCGGCATAGTCCAGCATGAGAAAGGGGCTGACCTCACGGTCGAGCTCATTGCTGGGAAAAAGATTTCGCACAGGAAATCCGTCACCGACCATGTGGGTGGAGCCAGGCTGATAGACTCCCACGATGTCTTTTGTTGCTGCGGTCTCGATTGTCTCATGACGGCTCATTGGCATCCTCCTTCCCTTCGTCTCAAACTCGTGATGCGAACGTTGAGTTTACAGTCGCTTCTCCTCCAGATCGTACACATCAAACCATACATACACCGGGCGATGCTTCGGCACGACCTTGGGAATATATTCTTCGAGGTATTGCTGGGCCTCAAGACTCATCTCGCTGAGCCGCATATCGCGTAGCTTATTGTTCCATTTCAATACGTCATCCATATTCTTCACTTGCGAATGGCTGACGATCCACTCCGCGATCTCCTCGTCTGAGGCTCCGGTCGCCACGACCTCCTTGAACTGATCGGGCGTGATGCCGGTGAACGAAAACCATTGGCTGGCTAACGAACAGGGCCAGTAATTGTATTCACCGTTCATCCCGATCAAGTACGCCCGACACTTGTCTACACAGCGAGCCGCGATCACATAGCCGCCGAGTTTCTCACGGGGACTGCGCGGATAGCCCTTCCGTAGATCCTTGGCCAACTTTTTCACCTTGTCGAGATCCGCCTTCATAATAATCTCCTTTGTCTCGCTCATGATCGCGCACCGTTCATTAGGCCTTCACGAACCCTTTCAAGGCCTCAGCTAGTGCGACCCTCCCGCGGACGAGCGAGACGGGATGTTCATACCCAATCGCCCCCGTGGAGAATGAGGTATACATCTCTTCAAACAGCTTCGCGGCTTCGTCAGAAAATCCAAACGACCTGAACGTGGGTACCACCGCGCTCAGGGGCGCTTGCTGAGCCGAGACTGGTTTCCCAAGAATCTGCCCGAGCGCGACTGCCACATCATTGGGACTGTACTCTTCCGGTCCGGCGAGTTCGACAATCTGCTTGCCTTTTCCGCCAGCTAACAACTGTTCGGCCCCCATACGGCCGATGTCTTTAGTCGAGATCATCGGAACCTTCGCCGTCGGCGCGATGAAGGTGGGCATGATACTTGACCCTTGGCCATCCCAATCCCCGGCGCCCAGTTCTCCATGAAATAGCAGGGACGCAGAACGGTCAAATGCTTGGCCACAGCCCCGAGCGCCTGCTCGCCATAACGAACGGCCTGGATGGGCCCCGTGCCTTCCGCAACGTGTGCACCGATTGACGACAAGAAGACGACGTGCGGGATCCCGCTGGCCTTCACGGCTTGCGCGGCCTGATCCATACGTTGCCGTTGCTCGGAGAGCCAAGCTGTCGCCCCATAGTTTGGTGGAACCAGCAGATAAAGACCCGTCGCTCCCTCCAAGGCTTTCGTCATCGCAGGCACATCCTCCAACGAGGCAACCGCAACTTCCGCTCCCTTCGCTTTCCATGACGCAGCCTTCTCTGCAGAACGAGCCACAATACGAACAGGCTGCTTCCGACTGAGTAGAGTCTCCACTACCGCGGATCCTGTATTCCCTGTCGCACCCACAACAACAAACATGTTGAACCTCCCTTATCCGACAACCGTTACATCATCTCGGCAATCATACGATCCGCCGACCACCAGCCAGCTTCAGTTATGAGGACATCGCCTCAACGCTTCGGATCACCAAGAGATGATACTCAGACACTTTACCCCATTTCACCCCATTGGTTTTCTCACCACAGTATAATAGTTCTAGTTAGTACTAAGTCAAGTTTTAAATTCGCCCCGGATAGGAGTTGCCTAGAAACTGTGAGATATATCCGCTGGTCGCAGCTGATCAGGAGACAGGCTTGGTTCGATGCAGCATACGATCCGGCTCGCCCTTCGAGGATGGAGTCAACGGCGAAAGTCCATGCTTTTTCGAATGGCTAGAGTAGGCTAGGATTCAGGGACTCCTGCTGTGAAGCGAGTAAACCCTTGGATAGGAAGTATCTGACGATGCCTCTCTGACCTCACGATTGTGTATCTTCACGCTCTCATCTCTTACCATGATTGGCACGCTGATCGTTGGGGTCCCTGAATCGAGTTTCGCGCTGGACCCTCTTTCTCGCTCTCCACGAGTGGGGTCAGCGCAGATTCCTCTTGGCTCGTACGAACGCATTCCCATCGGGAAGCTTCTCTCCAATCCCACCAGCTACCACCTACACGAAATCAGGATAGCTGGCACTGTCCGCATCGTTCAGACGCAGATCAAGACGCTGGGCTGTGTGGGACCCTACGAACTGACCGTGATCTCGTTGGAAGACGAGAGTGGGGTGGTGGATGTCCTTGATCAGGGAGCCTGTGGAAGGAATACTAGTGCGGTGCGAGCGCCTATGCTTACCGGCGGAGATCACGTCGATCTGTTAGTCTAGGTTATTGGGAGAATGAATACGGATGGAGTAGGAACTTCACCGGAAGTGTCCGCGCTTTGGATCGAGCGGGCTCAAGATTAGCCCCGCTGCTTCTCCTTACTCGCCTCTCTTCCCGCTCTTCATCGCCCGCTCCACTTCGCGGCTGGCTTCGCGCGTCTTGATTGATTCACGACGGTCATGCTGCTTCTTGCCTTTGGCCAACCCGAGTTCGACCTTAGCAAGGCCCCGCTTGGAGAAATAGATGCGGAGCGGAATGAGCGTGAGTCCTTGCTGTTGCGTCTTACCGAGAAGCTTGTTGATCTCCTTGCGGTGGAGGAGCAGTTTCCGAGTACGGAGAGGCTCATGATTCATGATGTTGCCGTGGCTGTATGGACTGATGTGGCAGTGGTGGAGAAAGACCTCGCCGCTCTTCACGCTGGCGTAACTATCTTGCAGGTTCACACGCCCCTCTCGCAGGGATTTGACCTCCGTACCCTGGAGCATGATGCCCGCCTCGACCTTGTCTTCAATGAAATAGTCGTGGTAGGCCTTGCGGTTGGTAGCGACGGATTTTTCGTTCTTATCTTTTTGCTGCTGCACCATTGGGCCGCCTCGCCCCGGGAGTCTCAACGTCGTCAAGTCCTAAAGTCTTCAGGTCTTCGGAGACCTTTAACTTGATGACTTTCAAACTTTCCAACTGGTTTTTTTGCTATGATGCCTCCATGGGCAGACTGGGTTCCATCGATTCTGTCTCCAGTGTCCTCGAGGGGTTGGCCCGTCGCCTGGGGCTCGAGTCTAAGTTACTCGAAAGCCGCTTGCGCCGGGACTGGGTCTCCATCGTCGGAGAACCCACCGCGTCGAATACCTGGCCCGACCAGATTCGCTACAAGAAGCTCTATCTCCTGGTCCACAACAGCGTCTGGCTACACCAGCTCACGTTCCTCAAGCCGACACTCATTCACAAACTCAACGCAGTAGCCGGCGGGGAACTCATCGCCGACATCGTGTTGCGGGTAGGAGAACTTCCGAAGGCCGACCACGGGCCCACGTCACCCGAGGCCCTTCCTGAAACTACTTCACCACCGAGCGACGCACTGCTCGCGGAAATTTCGTCGCATGTGACCACCATCCATGATCCGCTTCTTCGCGATCGCCTCGCGCAGCTCATGGCGCAGGAGCTGGCTCAGCCGCACGTGCCGAAGACCGACTGAGCGGTCCCTTGAAGAGCTGGCGGGTATACACTTGCGGCGCTGCCATCTCCGGGCCATCCAGCGGCGGACCAATCCCCCCTTCTTCTTCTGACTCAGTCAACTGGTACAACCCCCGCAAGGATCGACGAAATCCTCCCCGAACAACCCGGTCCTCCCCGGTCAGGTACTTGTGCAACATATCCGGCTCCGCCCAGGTATCATCGGAAAAGATATAGATGGTAAGGCGGCGGTAGCGACCCTCCGGATTGTCGGGCGTCGTCGGCCGGACCTTCATCGGTTCGAACTTTCTCGTCTCGCGACCGACTTTGCGGAAGCGTTCGATCAGCGCTTCGATTTCGTCGTCGCTCGTCTCATCGGGAACATGGATCGCGACGGCTGTCTCTTCTTGCGATCCGATGGTATAGGGAGGGATCGATCGATCGGGGCGGCTAAGATACATCCCGCCCCAGATCAGGGCGAAGGACCCGATGAGAACGCCGATGGCCATCTTGACGACGGTGTCCAGCGGCTTCTTAGGCTTGGGTCCTGGAAGGGGCTCTGGAGAAGAATCCTGCTTATGCATGGAAGGCCAGGCTCAACGAACAAGGCGTATAATATCGCGCATATCCGTTACCCGCCGCCTTCCTCGGGGAGCACCTCGGCACTTTCTGCCAAACGCGCGACAGCCACAACCCGGTCACCCACACCCTCGAGTTCGAGGATCCGAACCCCCTGGGTGTTACGGCCGATTTCACGGAATTCATCCACCTTGCACCGCAGCACCTTGCCGTGAGCGGCCATCAGCATGATCTCATCGCCGTCTCGGACTTGAAGAAACCCGACGGCGAGTCCGTTGCGCTCATTGGTCTTCACGCTGATGATGCCCTTCCCCCCGCGTCCCTGGATACGATACTCGTTCACCGGCGTGCGCTTTCCGTAGCCGCCCTCCGTGACCGTAAGTATTTGGGTGGTGGAGTCGGGGGTGATGGTTTCCATGCCGATGACTTTGTTGCCTTCCTCGAGCGTAATGCCACGCACCCCGTGCGCCGTGCGTCCCATAGGACGGACGTCGTCCTCCTTGAAGCGGATCGTGATGCCCTTCTTCGTGCCCAACAGGATTTCACGCTGGCCGTCCGTGACATGTACACTGATGAGCCGATCCCCCTTATCCAACGACAGCGCGATGATGCCGCCCTGGCGGGGATTGCCGTAGGCCGAGAGTTCGGTTTTCTTGATGATGCCCTGCGCGGTTGCCATCACGACGAACCGGTCTTCGCGGAACTCTTTGACCGGCACGGTCGCGGTGACCTTCTCTTCACCGGAAAGGGCCAGCAGATTTACGAGCGCTTTCCCCTTGGCAGCCCGCCCGGCGTCCGGAATCTCATGGACTTTCAGCCAATAGACCTTCCCGGCGTCCGTGAAGAATAAGAGCGACTCATGCGTGGATGCGGTGAACAGGGTCACGACAAAATCCTCTTCCTTGACCCCCATCCCGATCTTGCCCTTGCCGCCACGCCGCTGCGCCCGATACAGGGTGACCGGGTTGCGTTTGATGTAACCGGCGTGGGAGATCGTGACGACCACTTCTTCGTTCGCGATCATGTCTTCCAGGGTGATCTCCGCCTCCTCTTTCACGATCTGCGTGCGGCGGTCGTCCTTATAGGCCTCGCGCACTTCGATCAATTCATCCTTGACGATCGTACGAATCAGCGCTTCGCTGCCCAGGATCGATTTCAGACGCTCGATCTGCTTCAAAACCTCTTTATATTCATCGATGAGTTTGTTGCGCTCCAATTGCGTGAGCCGCTGGAGCCGCATCTCCAAAATCGCATTCGACTGGATTTCGCTCAGTTCAAATCTTCGCATCAGGCCGACTCGGGCTTCATCGGGCGATTGCGCCCGTCGAATCAAGGTAATCACCGCATCCAGGTTATCGAGCGCGATCTTGAGACCCTCGAGGATATGGGCCCGCTCTTCCGCCTTGCGCAGCTCGAAAGCGGTCCGACGGACGATGACCTCGCGCCGGTGCTCGATGAAATGATGCAGGATCTGCTTGAGGTTCAACACTTCCGGCCGGTTGTTCACCAGCGCAAGCATGATGACCCCGAAGGTTGTCTGGAGTTGCGTGAGCTTGTACAGATTGTTCAAGGTGATGAGCGGGATTTCCCCGCGCTTGAGCTCGATGACGACGCGGATGCCGTCCCGATCGGACTCGTCGCGCAGATCGGAAATCCCTTTGATCCGTTCGTCCCGGATCAACTCGGCAATCTTTTCGATCAGCTTGGACTTATTGACCTGATAGGGCAGCTCCGTGACGATCAACCGTTCGCGATCCGTGCGTTCATCCGATTCGATCTTCACTTTCGCGCGCAACGTGAGGAGACCCCGTCCGCTCTCGTAGGCGGACTTGATGCCAGCCGTTCCATAGATAAATCCGGCCGTCGGAAAGTCCGGGCCTGGAATCTTTTTCATCAGCTGGACAATCGTGATGTTCGGGTTATCCAAGAATAGGAGGAGCGCCTCGATCACTTCGCCGATATTGTGGGTCGGAATGTTGGTGGCATAACCCACCGCAATACCGCCGGCGCCGTTGACAAGAAGATTCGGGATTTTAGAGGGGAGCACCAGTGGTTCGACCAGCGACTCATCGTAGTTCGGCCCGAAATCGACCGTCTCCTTATCGATATCGGCGAGCATGTCCTCGGCAACCTTGGTCAGGCGGGCTTCGGTATACCGCATGGCCGCCGGCGGATCACCGTCGACCGACCCATAATTGCCCTGACCGTCCACGAGCATATAGCGCATGTTGAAGGGTTGCGCCATCCGAACGAGCGTGTCGTAGATCGCACTGTCGCCATGGGGATGGTAGTTCCCCATGATCTCGCCGACAATCTTGGCGGACTTGCGGTAGGCCCGGTTCGACGCCAGGCCCATTTCGTTCATGCCGTGGAGAATACGGCGATGGACCGGCTTGAGGCCGTCACGCACGTCGGGGAGCGCCCGGCCGACGATGACGCTCATCGCGTAACTCAGGTACGACGAGCGCATCTCGTCTTCGATGGCGATATGTCCTAATCTCTCATCAGGTGGCATTTCTTCCCTTTGTCGTTAACCGTTAAACGTGAATCGTAAATCGCCATCAACCGCAACGTCTCAACTGGTTCCTCTTCAACGGTTAACGATTGACGTTTATACGTCTAAATTGCGCACTTCTAGCGCGTGGGCTTGAATGAAGTTTCGTCGGGGCTCGACCTCATCGCCCATCAGGATCGTGAAGATCTCGTCGACGCCGGGCACGTCTTCCAGTTTGACTTTCAACAGCGTCCGGACTTCTGGATTCATCGTCGTTTCCCAAAGCTGACTCGGGTTCATTTCGCCGAGAC
>JAENWB010000041.1:0-70457 GCA_016650275.1 Nitrospiraceae bacterium | reverse complement strand
GGCTGGATTAGTCCTGTACCGGGTGGTGTGGGGCCGATGACGATTGCGATGCTGCTGGACAACACGGTGGAGTCTGCTAAGAGAATGGCAGGAATGATGTGAGGTGGCTGGGTGCTTCTGTGCTCGCGCAACGCGCGGTCGAGGACTCCCCTCGTTGGACGCGCGCACGATGGAGCAACCCAACCACCTCCTTGTTAGAGTGAGGGGGTTAGGAAAAAAATGAGTCGAGAGCCCCGGCGGTTGAAGGATGTGCTCGATCAGGGACAGTTTGCTGTCACGATTGAGTACAATCCCCCCAAAGGCACCAACATTTCAGGCGTGTTAGAGAATGCCAAGCAGTTGGTGGGGCGTGTGCACGGGGTCAACGTGACGGACAACACGGCCGCCATTGTGCGAGCCGGTTCTCTCCCTGTCTGCAGACTCCTCTACGAACTCGGCCATGATCCGGTCATGCAGATGACCTGTCGTGATCGGAATCGTATTGCGATCCAGTCGGACCTCATGGGCGCCTCCATGCTCGGCATCCACAATATTCTGTGCCTCACCGGAGACTATCCGACCGTCGGAGATCACAAAGAAGCAAAGCCGGTTTATGATCTGGACTCCGTCCAAGTGATGCAGCTCGTGCAGGGACTCAACAACGGGCGGGATCTTGCGGGGAACAAGTTAGACGGTGCAACGCAGTTTACCATCGCAGGTGCGGTGACTCCCGAGGCCGACCCGCTGGGACCCATGCTTGCGAAGTTTGAAGTAAAGGTGAAAGCGGGTGCCCAGTTTTTCCAGACGCAGGCGATTTACCATCCGGAGCAGTTTGCGTCCTTCATGAAGGCTGTTCGCCCCTTTAATGTCAAAGTGCTGGCGGGCATTCTCGTCCTCCGGAACGCCAAGATGGCGGAGTTCATGAACGCGAATATTCCTGGCGTGTCAGTCCCGCAGGAGATGATCGACGAACTCAGGGCTGCCGGCCCCGAGCATGCGGAGGATGTAGGGGTGGACATTGCGGTGCGGACGATCAAGGCGGTACAGCCCTACTGCGACGGAGTTCATATTATGGCCATCAGGGCCACGCACCGGCTGGCTGACATTATCACCAAAGCGGAAGTGGGTTGATGACGATCCCAGAGTTTCAGCGCTACAAGCACGACAAGAAAAAGCTCATCGTCGTCACGGCCTACGACGCGCTCTTTACACGCATTGTCGAACAGGCCGGCATCGAGGCGATTCTGGTCGGGGATTCATTGGGTGTGGTCGTACAGGGGAAGGCCAATACGCTCTCTGTGACGATGGACGACATGCTTTACCACACGAAGCTTGTGGCTGAGGCTGCCCAACGAGCGCTCGTCATCGGTGACATGCCGTTCATGTCCTATCAAGCCAGCAGCGAAGATGCGCTTCGCAATGCGGGACGGTTTCTGCAGGCTGGGGCTCAGGCAATCAAGCTGGAAGGCGGCGCAATTGTGGTCGATCGGGTGGCTGCGATGACCAGTATCGGCATTCCCGTGATGGGACATCTTGGCATGACTCCCCAATCAGTTCATCAATTTGGCGGCTACAAGGTACAGGGAAAAGGATCAGATCATGCACGGGTGTTGCTGAACGATGCCAAAGCCCTTGAAGCAGCCGGCGCCTTCGCGATCGTGCTCGAAGCGATTCCCGCCGAGTTGGCCAAGACCATCACAGAACAGATCACCATTCCGACCATTGGAATCGGGGCCGGTCCCCACTGCGACGGCCAAATCCTGGTCCTCTATGATCTCCTCGGGCTGTTCGATGAGTTTGTGCCGAAGTTTGTCAAACCATATGCCCATCTCAAGGCCGATGCGCTCCAAGCGCTCCGTCGCTACAAGGAAGAAGTTGAGCAGGGAAAGTTCCCGAACGATTCGGAAAGTTATCACTGACCGTTGCCGAGGCTCACAAACCGGACGCTCCGTCCTCTCACCATCCATGTCTCTCGCCTCCTGTTGCAGCGCACCGGTATCGATCCTTGATGAACAACGGACAGCCTTACCTATTTTTGATACACTTTGTGTCAAGCCGGTCAGGGAAGCGAGGTGTGCGTGATGGAGTGGATCGAGTGGGTGCTCAGCAGGGAATTTCGCCAGTTCGTTCTCGATAACAATCTATTCTTTCCACTGCTGTTTCTCGGAAGACTGATCGGGGTCACAGCGATTGAGCTCTGGCGCCCGGCGCGAGTGGTGTCCTATCGCAAGGTGATCCTGAACGATATAACGGCCTTTCTCGTTTTTCAGTTTGTTGTTTTTCCACTCGCAGTACAAATTAATCGATACATCTCCATCCGTCCCCAGCTACCCGAAATGATCCTTGCCATGCCATTTTTGGTCCGTGTGCTGTGCTATTTCGTGATTGCCGACTTTGGCCATTATTGGATTCATCGCCTCATGCATACGAAGCATGTCTGGCGCATTCATAAATGGCATCATGCCCCTACCTACATGTATTGGCTAGCCGGGACGCGTGCCACGGTGCCCCAACAGGTCATCGTGAATCTGCCTTATATCTTTGCCTGGTCGTTCCTCGGCCTATCTTCCTGGTGGATGGGATTGGCAATTGGCATGTTCAGTTCTTTGCAAAATGACTGGATGCATGTCAACGTGACTTGGCGATCTAATTGGCTGGAGTGGTTGATCGTGACCCCCCGGTATCACCACATTCATCACAGCAACAACCCTGCCCACTACAAGGCGAACCTTGCGGCGCTGTTTACCATCTGGGACCGATTGTTCGGGACCTATGTCAATCCGGACGAGGTGAAAGAACCGCTATCGTTCGGGATCGGCGAGAAGGTGCCACTCGTTCGCCTGGCGTTGGGTGTCTGAGAACTGATGGCGCGGTGACTTAACGGAGTCGTGTCGAGCAGTCCACCTGAAACACGGTGCGATCCTCCAGCCGAATTGCGGTCAACTGTCTGCCCCATACACATCCGCTATCAATTGCCAAGAGATTGGGTTCGAGGTGTAGCCCCAGTGCAGCCCAGTGGCCGCAGATGATGGTGACATCCGTATGGCGTCGATGTGGGATGTGGAACCAGGGGAGATAGCCGGCGGGCGTCTCCCCTGAAGGGCCGGAGAATCCCGACATTTCACCGGCTGGGGTGCAGGTTCGTAGTCTGGTCAACACACGAGTGATACTCACGAGCCTCTCCGGTCCTGTCAGCGATGAATCCCACTGTAGGGCAGGTCCATGAAACAGGCTGTGGAGGAACGCCCGATAGTCCGGGCCTGCGAGTACCACCTCGACCTCACGCGCAAAGCCGACTGACTCGTCGATGGTCCACTGCGGGAGCAGTCCTGCGTGGATCATCAGGAACGATCCCTCGCGATAATGGAGTGGTTGGCGACGAAGCCAGGCGATCAGTTCACCGCGGTCTTTCGCTTCCAAGACGTCGTGAATCGTATCCTTCTGTCGTACCGTGGCGATGCCTTCGCCTGCTGCGAGCAAGAAGAGATCATGATTGCCCAGTACAATGCGAACGGCGTCGCCGAGACTTCGCACGAATCGGAGGAGGGCAAGAGAGTCGGGGCCACGATTGACGAGGTCGCCGACCAGCCACAACTGATCCGTCCGTGGATCGAATGAAATCTGATCGAGGAGTCGTCTGAAAGGAGCGAGGCAGCCCTGGATGTCGCCGATTGCATAGATAGCCATCAGCGGAAGTCTATCAGGTGGAGGGGCATGAATGGCGGATGAGGCTCACGGGTATTTCGCCTCGATGATGCTTCGGAGCCCGCCGCGGGCGGCGAAGGTGCCGGTCACTCTGGCCCATACAGGCCGGCAGGCCTTCACGACGTCGTGCAGGATACGGTTGACCGCGTTCTCATAAAAGATGCCGAGATTTCGGTACGCGTGGAGATACATTTTGAGCGATTTGAGCTCGAGGCACTTTTTGTCGGGCATGTAGTGCAGCGTGATAATGCCGAAGTCTGGAAGACCGGTCTTCGGGCAGATCGCGGTATATTCGGGGATCTCGATGGTGATTTCGTAGCCCTTGTATTGGTTCGGGAATGTTTCGATGTCCGGCAGTGGAGCGGCAATACCGCTCTTTGCATGGTTCTCGTTATAGCCATGCTTTGTGGTCTTCGATTTTCTTTCTGCCGTTTCACGTTTCACGGTTTACGCCTCACGTCGGTTAGACTTGTTTCATCCACTCCACTTGGCCGATTTTTTCCAATTGAATGTAGAGGGTCACCCAGGGGCAAGTCATCTCGGGGTACACCTCACACGAGCCCCCTTTCCGAACGCCTCCGCAGGGGCCATGGCTCATGAACTTCGGGCACTCAGCTTTGAGCGAATTGTCGGGAATCGGGGGACGTTTATGGACCCCACCGGCGTGCTGAGCGCCTTCGTCTTCCCCAGGGACGATCACATGTGTTGACATAGGGGTCCAGTCTAGACAGGTTTTGTGGAATCGGCAATCTCTCTTTCCAATGCCATGATGCCGGTCGCACGGTCGACAGGTGTGAAAACATTGCAAAAACACAAGTTGTTAGGGCGAATGGCCTACGAGCTTGAGATGTGCTAGGGCTTCTTTCTGGTATGGTGGGCCTTCTGAGAAGTTGCTTTGAATATCAGGAAGTTATAGTATCTTTCGATAGGCGCGTGATTCGAGAATGTGCGACGTTTCTCATTGACAGTCTTTTTTGGGCTTTGCTACCATACCTCCTCGTGTGAACGTCAATGAGCGGGTCAGCTTCATTCATCCAACCTCGAATTTCTGCGGGCCCGTTACACGTAACTGTGTCTTCCCGACGATAGGCAACTGAATTCCGTTAAAGCAATAGAATAGAGGGAGGTGCTCCAATGAGTCTTGACTATGTAAAGTTTTCCGGCGGATTTGAAAAGTTCATGCCCAAAGAATATCGGGATATGGTCGAGCATGGCCCGTTTGGAAAGAAAATTTCGGTCTCTCAGATGGGAAGCTTCAAGGAAATTCTTGAAGAGCATCCCATGTGTGCCGGTTGTGCGATGACTCTGTTCATCCGACTGGCAATCATCGCTTTCCCCAACCCGGAAGACACCATCACTGTTGGAACAGCAGGCTGTGGACGGTTAGCAATTTCACAGGCTGCGATCCCGTTTGTGTACGGCAACTATGGCGATCAAAACGGTGTCGCGAGCGGACTGTCCCGCGGGCTGCGGCTGCGGTTTGGTGACAAGCCGAAGGATGTGGTGGTTATGGCGGGAGACGGTGGAACGGCGGATATCGGTTTCCAACAAGTGCTCCACTCCTGGTTCCGAAAGGAACGGTTCACCACGATCATGTTGGACAATGAAGTGTACGGCAACACCGGTGGGCAAGAGAGCGGGATGACCAACCGTGGTGCTGTGTTAAAGATGGCCCCGTTGGGGAAGAAGTTCGAGAAGATGGACATGTTGCAAATGGCGAAGGTGGCTGGGTGTGCGTACGTGGCGACGGTGGTTCCGAACAATCCCCGCCGCGTCGAGAGTGTCATCAAGAAGGCCGTGCTGATTGCTCGCGAAGTGGGCTCGACCTACATTCAAGCCTACACCTCCTGCAACATCGAGTACGCGATTCCGACCGACAAGGTGATGGAAGATGCAAAGACCGTTGAGAATGACCGGTATCAGTTCACGGAATACGTGAGCGACGAGGCCAAGCAGTATCTGACCGAGCGGTATGGCTACAAAGACTATCTTCCGAAGGCGGCTGCTCCTGCCGCTGCAATTCCAAACAAGGCGTAAGCGACCCAGAGGGAGGCTCGGACATGGCAAAGCGCTTCAACATTCGGATGGCAGGGGTTGGCGGGCAAGGTGTCGTGACGGGGTCACACATTCTGAGCACCGCAGTGATTCATGCCGGCGGAGAAAGTACGATCGTCCCATTTTACGGATCGGAAAAGCGGATGGCACCGGTCGAGAGCTACGTCCGTGTGTCGGATGAACCGATCTATGAGATCGGGGAAATCACCTTCCCGCACATTATTATCATCTTCCACCCACAAGTTATTACCCACGGTAAGTCCTATACGATGCCGTTCTACTTCGGGTTGAAGGAAGACGGGATTGCGCTGATCAACAACGATGGGCCCATGAGCCTTCACAGGGATCAGCAGCGTGAATTGGAAGAGCGTCGTGCGAAGCTTTATTACTTCCCCGCCACCAAAATATCCCTCGAAGTTGCAGGGATAGATCTCGCGACGAACATGGCATTGATGGGCTGCATTGGCGCGATCACGGGCCTCACCTCTGTTGAAGCACTGGAGCAGTCGGTGAAGGACCGGTTCCTTGGTAAAGGATTTGTCGTCTCCGGCGGAACCGCGGCCTTGGACAGCGTCGTCGAGCGGAAATTCAAGAAGAAGCAGGAGCTGATCGATAAAAATGTGGCAGTGATTCAGGCCGGCTGGAACTATGCAGTCGATCATGGCTGGGCTGCGGCATCGGTCAAACGGTCGGAAGCGGCTGCGACCGTGGGTGCCTAACCAGGATTTAGTACGAAGGAGTCACCATGTATCTGGTCGCTAATATCGACGTTGAGATTTGCGCTTCGAAGAGCTGCAAGCTCTGCACGCAATATTGTCCTGAAGCGAACACCATTCAGTATAGCGAAGCCATGGGGACGGATAGGGGCTTCAAGTACGGCACTGCCTACATAGCGGTGGATCGGTGCAAGGGTTGTGCGCTATGTGTGTGGGTGTGCGACACGATGGCAAAAAATAATGCCATTAAGATGGTTATGATCGATCAATTGCCGCTGGCTGCCGTCACCGATAACATTCGGTATGAAGAGAAGACCACCGTTGCGGTCCTGTCCGATCCAATGATTGTAATAGGTAATTAGGGAGGTACGGGAGTGGCAACGACGTCAGATACAAGAGAACGCATCATTGTTCCTGGTCCGGCAGGATTCCATCCTCCATCGGCGGCTCAGTTGGGGGTCGCGCTGCCTGACCCAGGGCAGGGGCTCTACTATGGGTTGCTGGAGGAGAATGAGGACAAGGTCATCGAAGAGATGGCCCGCAAGATGCTGACCTGCCCCAACGCCACGATCTTCCCAGGACCGTTGGTGCTCTGGGCCTGGAACGAGCATGCCGTTGAAAAGGCCAAAGCCGTGCTGGAGATCGCCGCCCAGATTCCTGACGTCATGATCATCCCCATGCCGGACTATCGTCCGAAGTATCCGAAGATCGACCCGGAAGAGGTCATCAATCCGAACCATCCGAACCTCACGATTTGGGGCAATAAGATCGAAGCCTGCGTCTTCATCGGCGTGCATTGCCATTACGCCAACTTGACCTTGAAAATGATTCGTGCCGGGACGAACTGCCTGACGATGGCGATCTGTGCGGAGCAGGGGCATGAAGATGCGATGCTGACGATTCGGGATTCGGACATCATCAAGTTGAGAAAGACCGCGCAGGTCTTCAAGCGGGTGCGTGAAGAAATGGGCATTAAGTTACCGGAGAATGGCGAGAACGTACGATTTACCGGTACGCAATCGAGAGTTCACGGCGGGAAAACTCACACCAATCCACTCACCTTTGCGCCTGTGGCGGGCCTTGCCGGCGCGGCTGCCTTTGGCCATTCGGCCGAGCAGATGAAGCGTGAAGGCTAAGTAAGGTCAACAGTACGGGCGATATAGCCAAGAGGTGTCATGATGAGCGAAGCACTCGAAGCAGAACAGAAGACAAACCCGCAGGGCGATCCCATCACGAGTGTCGTTGCGCCTAAACCGGCCGAGACGACAGGCGCAAGGAAAGACCCCCATGCAGAAGCGAAACGGCAGAAGATAGTCACGCCGGAATACTTGTTCCTCGAAGCTCCGCGGACGAAAGAGTTCATTACGGGCAGCGAAGCGGCGAAAGAGGCCGTTCGGCGCTCTAACGTGGACCTGGCCATTGCCTATCCGATCACCCCGCAAAGCGAAACGATGCAGCTCATCGGAGTGCTCTACGGCGAAGGGTATGTGAAAGAGTATTACCGTGGTGAAGAAGAAGTCGGTGTCATGGCAGCGATGGCCGGCGGATCGCGAGCTGGTGTTCGCTGTTTTACGGCGACCGCTGGCCCCGGTACGCTGAGGGGTCTTGAAGGCATCTCGTCATGGCCCGGGCATCGGCTGCCCATTGTTGCCATGTTCACCTGCCGCGTCGTCAACGCCCCGTTGGCCATTCAGCCGGACAACATCGAAGTTGCCTATTTATTGAACTCCGGCATGATCGTCCTCCATGCTGAAAACCAGCAGGATATGTATGATTTCCTCATGGCTGGATTCATAATCAGCGAGAAGAACGATGTGACGCTCCCGGTCGGTGTCTGTTGCGACGGATTTTTCGTGACCCATGCCCGTGGGTACGTCCGGATGCAGGACCGCAGCATGAAGCTTCCCCCGCGTGACGCGTGGCGCGGCGCAGTGCCGGTCCTCGATGCGGAGAATCCTCCCGCCCGTTTGTCCCGCGACGCTCCGGTTCAGAAATCAAATTTCATGGCCTACAATATCCATGCGGTCTGGCAGCAGGAAGTGTGGGCTGCAGTCGAACGGTCTCGCAAGTACATCAATCAGTATATAGGTGGTTTGCTTACAGCTGAAAACGTGGATGATGCCGAGGCAGTCATCATTGCCTCTGGCAGTGCCGCGGCCCAGTCACGGGAAGCCGTTCGCATCTGCGCAGAAAAGGGCATCAAGATCGGCTTGATCAAGGTCCGGTCAATTCGTCCATTTCCGACGCAGGAGTTACGGCAGCTCTGTGGCAAGGCGAAGCTCATCGTTGTTCCGGAGTTCAATTTCGTCGGATGGCTGGCCAAAGAAGTAGCCACGGCGATCTACGGGTATTCTAACGCCAAGATCATCGGCGGCCCGAGGGTATATGGTGGTCAGTCGATGCCGGTGGAGTTGATCGTGGACGAAGTCGAGTCCGGTCTGACCGGGAAGAAGTCGACCAACGTGGCGATGTCCTCAATCATGGGTGGAGCCGTCAATCAGGATGACGTGGCGCATTTCATGCGCAGTATCTAGAACGGTTGTAGAAGCAGAAACACCACGGGCCCATCCGGTCATCCGGATGGGCCCGTGGTGTTTCTCAGTCTCTCCGGTCCATCTGGTTTGTCTGGTTCAACGAGATAGACCAGATAAACCAGATAGACCAATCAAATGTCTCGCTATCCCTGGAGCTCGTCCTGCACCATGTCCTCACTCTCCGGCATGCCATAGGCCACGTATTTGGCATAGGAGAGGTAGATCATCGCACTGTCCCGCATCGCCTTAGAGCCTTGCGACAAGCGGAAGACTTGGTCGGCGTCGTGGGATGGGGCCGCGCCCATCGTCTCCACGTGGCTGTGAAGGAGTTCGGTGAATCGTTCCATCGAGCGTTCCACATCTTTGTAGGCCAATAAAATTGCGTCTGTCATGGTTGTCCTCCTAATCGACTTCAGCTTACACTATGCCCGTGCAACCCTTCAACGAGAAGGAGCCGTCCAGCCTGTCATCGCAAATCATGAAGGTGCTGGCAAAGGTGTCGCCTGAACGGGAACATCAGGGTGGTGGCTTGGCACAGGCGGTCGTGAACCTTTCACGTCTCTTTACGACAGCACGTGCAACATTGCCACTGCATTATCTGGATGATCCCGCCCACGCTGCCGCCTATCGGGCCTACTTTCTGCCCGTGAACCTGTCAAAAGTCCAAGCCCTGTTGGATGAACTTCCAGAGGACAGCAGTACTGAAACGCCTGAACATCCAATGGCCGTACTTGACCTTGGCTGTGGCCCAGGGACTGGGGCCTTAGCCTTGCTAGATTGGCTCTGGCATCGCAGCCCGGAGCGCACAAGGTCTCTGTCGGTCCTGGCTGCCGATGCTTCCCATGCACCATTGCGGGACACGGAGAGGCTGTGGGAGGCCTATTGCCAGGAGGTTGGAATATCCAGCAAAGGCCTCCGGTGTGTCAAGGGCAACCTGGAACATCCGCTCAAAGGCGATCTTGGTAAGCAGATTGTGCGGGGCGGGCCGTTTGAGCTTATTATCATGGCGAACTGCCTCAATGAGCTGTTTTCTGCATCAGTCGATCCCCCAGTAGAGCGTGCTGCGGTTGTCGCGCAACTCCTACCGTTTCTTGCACCGCATGGCACCATCATGATCGTCGAGCCGGCACTGCGGCAGACGGCTCGAGCGCTGCATCATCTGCGTAATCACCTGCTCAAGCAGGGTCTTTGTACTGTGTATAGTCCTTGCCTACATGAGGGGGGCTGTCCAGCCTTAGACCATCCAGACGATTGGTGTCATGAGGAGCGACCGTGGCAGACGCCTCCTGCGATTGCCGCGATCGATCGGGATGTGGGATTCATTAAAGACGCGTTGAAGTTTTCCTATCTGCTGTTGCGCACCGACGGTCGTTCCATTGTGCCGCGCAGCCCGCAGACTTTCCGGGTCGTGAGCGAACTACGAAAATTGAAGGGGGAGAAGCGGGCCTGGTTGTGCAATGAAACAGGACGGCCAGAAGTCGGTCGGCTGGATCGGAAGGCCTCTCCTCAAAATGCGGCTGTCGATAGCTGGCATCGCGGCGCCATCGTGCAGATCGAGCGGATCGTACGCAAGGAACGAGAAGGGAAAGTGTCGCCAGTTGGAAGAATTGAGAGTGATGCGTCGGTGCAGATTGTTCGGCAGGCCTGAGCGAGGTGCGGGTCGAAGGCTGGTGCCAGGTGACCAACGGCACCAGCCATCGGGCGAGGCGTCATGCAGAAAGAAGGCCTTGGCTGGCGAAGGGCGGGCGGGTCATCGTCGTTACTGAATTCGATGCAATCAGATCAGAAGGAAGCATGCACCCTCTCGCTTCAGCGCCTCCCGCGGCACCCCTTCCTCGGCGCTCTGAAGCGGAAACCTTCTGGAATTCCTTCAGCTGCGATCATTCGATCGCAGTGCTTCAGTCAGTTCCAGCTTTCCTTCTTCAGACGCCGGGTGGGGACCCTGCCGCTCCGGCGCAAGTCGCTCAATGCCGCATGCTACCTTGAGAGTATGGAGACGGGACCGGTCGCTTATAGACCGGTCCCGTTTCTCGAATCTGACTGCGCATACCGTACTTGTACCGCTCTGAAAAAGCGCATAGGATTTTCTACAACACTCTAGGGAGAGACATGTGAGCAGTGAAATTCGATCCAGAGACATTCCGCAGGCAGTGTTGGACGAAGTCATTCTTTCACTCAAGAACTACCTTGTTGCGCTATATGTGGTCTTGCCAGAGAAACCACAGCCTCGTCTTAGGCTTATCGGGTCCGGTACCCTGGTGGAGATCGAAGGCTCTTTTTACATCCTGACTGCCGCTCATGTCTGGCATGCGACCAGAGGGGTGGAGCAGATAGGCCTAGTTCTCACGGACCAACAGTCATCGTTTATGATGCCACGTGATTCTATCTGTGCGAAAGAGTTGTGGAAAGGAGAGGTCTCGGAATGGGGACCAGATATTGCGCTCTTGAAACTCGCGCCACCTGTTATTCCCACCTTGGTTTCAAACGTTTAACGCAACGAGGTGATTAATGACCTCCGTTGGTTTCTGCCAGTGTAGCACGGCGCGGGGACGGTCATTCAGTTCGCGCTGGACCCGTTTGATTTCCCGCGTCGAAACCTTGTCAAGCTCCGTGCCTTTCGGAAAGTACTGCCGGAGTAGGCCATTGGTGTTTTCATTGGTGCCACGTTCCCACGGAGCACCAGGATGCGCGAAGTAGACGGTGATCCCGGTATCAATCGTAAACTGTTTGTGTTCGCTCATCTCTTTGCCTTGATCAGAGGTCAAGGTCTTGGTGATTTCCTGAGGCAATGATCTGAGGGCTTTGGCATAGGCTTTCCGCACCGAGGTTGCGTCGTTCGCTTTGAGGGGGACTAGCAGGGTATACCGCGTCGTGCGTTCCACCAAGGTGCCGAGCGCGGGGCGCTGATGCTTACCCAGGATGAGATCGCCCTCCCAGTGGCCGGGTATGGTGCGGGCAGCCACATCGTGAGGCCGCTCCTCGATCGAGAGCATGGCCACGAGTTTGCCGCGTGTTTCCTCGTGGTCCTGGCTTTTTCGCGTCCTCCGGTAGGCGCGTGCTTGCCGCAGCGCCTGAATGAGCGTGGCTTTCAACGCCCCGCGCGGGAGCACGTAGATATCGCGGTAGATGGCCTCGTGCGAGATACGCATGGTCCTCTCACCAGGATACACTGCTGCGAGGCGCTTGACGATCTCGCGGGGGGCCCCGCGCTTCCGCAATTTTTCCAGGACGTAGCCTCGCAGGCGATCGTCGCGTGTCAACCGACTCTTGCCCTGGTTGCGGGAGGAGGCCCGCGCGTTCGCGCGGTTCCCTGCCGAGAAGGCGCGATACCCGCTCTTCCCGCTATTGTGACGGACTTCGCGAGCGACGGTGCTCGGCGCGCGACCCAACCGCCGTGCAATGGCTGAGAGCCCAATCTCTTGTGCCAGGCTTCGGCTGACTTCCTCGCGCTCAGTGGATGACAGCCGCCGGTATAGTGTGGTGGTCTGCATACGGATACATAACACTCATATCCGTTGCGTTAAATGTCTGACTCCAAGCACCATAACTGCGCGCAAGTCCTTTTTAAATCTTGCTCGACAGAAGGAGGCCCGTACATCGTGCCCACCAGCGACTGAGAATGGACTTTTGGCAGTAACAGGCATGGTGGGGGAGTTCAGTGAGTTTCAACCACATCCAGAGACAAGAACTATTGAAGGTCATGTCCATGGGACCGCGTTCTTTTCATCCGTACAGCAGGTGCACCAACGAGACGGTTGTGATTACTTTGACCTCGGAGCTAATTTGCAACTTCCGGGCGTTCCTTTGAGCTTCGGTGGCGTGAGTGGTGGTGGGCTTTGGGAGATCAAACTTTCGATGACGAACTCTAAGGAGATAAGTTGGGACGAAAAACGATACTTTCGCGGTGTCGCATTTTGGCAATCTGAAGTTTCTGATGGTCACCGGATGATCCGTTGCCACGGTCCTAAGAGCATTTTTGAAAAGGCGTGGGAGCTATGTCGGGGGAGTGGATAAAAGTGGTCGCCAGTCTTTACTTGATCTTGTCCCGCAGGTTGCTCAAAAATGCTCGCCAACAAGGCCGCAAGGAGCTCGGACCGCGAGGCGTACTATTTGTGGGTATGTTGAGGGGGACGGGCGACTGAGAACGTAGTTGGGAGCCTTTTTCATCAACCTGCGTCAATCGGCTTCCGGTTCTGAACTGCCGTGTTGATGCGACACCCGGTCTTCGTCGAACATCTCGGCCATTTCCTCGGCGATCATGTCACCATCGTCTTGAATGGCAATGAGCGGGATTTCTTTTCTCTTCTTGGCCACGGGCTCTGGAGCGGGAGTTTCGGGACCTTTGGCCGGATTCTTTGGTGTCTTACTCATACAGAAAGTATACACTAGAATGAGGGTGAAAAGGGGAGTTATTCAAAGGCTTCCAGGGAGGAACGCTCCGGGAACGTCTTCTGGCATGCGGTACAGGTCAGGAAATAGATGGATTCTCGGACGGACATGGTGGCACGAAAGTTGAGGTTCACGCCTCGGTGTTTGCAGGTCGGACAGGACATCTCTTTGAGGCGATAGGGGATATCTGGTTGTGTGCGCAGGTAGAACTCCATATCCGTGTAGATGGGAAAGCTGTAGTAGCATTTTTTACAGACGCCACGCCATTCACCGTCGGCTTTCATGAATCGTTGATCGATTCCGAAGCTTGATCCCTTGCAAATGGCGCACTGAATGGTCTCAAGTCTGGTTTCAACTTCCTCAACGGTCGGGTTGGGCATCGGGGAGGCTCCTTGTGTAGAAGTCGACGACCTCGTGCGCCCAGTATAGCGTTGACATGGAAGCGACCGCAACCGGACAGGATCAAGATTTCTCCTTGACCTGGCGAGCGCGCCGTTTATACTGAAGCCACCATGCACCTTATTACCGAGACTTTATTGGTCGGAAATATCAACGATGCAAGGGAACCGCAAGTAAAGATCGGCGCGCTGCTCCTCGTTGCCGCTGAGTATACGTTGGAGTCTCCCGGTTGGCTGCTCTCCGGCAGGATTCCATTTTCGGAGTATGCCGAAGCCGAACCGCTCTTGTTGGATCGAGCCGTGAGCTGGGTTGAACAGCATCATTCAGAAAATCGGGTCATGGTCTGTTGCCGCGCCGGCATGGGCCGGTCCGTGTCGGTTGTCATGGCCTATCTCTGTTGTGTTCAAGGGATGACGTATGCCGAGGTCCTGAAGTTGGTCATGAGGCGCCGACCCGGTGCCACGCCCCTTCCAAATCTTGAAGAAGCCATCACGCAGGTTCGCCTTCTTCGCGAGGCTCGTGCGGCGGACAAGAAGAACCTCGCCTCACACTTAGCCTCTGGCGTATAACCACAGTAGAATAAGCGCGCCTTCCCGCAGTGACTCTTCACATACATTGCCTTTCCTGTGCTGCTCATGGCCTAATCTAGCAGGATGCTGAAAAAGTCTGCCAGCGGCGTTCTCGCGTCGCTCAGAAGCTCAACGTACCGGAGCGTACGCCTCGCTTCTTCGCTCGCTGCGGCCTTGCAGGACGGCCATTATGAGCATCCTGCTGGTTATTCTGATACTGTCACCATGCGTAATATCACAAAGGGCATTGCACAAAACCCGAGTTTTTCCACAGTCCAATAGAGCGCATGACACTCATGCGACCACTTTACTGAGGACTTTTCTCGATGCCGGAATTGCCAGAAGCCGAAGTCGTTACCCGGCAACTACGGATTTATCTCCTCGGCGCGCAGCTTAATGAGTGTCGGGTTGAACGAGCGGATATTGTCCGGGAAGGGTTGCCCACGCTTTCGTGGTATCACGGCGCGGTGTTGGAGGGTGTGGAGCGATACGGCAAGAGCGTCGCACTGGGGTTCAAAAAAGAGGACGAGACCAGATACGTCGTTGCTGAGCTTGGTATGACAGGCCTCCTTCTCTTTCGCACGACGCAGACGAAACACCCGCAGCACGTGCATGTCCGCATGTCGTTCACGGGGGGGCGTGAATCGGAACTGCGTTACTGGAATCCTCGGCGGTTCGGACGGCTTTCCTTGCTCGATCAGGCAGGACTCGACAGCTACCGTGCTCGCCGCTTTGGGGTCGATCCTCTCACGGTGCCGTGCGATGAGTTCGTCCGTCTCATGCAAATCAGGCGTGGACGCCTGAAGCCGCTGTTGATGCATCAGCAAGTGATCGCAGGGATTGGGAATATTTACGCGAACGAAATTCTCTTTCGCGGCAGGCTCCATCCGAACCGTGAGGTGAGTCAGCTGCGCGGGGCCACGATTGCCACCCTCTATGCCACCATGCAAACTGTGCTTCGCGAGGCAATTTCCTGTGGCGGATCAAGTGTCAAGGATTTCTATGCGCCGGATGGCACGGAAGGCCGGTACAAGGGTCGCCATCTCGTCTATGGCAAAGAAGGTCAACCCTGTCCCAACAGCTGCGGACGAATGATTCGCCGTCTCCAAAGTGAACGCAGCTCGTTCTATTGCCCCGCATGCCAATCCAACCGTCTTCCAGGATAATTCTTGCCTCACGCGCGTGAGAGGATCTGTGATGAAAGATGGCGATTGCCACACAGTTTCAAGCGCTTAGATAGTAATGCCACTGCCGTCCTCGCCGCTAGGCCTTTTGGGCCTTCTTCGTTTAGTCCCTCTGACGTATTGAGTCCCCCAGCTGATTTCGTTAGAATCCTCATCCTTTATATTGTTTCTCACCATTCTCAAGGAGTCACGTCATGGCGAAGGTGCTCGAAGGTCCCGGGATGGGGCTGATGAAGAAATGGGGCATCACGGTCCCCAACTATGTTGTCGTCACCTCGGTTGACGAATTGACGAAGCTCGGCCAAGCCAATGAATGGCTCAAGAAATCTAAGTTGGTCGTCAAGGCGCACGAAGCGCTTGGGTCTCGGTTCAAGCTCGGCTTGGTGAAGGTTGATCTGGATCTCAAAGGGGCAGAAGCGGCGACGAAGGAAATGATTGGCCGCCAGGTCGGCAGCATCACTGTTTCACAAGTGATCGTGTCTGAAATGGTCCCGCACAAAGAAGAGTATTATTGTGCGGTGAAATCCACCCGTGAAGGGACGGATATTCTGGTCGCCAACTGCGGCGGCATTGAAGTCGAATCGAATTGGGATCGCGTAAAGCGCCTGGCCTTGGAGGTCGGACAGCAGCCCTCCGCGGATGCGCTCGAGAAGCTGACCAAGGATGCGGGTTTCACCGGTCCATTGGCCAAGAAGATGGCTGATTTCGCGGGCAAGATGTTTACCTGTTTTGACAGTGAAGATGCGCAGTATTTGGAAGTGAACCCCGTGGTCTTGCGTGAGCAAGACAGTGAACCGATCGCGTTAGATGCGGTGACACTGCTCGATGGCGACGCCAAATTCCGGCACCCCGATTGGAACTTTGCTTTTGCTGCAGAATTCGGCCGTGCCTATTCCAAACACGAAATGGAAGTCATGGCGGTCGATTCAAAGATCAAAGGCTCGGTCAAATTTATCGAGATTGCGGGCGGGGACACAGCCATGCTTCCAGCCGGCGGTGGTGCCAGCATCTATTATTCCGATGCGGTTGTCGCACGCGGTGGCAAGTTGGCCAATTACGCCGAATACTCCGGCGATCCACCAGACTGGGCGGTTGAAGTGCTGACGGATAAGGTGTGTTCGTTGCCTGGGATCAAGAACATCATCGTCGGCGGCGCGATTGCCAATTTCACCGACGTGAAGAAGACGTTCGGCGGCATCATCAATGGATTCCGCAAGGCAAAGTCCGAGGGCAAGCTCAAGGGCGTCAAGATCTGGGTGCGTCGAGGTGGTCCGCGTGAGAAGGAAGGGCTCGATGCGATGCGAGCGCTCAAGGATGAAGGGTTTGATATCAACGTCTTTGACCGCCATACGCCGCTCACCGATATCGTCGATAAGGCACTCCAGACGACATAGCCTGCCGTCCATGGCCAACTGAATTTATAAGGGGAGATCCCGATGAGTATCCTGGCAAACAAAGACACCTATGTGGTCATTCAAGGCGGCATCGCAGGAGTGAACGCCGCGCGCAGGATGGCCGAGTTCTGCTACCTGATCAAACGCTCAATGAACGTCCTGGCCTTCGTCTATCCGCCTGATGCAGGCAAAACGAACGAGATTCCCTACGGCAGCGGCTTGGTAGCCGTTCCCATCTATAAGACTGTCACCGAAGCCACCAACAACCATCCTCAGATCAACACCAGCCTCGTCTACATTGGCGCAGACCGGGCGATGAAGGGTGGGATGGAAGCCTTGGACGACACGCACATCAAGGTGGTCTCCATGATTACCGAAGGCGTGCCGGAAAAAGATGCCAAGATTCTGGGTCGCCATGCCACCAAGCTCGGGAAGGTCTTTAATGGCCCTTCGTCGATCGGCATTGTCTCAGCTGGTTCCTGCCGGTTGGGTGTCATCGGAGGAGCGTTCGATAATCTCGTGCTCTCGAAGCTCTACCGTGAAGGCTCGTTCGGGGTCATCACCAAGTCAGGCGGCCTCTCCAACGAAATTATCTGGATCTGTTCGCAGTTTGCCGACGGCATCACGACGGCCATCGGGATCGGCGGGGATACCTATCCGGGAACCGACTATGTCAGCTATCTCGAAATGTTCGAGAACGATCCGCAAACGAAGGCGGTCGTTATCGTCGGCGAAATGGGCGGCGATCTTGAAGAGCGGGCAGCCGAGTGGTACGGGGCCAAGAAGCGGCGGGTGAAGTTGATGGCCGTCGTCTCCGGCTTCTGCCAGGAAAGTTTGCCGAAGGGGATGAAGTTCGGCCATGCAGGCGCCAAGGAAGGCCTGAAGGGTGAGGGATCGGCCCGTTCCAAGTCTGACACCCTCAAGAAGTCCGGTGCGATCGTGCCTGCGACGTTCGGTGCCTTGGGCCCGGCGATCAAGGAAATCTATCAAGAACTGCTGAAGTCAGGCCAGGTTAAGGAACCGGTTGAGCCGGCCATGTTGCCGAAGCTGCCCAAGAGCATCGAAGAGGCGATGAAGGCGGACGAAGTCATGGTTCCCCCGCTGATCCGCACCACGATCAGCGATGACCGCGGCGACGAACCCTGCTACGACGGGTACCCCGCTTCCGAACTCATCAATAAGGGCTACGAGATTCCCCATGTCGTTGGGCTGTTGTGGGACAAGCGGCTTATCTCCAAACAAGAAGCGGAAATCGTCAAGCGCATCATGATGCTCTCAGCCGACCATGGCCCCTGCGTCAGCGGGGCTCTGGGGACGATTATTGCGGCCTGCGCTGGGATCGGCCTGTCCCAGTCGGTTGCAGCAGGATTGATCATGATCGGCCCTCGCTTCGGCGGCGCCGTGACCGATGCCGGCCGCTACTTCAAACATGCGGTCGACAACAAGATGTCCGTCGACGACTTCCTTGTTTATATGAAGAAGAACGTCGGACCAGTGCCGGGCATCGGCCATCGCGTCAAGAGCTTGCGCAATCCTGACAAGCGCGTTAAAGAACTGGTCGGGTACGTCAAGAGTTTGAACATCAAGACTCCCTGCTTGGACTTTGCGCTCGAAGTGGAAAAGATCACCTCGGTGAAGAAAGACAACCTGATTTTGAACGTGGACGGGACCATGGCGGCAGTGCTCGTCGATATCGGATTCCCGGTTGATAGTTTGAACGGGTTCTTCATCCTTTCGCGCACGATCGGATTGATCGGGCATTGGGTGGATCAGAAACGTCAGGATAGCCGCTTGATCAGGCTGTTCGATTACCTCGTCAATTACGCGGCGCCGAAGCGGCGCGAAGTGCCACCGCTGAAGTAACGACAATTTTTATTTGTAAAATGTCAATTTAAAATTGAGGTCACCATGTCGATGGATCTTGCTAAGAAACTCTATGCGAAAATGCCGGACGTGTTCGCCAAGGCCAGAAAGAAATTCGGCCGTGGTCTGACCCTGTCGGAGAAGGTGTTGGTTTCACATGCCGACAATTTTGACACACAAACGTGGGAACGCGGTAAGGCGATGTTGACGCTACGGCCCGATCGCGTCGCGATGCAGGACGCGACGGCCCAGATGGCCCTGTTGCAGTTCATGCAGGCGAATAAGAAGCAAGCGGCCGTGCCGAGCACCATTCATTGCGACCACTTGATCCGTGCCGAGATGGGTTCTGAGAAGGACCTGCTCCGCGCGATGGACGAAAACAAGGAAGTCTATAATTTCCTCGCCTCGGCGGCGAAGAAGTACGGCATTGGCTTCTGGAAGCCTGGCGCGGGGATCATTCACCAAGTCGTGCTGGAGAACTATGCATTCCCTGGCAGTTTGATCATCGGCACCGACTCACACACGCCGAACGGAGGTGGGCTGGGCGGATTGGCGATTGGTGTCGGCGGGGCCGATGCCGGCGAAGTCATGGCCGGCCTTCCTTGGGAAGTGCTCCATCCGAAACTCATCGGCGTCCGTCTCACGGGAAAGCTAAACGGTTGGGCCTCACCGAAAGACGTGATTCTATATCTTTGCGGCTTGCTCACGGTGAAGGGTGGGACGAACAAGATCGTCGAATACTTTGGCCCCGGCGCCGAAACCATCAGCGCCACCGGTAAGGGGACGATCTGTAACATGGGTGCGGAACTGGGCGCTACTACATCGGTATTTCCCTTCGACCAGAAAATGGTTGCCTATCTGAACATTACGGATCGGGCCGTCCTGGCCAACCTTGCAATCGCCAACAAATCATTGTTGGTGGCGGATCCCGAGGTCTATCAGTCGCCAGAGAAATACTATGACCAGATCGTCGAAGTCGATTTGTCTACGCTCGAGCCCTATGTCGTCGGGCCCCATACGCCGGACCTGGCGCGTCCAGTTTCCAAGATGGCAGCAGAAGCGAAGGAGAAGGGCTATCCGGTCGAACTCAAAGCTGCGCTCATCGGGAGCTGTACCAATTCATCCTATGAAGACATCAGCCGGTCAGCCCACATTGCCAAGCAGGGCATGAAGGCGGGATTAAAGGCGAAGACTCCCTTCCTCGTGTCGCCAGGTTCTGAGCGTATCTATCACACCATGAAGCGCGATGGGTTCATCGAGACCTTCGAGAAGATGGGCGGCACGGTCCTGTCCAATTCCTGTGGCCCCTGCATCGGACAGTGGAAGAGGGCCGACGGGGTGAAGGGCAAGGCCGACTCAATCGTCAGTTCATTCAATCGCAACTTCCCAGGTCGTAACGACGGCATTAATGAGACATTGTCGTTTCTAGCCAGCCCGGAAGTGGTGACCGCCTATGCACTGTCCGGAGACTTGGGATTCGATCCTGTCAATGGCAAGCTCAGGGGAGCTGACGGCAAGGAATTCAAGCTGGAGCCGCCGCAGGGTGAAGAACTTCCGGCCAAGGGCTTTGCCCAGGGCGAAGAAGGTTTCGTCGCTCCGGCTGAGAATGGTGATGCCATTACCGTCGACATTCCGTCGACGAGCGAACGGCTGCAACTGCTGCATCCCTTCCCCCGTTGGGACGGCAAGGACTTCGAGAAGCTTCCGCTATTAATCAAGACCAAAGGCAAGACGACGACCGATCACATTTCTCCAGCCGGTCCCTGGCTCAAGTTCCGCGGCCATCTGGACAAGATCAGCGACAACATGTTCCTGGGGGCGAACAATACTTTTTCCTCAGAGCCGGGCAAGGGAACGGATGTGTTGACGGGCGAATCAGGACTCACCATTGCGCAGATCGCCCGCCGGTATAAGGCGAAGGGCATCGGCTCGATCGTGGTTGGCGATGAGAATTACGGGGAAGGCAGCAGCCGCGAGCATGCGGCCATGTCGCCACGGTTCCTCAACGTCCGCGTCGTCATTACGAAGAGCTTTGCCCGTATTCACGAGACCAATTTAAAGAAGCAGGGGATCTTGGCGTTGACCTTCGCTGACCCGAAGGATTACGAGAAGATTGAGCAACAGGACCGCATCAGCGTGACGGGGCTCAGTAGTCTGGCTCCCGGTAAACCGGTGCAGGTGACGATACACAAGACGGATGGCACTTCGCTCACCATCCAGGCGAACCACAGCATCACTGAGCAACAGATTGCGTGGTTCAAGGCTGGTTCGGCGCTGAATGCGTTGAACTAACAACGAGCTAAAAGAGGAATAGCCATGACGACCAAAGCAGACAAGATCATTTACACCAAAACCGATGAAGCCCCCATGCTGGCGACCTATTCGTTTCTGCCGATCATCAATGCCTTCAGCAAGGCGGCCGGCGTAGTCGTTGAATTGCGTGATATTTCGCTAGCCGGGCGCATACTCGCCGTTTTCCCCGACTACCTGACACCGCAGCAGAAGCAGGCGGACGCTCTTTCTGAATTGGGCGAGCTGGCCAAGACACCGGAGGCGAATATCATCAAGCTTCCGAACATCAGTGCCTCGCTTCCCCAGATACAAGGGGCCATCAAAGAGTTGCAGAGCCAGGGCTACAAGCTTCCCGAATACCCGGAAAATCCGAAAGACGACAAGGAGAGAGACATCAAGGCCCGCTACGACAGAGTTAAAGGGAGCGCCGTAAATCCGGTACTGCGTGAAGGTAATTCCGATCGCCGCGCACCGCTCTCCGTGAAGGCCCATACGAGGAAGCATCCGCATAAGATGGGTGCCTGGAGTGCGGACTCCAAGACGCACGTCAGCCATATGAAGGGCGGAGATTTCTTCTCCAACGAAAAGTCGATGACGACGACTGCTGCGACCGACGCGCGGATCGAGTTCGTCGGCCAGGATGGCAAGACGACCGTACTCAAGTCGAAAGTGGCACTACAGGCCGGGGAAATCATTGATGCTACGTTCATGAGCAAGCGGGCCCTGCGCCAGTTCCTCGAAGAGCAGATCGAAGACGCCAAGAAACAGGGCGTGCTGTTCTCGATTCACATGAAGGCCACCATGATGAAGATCTCGGATCCCAAGATCTTCGGTCATGCCGTGACGGTGTATTACAAGGATGTGTTTGAGAAACATGGCGAGACGCTCAAAAAGCTGGGCGTGGATCCGGACAACGGCATCGGCGACCTCTACTCGAAGATCAAAGTCTTGCCGGACGATCAGCGCAGGGCGATCGAAGCCGATATTCAAGAGGTCTACAAGAAGCGGCCTCCGATGGCGATGGTGAATTCCGACAAGGGGATCACCAACCTGCATGTGCCGAGCGACATCATCATCGATGCTTCCATTCCACCGGTCATTCGCGACTCGGGGAAAATGTGGAATCCGGAAGGGAAACCGCAAGATACCAAAGTGGTTATCCCCGACGGCAGTTACGCGCCGGTCTATCATGAGGTCGTTGAGTTCTGCAAAAAGCATGGTGCCTTCGATCCGAAGACGATGGGCAGCGTGCCCAATGTGGGTCTCATGGCGCAGGCTGCGGAGGAGTACGGCTCGCATGACAAGACCTTCAAGGCGCCTGGTAATGGCACGATGCGTGTCGTGGATGCCTCTGGGAAGACGTTGCTGGAGCATAAGGTGGAAGAAGGCGATATCTGGCGCATGTGCCAGGTGAAGGATGCGCCGATTCGGGACTGGGTCAAGTTAGCGGTGAATCGTGCGAAGGCCACCGGAGCGCCGGCTATTTTCTGGTTGAACAAGGCCCGAGCGCACGATGCGCAACTGATCACGAAGATCGAACGTTACTTGAAAGACCACGACACGAAGGGCCTCGACATCCGGATCATGACGCCGGCCGATGCGACGCGCCTCTCGTTGGAGCGGATCATAGAAGGGAAGGACACGATCTCTGTGACGGGGAACGTGTTGCGCGACTATCTCACCGATCTGTTCCCTATTCTCGAAATCGGGACCAGCGCAAAAATGCTCTCGATCGTCCCGCTGCTGAACGGCGGCGGCCTGTTCGAGACCGGAGCCGGCGGTTCGGCGCCCAAACATGTGCAGCAGTTCCAGGAGGAAGGGTATCTCCGCTGGGATTCGCTCGGTGAATTCCTCGCGTTAGCCGCCTCATTGGAACATCTCGCCAAGGTGGCAAATAATCAAGCAGCAAAAAATTTGGCCGATGCGCTCGATCAGGCTAATGCGAAGTTCCTGGAGAGCAATAAGTCTCCGGCCCGCAAGGTGGGCGAGATCGATAACCGCGGAAGCCATTTCTACCTGGCGTTGTACTGGGCGCAAGCCTTGGCCCAACAGACTCAGGATAAGAACTTGGCAGCACGCTTTGCCAAGGTCGCCAAGGATATGGCGGACAATGAAGCCAAGATCACGAGCGAATTACTCGGTGCTCAGGGGAAACCGGTCGATGTCGGCGGGTACTATCATCCTGATGATGCGAAGGCGTCAAGAGCGATGCGTCCCAGCCAGACTTTGAACGCGATCGTGGACGCGATTGCATAGAAGAATGGCGACGTGGCTAGAGGCGAGGGGTCGCAATCCTTAGCCCTCTAGCCCTTTACGGAATATACATGGCCCAAGAAGATACCAATGTGATTGATCAACCCGAGGTGCTCAAGCCTCGGATGGTCACGGTCGAGATTGCCGGCAAGAAGTACGAAGTGCCGGAGGGGATCACGATTATCAAGGCCTTATGGTATTCGGGCCAGGAAGTCGTCCGTGGAGCCGGCTGTCTTGGCGGGTTCTGCGGCGCCTGCGCAGCCTACTATCGGACCAAGGACGATCCTAAAGTGAGGACCTGTCTGGCCTGCCAAATGGCGGTGCAAGATGGCATGTCGATTACGATGATGCCGCCGTTCCCGGCCCGGAAGGCCACCTACGACATTCAGACGCTCAAAGATCCGAAACAAGACCTCTTCAACCTCTACCCTGAAGCGCCGCTGTGCCGGAACTGTAACGCCTGCACCGAAGCCTGCCCGCAGAAGATCGATGTGCGGGAGGGAGTCTGGAAAGCCGTTTTCGGTGATTTCAAGAGCGTGTCCGAGATGTTCATGGATTGCGTGATGTGCGGGATGTGCACGCCGGTCTGTATCGCGGACATCGCCCCTAATCTCGTGGCGCTGTATGTGAGCCGGGCGCAGGGGGCTCATTTCACCGAGAAGCCTCTGGGGCTGGATACGCGCATCAAGGAAATTCAAGACGGCCGCTTTAACGACGAGTGGACCAAGATTCTCAAGATGACTGAGAAAGAACTGGTCGATCACTGCGCGACGGTGAAATAGCACGACGAGCAGTCACCCTTCAGCTCTCAGCTTCTGAAATTGAGGCAAAAGCTGAATACTGAACGCTGATAGCTGAAAGCAAACTCATGGACATTCACGCCCTCCAACAGATCGTGCACCAGACGCGGGATGCTCGACGCAAGCAGACCCTTCCCAAGTTTTCTGCAGCGGATCGCGACGAACTAATCCGCAAATATCATCCTGATTTTCGGGAACGAGCCTATCGGCCGATCCGCTTCGGTCCCAACGTCGGGGATAAGACGGTTATCGAGCTGGCGACATTGCTGGAAGGCGATAGCCCTATTGCCGACGGGTTCGATCTGACGCCCGATTACACGACCGATGTCCTCGTGGTGGGTGGCGGCGGCGCCGGCTGTGCGGCGGCGCTTCATGCGCATGCGGCTGGTGCCAAGGTCATCCTGGCTACGAAGCTTCGTCTTGGCGATTCCAATAGCGTGATGGCTCAAGGGGGCATGCAGATTTCGGTGGCGCCCGAGGACTCGCCCGTCACCCACTTCGTGGATACGCTGAAGGGCGGCCACATGCAGAACGACCATCAGCTGCTCAAGGTGATGGTCGAAGAAGGCCCCTCGATTGCGAAATGGCTCTTGAGCCTGGGCGTACTGTTCGATCGTGATGGGGACGGCAACCTCCATGTCAAGAAAGGCGGCGGGAGTTCGAAGCCTCGCCTCCTGACCTGTTCAGACTACACCGGTCTTGAAATCATGCGGGTGCTCAAGGACGAGGTGCTGAATCAGAACATCCAGGTACTCGAGTTTTGCGCCGCAGTAGAGTTGACGAGTGACGAGAATGGGGGCTGCACCGGCGCCATTTTCAAAGACCTCGACAACCATCGCCACGTTGTCGTGGCAGCCAAGTCCGTCATTCTGGCGACCGGCGGGATCGGTCGGCTCCATATTCAGGGGTTCCCGACCAGCAATCACTACGGTGCGACCGGCGATGGGCTGTGCTTGTCCTATCGGCTGGGCGCCAAACTCATGCACATCGATACGTTTCAGTATCACCCCTCCGGTGCGGTCTATCCCGAGCAGCTCATCGGGGCGTTGGTGACCGAGGGGATTCGATCCGAAGGCGGACACCTGGTCAATGCGAAGGGTGAACGGTTCGTCAACGAATTGGATACCCGCGACGTCGTGTCTTCCTCGATTATTCGGGAGTGTGAAGAGGGGCGCGGCATCCGCACAATGTCCGGGCGCATCGGCGTCTGGCTCGATACCCCGCTCCTCGACGCCGAACATGGCCCCGGCACCGTGGAGAAACATTTTCCCGCGATGATGCTGCAGTTCGAACGATTTGGCATCGATATCAGCAAAGATCCCGTGCTGATCTATCCGACGCTGCACTATCAGAACGGCGGCGTGAAGATCGATACCAACTCAGAAACCAATGTAAATAATTTGTTCGTCGCGGGCGAGGCTTCCGGCGGATTGCACGGCCGCAATCGATTGATGGGTAATTCGCTCCTCGACCTGATGGTTTTTGGAAAGCGGTCCGGGCTGACGGCTGCGGCTCGTGCCGCTGCCATGCCGCAAGGGAAATTGACGGTCGGGCATCTGAAGGGATTCCGTGCCGAAGCCAAGAAGCATGGCAGTGTGAGTGGAGTGGTATCACCCATGATCCTGCCTGCGTATACAAGAAAAGAATAGGCTGAGGTTAAGGCCGAGGTTGAGGGAGGCGAGGAAGATGTTTCACTTGGTCTTAACCTGAACCTTAACCTGAAAGGATTGAGATGAACGTTCATGAGTTTCAGGCGAAGCAATTGTTTGGGCAGTTTGGGATTCCGGTTCCTCGCGGGAAAGAGATTACCTCGCCCGAGGCAGGAGCGGCATGGGCGGCAGAACTCAATACCCAGGTGTTTGTCGTCAAGGCCCAGATCCATGCAGGCGGTCGAGGCAAAGCCGGTGGCGTCAAAATTACGAAGGAGAAGACGGCTGTTCCAGGCCTAGTCAAAGAACTGATCGGCAAGACGCTCATCACGCACCAAACCGGCCCGAAAGGCCGAGAGGTCCGTCGCCTCCTGATCGAAGAAGGGGCGGGCATCACCAAAGAACTCTATCTCAGCATCCTCGTGGATCGTGATAGCGGATGGCCTGTGTTTATCGCGAGTACAGAAGGCGGGATGGAGATCGAAGTAGTCGCCGCCCGCACGCCGGAGAAGATCATCCGGGAAGCGATTGACCCAGCGGTTGGGTTCCAAGGGTACAATGGGCGAAACATCGCATTTGCGCTCGGCCTTCCTGCCATGGAAGCGGCCGTCGTAACTCCCTTCATCCAGATGCTGGGGAACCTCTATCGTCTGTTCATGGACAAGAATGCGGCAATGGTGGAGATCAATCCCCTGGTCATCACCAGCGACAAGAAACTCGTAGCACTGGACGGTAAGGTCTCGTTCGACGATAACGCGTTGTTTCGGCATGCCGATGTGCAGCAGATGCGTGACCTCCACGAAGAAGACCCGCTCGAGGTCGAAGCGGGAGAAAATAATCTGAACTACATTAAGCTTGACGGGAACATCGGCTGCATGGTCAACGGCGCAGGCCTCGCCATGGCAACGATGGACGTCATCAAGCTGGCAGGCAGCGAACCGGCGAATTTTCTGGACGTAGGCGGTGGCGCCACCAAGGAGACTGTGGCTGCGGGATTTCGGATCCTCCTCAAGGACCCGAACGTCAAGGGCATCTTCATCAACATCTTCGGCGGGATTGTTCGTTGTGATCGGATTGCCCATGGTGTCATCGAAGCGGCCAAGGAGGTGAAGATCAATGTGCCGTTGGTCGTGAGACTCCAGGGGACGAATGCAGACGAAGGCCGCAAGTTGTTGGCCGAGTCCGGTCTCAAGCTTGAAGTGGCCAACGATTTGTGGGAAGCGGCGCAAAAGATAGTGAAGTTGACTGGAAAAGCGGCGTGATGAGTGGGGAGCGACAGGGTTAAGTCCCTTTTGCTCCCGGAGCGCGCACGGTGAAGCAGTGCTCGCTCGACGGCCGCAGTCAGGGCCTCAACCCTGTCACTCCCCTGGGAAAAGTTTTCCAGCCATGAGGGAGTAAGAGGAAGAAAGAAGAGGGAATTGTGAGCATTCTCGTGAATAAGAATACGCGGGTGGTGGTGCAGGGGATTACGGGCAAGGAAGGCTCGTTCCATGCGACGCAATGCAAGGCCTACGGGACGCAGATCGTCGCAGGTGTGACGCCGGGCAAGGCCGGGCAAGAGGTCGAGGGCATTCCGGTTTTCAATACGGTGCGCGATGCTGTGAAGAAAGCCCAGTGCGACACCTCGCTGATCTTTGTGCCTCCGCCGTTTTGCGCCGATGCGATCCTGGAAGCCGCCGATGCCGGCATCAAGCTCGTGATCTGTATTACCGAGGGTATCCCGGTCAATGACATGGTCAAGGTCAAGCGTGCCCTCTATGGCCGCGACGTCCGCCTGGTCGGACCCAATTGCCCTGGCGTCATCACGGTTGATGAAGCGAAGATCGGCATTATGCCGGGCTTCATTCATAAGAAGGGTGTGGTGGGCGTCGTGTCACGCAGCGGGACCCTCACATACGAAGCAGTGCATCAGCTCTCGACGCTTGGGTTAGGTGAAACGACGTGCGTCGGCATCGGCGGCGATCCGGTCAACGGCACAGGCTTCGTCGATGTGTTGGCGTTGTTCGAGAAAGATTCCGAGACCCAGGCGATCGTGATGATCGGCGAAATCGGTGGCGATGCGGAAGAGAAAGCCGCTGAGTTCATCAAAAAGCACGTAAAGAAACCGGTCGTCAGTTTTATTGCTGGGATTACGGCGCCGCCAGGGCGGCGTATGGGCCATGCCGGTGCCATTATTTCTGGCGGCAGGGGCACGGCAGCTGAGAAGATGAAGAGCTTGGAGGCAGCAGGTGTTCGAGTGGTGAAGAACCCGGCCGAGATTGGCAATGCGGTCAAGGTTGCGCTCGGGCGGTAAGTAAGAACCTCACGTCGTTCGTGAAGCGTCGTTCGTCTCTCGTCCGAAGAAAAGAGCATATGGCTTATGGTCGATAGTATGCGCGGGGAATACAGGATTTTCTTTGTTCGTGCTATACGCCATTTGCTGTCAGATTCTGTTTCCCGCCATCAGCTATACGCCATACGCGCTCGCTCCGCTCTCCCGGTGAGCTAAGTAATATCGCTACTTTTGCCATGTCATTCATGTTAGGTTAATTCTATGCGGGTATTTCTCATCCACGTTCGCGACCCTCAGTTCTACGCGCTCCCAGCTAAAACACGCGCAAAAAACGGCCGTATCAGGGTCATGGGCTTTCCTCCCATCGGCATCATGTCCCTCTCGGCGGTGCTCAAGCAGGCTGGCCATGAGTGTGTGATGTTCGATCAGGCGAATCCTGACACGCCGAACGAGGTGATCCTCGAGGAAATCAATCGGCAACAGCCAGTCTTGATCGGCCTCAGTTTCCTCAGTACCACCAGCTATCCCTACGCGAAGATCTTGGCCCGTCAGATTCGCGCCGCCAACTCGAAGGTCAAACTGGCCTTTGGAGGCGTTTTTGCGAGTTTGAACGCCGCATTGGTTAAACTGCAGTGCCCTGAAGTGGATTTCATCTGCAAGGGAGACGGCGAGCAGTTGCTTCTCGATCTACTTGAACGGTTCGACGATCCGTCCGGTGTGGCCGGGCTGACCTGGGCCAAGGATGGCCAGGTCGTGCAGAACTCCGGCCGGCCGATGGAACGCCATCTTGATCAGTGGCCTTTCCCAGATCGCGAAGGCCTTCCGCTCGACTTTATAGAGTCGATGCCGCTCGACGTGCCGGCGGTGCTCTCGATGGAGCGGTTCACGACGATGCAAACCTCCCGCGGCTGCCCGTGGCCCTGTGTGTTCTGCGACATTCCGATCTTCAACGAAGGTAAGTGGCGCGCGCGGAGTGCTCAACACGTGGTGAGCGAACTCAAGTATCTCGAAGATTGTGGCTACGGGTCCGTCTATTTTGTCGATGACCATTTCCTGCTGCAACCCAAGCGGATCGAGGCGATCTGCCAAGGCGTGATGGACGCGAATCTTACGATCCAATGGGGCATTGAAGGGCGTGTGGACTCGGTCGCGCAGCACCTGTTTCCTGCCATGGCCAAGGCCCATTGCCGGACGGTCATGTTCGGGATTGAAAGCGGGAGTCAGAAGATTCTCGATCGCCTCAAGAAAGAACAGACGTTGGAGGAAGTCGCCACCGCCGTTAAGAACGCCAAGCGGGCCGGCATTGAGATCGTGCATGGCTTCTTCACCGTGGGCAACCCCGATGAAACGGTCGAAGACATGAACGCCACGTTCGACCTGGCCTCCAAGCTGCCGCTCGACACGTTCGGCTTCAATCGACTCTGTGTGTATAGAGGGACGCCACTCTGGCAAGAATATGTGAAGCGCGGGTTGGTCAGCGAAACCACCGATTGGTACAAGTATTTCAAGTGTTCGGAGATCGATCCGACCTGCTTGCCGGGTGAAGTGATTAATGAGGTCCGCCGTCAGGGGCTCAAGCGGCTATTCGTCTATAAGCTCCTACACTATCCCCTCCAGACGTACCGGTTGCTGCGACGATTTCTCCGGTTCATGCCGGCTCGGGATGTGGCGTATCTCATCATCAAGCCGTTCCTGGGCAAAAATAAAGGCGCCACGAAGGCAGAGGTGCTCTCGCGGGCGGTCGAACATGGCCAGATGAAAGATGCCGCCGCACAGTTGACCCAGATGACTGATGAAATGCTTCACAACGTGATGGAAGAGTCGCGGCTGGAACGGTTACGCATTCAACAGGAAGCAGAAGGTTCGCGCGAGTTGCCGATGGTCCACAGCCGCTAGCGAAGGTTCTTGGCAGGCTGCTCAAAAAGACCGTCCAGCAAGGCCGCAGCGAGTGAAGGGCCGAGGCGTACCCTCAGGGGTACGTTGAGGATCTGAACGATGCGAGAACGCCGCTGGCGGACTTTTTTCAGCAGCCTGCTAAACCGCAATCCCCCAAAACTGCTTGGCCGCTAGCCCAATCGCATAGCTCACGCTCACCGCCACGGTGAGGATCGCGAGATTCAGTAGGATGCGGCGTTTCACGTCCATGCCGGATAGAAACGACAAGACCGTCGAAACCAGAATCACCATGAGCCCGGCGGTCAAGATCGAGAACAGCGCATCTTGTGCGCCGACTAAGACCGGCATCACCGGTACCAATGCGCCGATAATGTAGGCGGTCCCCACCACGAGGGCCGAACCCATGGGCGATTCCTCCATCGGGCTCATCTCGGATTCCTCGCCTAAGAACAATTTCTTGGCCAGTTCCGTCGTCTTCACTTCTTTCTCGCTGTTCAGCGCCAAGAACGAACCGGCGGACATCGAGAGGGCACCGGCCACGGCTGTGGTCGATGCGGCAATCAAGACCGTCGTGGCGCTGCCGAAGGCGCCGAAGAATCCGCTCACCGCACCGAGGATTTCTACTAAACCGTCGTTGAGTCCCAGGAAAATGTTCCGGATCCTTTCCGGGTTGATCTTCCGCTTCGTCAGTTCCGTGACGAGCACATCCTCGTGCTTGAACTCGTCCATCAAGATACCGCGTAATGCTTCGCTGAGGGGCTTGCCTTGATATTCGCGCCACAGCGCCAGATACTTCCGCACGCCATGGACCTCGATGGCTTCGAGCACCAGATGGACGGCGGTCGAGCCGAAGATCCTGCAGACCAGCATCATGAAGGAGAGTTTGATCCGCCGGCCGAGGTTCAACTCGTTGAGCTTGAGATTGAAGAATTTCTGCCAGAAGGCCAGATGCCGTGTTTCCACCTTGATCAGTTCGTCCAATGTCTCATGCACATCCGGCTGCGTTACCGCGCGGAGCTCCTTGTAGAGCAACAAATCGAACAGCTCGTCGAGCACCAGCTGTCGTGCGAGCCTCGGGTCATGGGTGGTGGAAGTTGAGACCATGTTGAAGACTAGCAAGGAGCGGAAAAAGTATGTTGGCACGCGAGAACTTCAAGGGGCCGCACGTATGGCACAACAGGAGAACACCGAGCAGGATGCTCAAAAGGCCAGACTTCTCACCCGCCCAACCCTGGCGGCTACTTCACCCGCCCGCCCTGAGTCTGCCAAGACAGCCTCTTCGCCCTGTGACGCGGCTTGTCCCCAGCAAGGCCACAGCTCCGAGGCTGACCCTTGTTTCACGTTTCACGGCTCTTCTGAGCGAAGCGAGAACACCGCTGGGGGATCTTTCAGCATCCTGTTAGGAGTGTCGGCACACACCATCACCTTAACCCAGGGTGGGCCTGGTGAACGGACTCGTTTTATACCTTCGGTCAGCCGATCAGGAAGTAGGCCCCAAGGCCGATAGCCGCGAGCATGGCGACGCTCAGCATCGCCTTTTCGTGCCCACACAGCCCCGCCTGTGCCTTGCAGACTGCCAGGGAGCACATGATCGCCATGGTTGCCTCCTATGGTGCAGATTGTGATAAACCAAGCAGGATGCTGAAAAAGTCCGCCAGCGTTGTTCTCAGTCGCCCGTCTCCCTGCAACGTACCCCAAGGATACGCTTCGGTCGCCAAGCTCTCTGCGGCCTTGCTGGACGGCCATTTTGAGCATCCTGCGGGAGTGTTCTCCTGTTGCCCTAGATGTGTGGACCACTGAATTTTCACCGTGCCACAATAGGTTTTTCGCAGCCTACTAGGGATTACATGGTGCGAAATACGACCCATCATTCACGAGTTACGGCGGTTATTGCCATCCCGCTGGAAAAACGATACGCTGCTCACCAGGCTTAGTCAACGACGATCTTGTAGCCACAATCCAGTAGTCGTGCGCGAGGTGAGTGGGTCAAGAAGGGCCTACTGAACGATCGTCTGTTTCGTTTCATCCAGGTGCTTTTGGAGGTACTGCATGAAGGGTGTGCCGCCTGTTCCCACAGCCGTAGGGTTGCTGGCGTGGGCTTGATGCTGGCGGTAAATGTAGCTGTCGGCGTAACCGATGTGAATCTCACGAAATTTTGCGAGGAGATTGACGCAGGCACAATAGGCAGTCCAGAGATCGGGGGCGCGGAGTTTGCGATCGCGAACATAGCCGGCGAGCAACGGACGGCCAAGGTCATCGGTGGCCTTCTCTAGGGCCTGTAGGAATGTACGGTGGCGCGGCGGCATGTAATCGCGCATCTCCTGTAAATACAGAGTCAAGGGATCAGGGGCATGGGCGATGCCTAGTCCGGCGTCGAGACAGGGCACAATAGAGCTTTGCGCGCCGGTCTCGCCTCGAAACTGTTGCGGCAGCCCGGCATATGACTTCACGCCCCCGTAGGCGAGTCCGTTCGGTAAGGTAGGGCTGTTCTTCCACCCGTGGATGTAGGGCCGCACGCGGTTGTAGTACACATAGGGGTCGCAGCGCTCTTTCATCCTGAGCAATGTGTCGCGCATTACCGTCTGGGCCAACGCCAAGGATTTGAGCCCAAGCAAGACCTCGTCTTCCTTGTCCAGAGCCGCACCATTTATCGCTCGCAGGAGTCCTGCCAGCCCTGGTCCTGCCTCCCGCTCGATCTGGATGTGGACTACGACAAACCATTCTTCATCCAAACCACCGAGAAAATTTTGGAGCAGCACAATGTTGCCGAGCTGAATCGGCTTGGCAAGATCGAGCCTTCTCCAGTTGTCGAGCGCATAGGAGGCATAAGAGAGTACTGGCGGTCGGCCAAGCCGCTGCGCAACTTCGTGCCAGGGTTTCGCCAACTGTGGTGGTAAGGTCACAACCGGTTGGTCCGGCACTTCCCACACGTAGGCATGTCCGCAGAATGAAAGGATCCGCATCGCAGCCCGATAGTCTTCCGTGCGCCATGTTAGAGGGATGGAAGGAAGCAGTTGGCGTTGTTCGTCGATGAACCTCCGAACCATCCGAGCGCTCAGAAATTTCGGCAGCTCGTGCCCAAGATCGTTGAGCGTGGGGGAGTCGGGCAGAGGGCCAAGGGGGTCTGGTGGAAGAAAACCCTGCTCAGGCGAGATCTCGTAATCGGACAGGCTGAGAGGAGCGAAGTTCGTTGGTCCCATAGGAGCCTCCGGTACTGAACACCTTGCCGCCCGGCTTCACTCTATCACACCTACTTGAGATCATAATCGTGAGATGATTTCTCGCTCGTGGTGGGGCAGTCCGGTCGCTCACGCACTTTCCGGCGCGACCCTCACGGGTTCGACCAGGTGGAACGCCTTTTGAAATTCCCTCGCAGACTCGGTCAGTTTCCGTGGCCAAGCCTCGGCAGGTCTGAGCTACCCCCGCCTCCTTCTCCTTCCCCGCCATAGACTATACCTCATTAGATTTGCAACTCGGGGATAGCGGTAACAAACAGATCAAAAAGATACCCATCTCCCACAGGACGCTCCTCGCATTTCGAGACAAACTCGACAGGGATGTCGAACAGGGATGACGCCCCTTTCCTTGGGTGAGGGGACGTGAGGATGTGAAAGTTTTTTTGACGAGTCAGATATTGTCCTATCTCCTCGTCAGAGGCATGCCCAACATAGAAAACGATCCCGTCATGCTTCTGAATCTCTAACGAGAATGTGTTGCCACGCGTCGCGCGTAATGCGACGACGTTGCACATTGAGAAACCGTATATTCCATTCGGCAATTCTTCTATTTTTATTCCCTCTTCCCGTTCAGTTAGCGGTCTCAGTTGATGCTTGTGCCGTAGCCTCAGTATCTCTTTGGGGACTGCGTTCCCCTCCGGGATCTTTCCGACATCTTGCTGCGTGTTCTTTGCTTGATGGTCCCTACTCCACATGTCGGCGAAATTAATTGAAAAGTTCAATCCGACGAGGTAAACCAATCCCACCAACCCAAGGGGCACACCGATCAGATACAGATACCACCGTTTCATGAGTGGCAGGATACGCCCAAGGCCTCCCTGAAGTAAAAAGTAGCCTGCGCACGGCAGAGAAAGCGGGCGGGAGTCGTAATGGCCCACGAGCCGTCGAGAAAAGACTCCCGACCTCTTTCAATCCCCGAAAAGCGACAGTCAGCGTTTCATTCTCTCGATACCGGTAGGATCTTCGCACCCTAACGGTTTCGCGATAAAAATCCAGAGCAGTGAGCTCACCATGGCCAGCGGAAAGGAAATCAATGCTGAAATGACGGGCGTTACTCGCAGCGCCCCTAAAACCATCACGGCATAGAACATTGAGCCTAATAGGTGGTTCAAGCCGACGTATGCTGCACCAAGAACAATAGCCGCGCTTAAAAAGCCTATTGAGAACCAAGCCAATTCCCGATTTGCGTAAGAGACGATTGGCCATAACGCGCCTGACACAAACATTTTCCAAGTTGAGCCGCGTACATACTCCGGTTGATCCGCGGGCTCCAGCTGTGTATGAAAATGGACCATATCGAAACCGGCCCAATAGTACGCAAGAAATACAGCGATGATTACTTCCACCCATGTCACCATGCTAAGGATTCTCCACCCTTGTATTAGAAACTGTGCGCGTCAGTATATTGGCCTAATGTTTCCGTTTATTATGCATGACAGGAATCCTGTGATTCAGAGCCCTGTCCATCCGAGCCAATGAGGTTCGTCATGCCGGAGACAAGTTCCACTTGGCAAAGCTGAGAAATGCACTTATCCCCAAGCTCGCTCATTCCATCCCATCCCCATAATCGCCGCTTGCCCCAAGCAAGTGTAAGACGCGCCAATTGTTTTTATCAATTCTCGCGGGTGAGGCAGGCCTTCCCCTCTCATTCGGGTCAAGATCCTATGTGAGGGTCGGCCCAAGCGTGCGTGGGCCAGTCCAAACGGCATGGCTACAAACCCTGTCAGAGTGCAGAAGAAACTGGATGTCTGACACCTTTTCCGTTCCCCCAGTAGGCCTGATTGAGTTCCAGTGAGCTAGAGGAGGGTCGCAAAAACGCTTTCCTAAACCGTGGGCCGAGTGGACAGTCCAACACTAGCGGGGTTAGGTCGAGAGACAGAATTAAGCAATTGAAACAAAAAGGCCACCGTTTCCGGTGGCCTTTTCATTACTCCCCCCTCCATAGTTGGCAGGAGTGGTGCGGGGTGGTCCACTTGCGCGCATCGGACGAGCACAGGGGCCACCCCGCGCTGCTCCGTTCCTTACGTGCCCATCTCCCAACTAGCCAGATATTTCACTTGTTCCTTCGTCAGCGCATCAATCTTCATCCCCATGCCGGCGAGTTTGAGGCGGGCGATCTCCTTGTCGATCACAGGCGGGACCGGATAGACCTTCTTCTCCAGCTTCTTGTAATTCTTCACCAAGTACTCCGCGCCGAGCGCCTGGTTGGCGAAGCTCATGTCCATGACGCTGGAAGGATGGCCCTCGGCCGTTGCCAGGTTCACGAGTCGTCCCTCGCCGAGCAGACTGACCCGACGGCCTGTCTTGAGCGTGAATTGCTCGACGCCAGGTCTGATGAGGCGTTTTCTCCGGCTCAGTTTCTCCAACGCGGGAATGTCCAGCTCGACGTTGAAGTGGCCAGAGTTGCAGACGATGGCCCCTTCCTTCATCGAGGCAAAGTGCTCACCGCGGATGACTTTGAGGTTGCCGGTGACCGTGACGAAGAAATCTCCTACCAGCGCGGCCTGTTCCATTGGCATGACGCGAAACCCGTCCATCACCGCTTCAATCGCCTTGACCGGATCGATCTCGGTGACGACGACGTCGGCGCCCATGCCCTTGGCGCGCATCGCGATCCCGCGCCCGCACCAACCATAGCCGGCGACCACGAAGGTGGTGCCGCAGATCAATCGGTTCGTCGCGCGAATGATGCCGTCGATCGTGCTCTGGCCAGTTCCGTAGCGATTGTCGAACAGGTGTTTGGTGTCGGCGTCGTTCACGGAGATCACGGGAAACTTCAGCACTTTCTTTTCGGCCATGCTGCGAAGGCGGATGACGCCGGTGGGGGTTTCTTCTGTGCCGCCGATCACGTGTTTGAGCAAGTCTTTGCGTTTGGAGTGGATCAGCGAGACGACATCGGCTCCATCGTCCATCGTGATCTGAGGTTTGTGGGCAATCGCCGATTGGATGTGCTGATAATAGGTCTTGCTGTCTTCGCCTTTAATGGCGAAGGTCGGAATGCCATCATGTTTGACGAGCGCCGCTGCGACCTCATCCTGCGTACTCAGCGGATTGGAGGCGCAGAGCCGAACATCGGCTCCCCCGGCCTGGAGCGTTTTCATCAGATTGGCGGTTTCGGTCGTGACATGGAGGCAGGCCGTGACGCGAAGCCCTGCGAACGGCTTCTCTCGCTGAAACCGTTTCTTGATCAGGCGCAGCACCGGCATGGTGGCTTCGGCCCATTCGATCTTGAGTTTGCCCTGGTCTGCTAACTTGATATCCCTCACATCGTATTCCACAGAAACCTCCTCGTCGAAAAGAAGGCCCAGGTTAAGGTCGAGGCTGAGTGAAAAACCCAACCTCGCCCCTAAGCCTGAGCCTTAGTTTGCTTACCCTTAACCTTGGCCTTAGCCTTCCACTACAGCCCTGCGTCTTTGCGCAAGAGTCTTGCCTTGTCGGTCTTTTCCCAAGTGAATTCCGGTTCGCTCCGACCGAAGTGCCCGTACGATGCGGTTTTTCTGAAGATCGGTCGGCGGAGCTTGAGGTAGTCGATGATGCCGCGAGGGGTCAAGGGGAAGTGTTTCCGCACGAGCTTATCCAGACTCTCGACCGCCACCTTTTCCGTGTCCTTCGTGTCGACCAGCACCGAGACAGGATCAGCCACGCCGATCGCATAGGCGAGCTGCACCTCGCATTTTTGGGCCAACCCGGCGGCAACGAGGTTCTTCGCGATGTAACGGGCCATATACGATGCCGACCGGTCCACTTTCGTTGGATCCTTGCCGGAGAAGCAGCCGCCGCCATGGCTGCCGTGGCCGCCATAGGTATCGACGATGATCTTGCGGCCCGTCAGCCCGGTATCGCCCATCGGACCCCCGACCACGAAGCGGCCGGTGGGATTGATGTGGTGTTTCACGCTCGTCGGGTCGTAGAGCCCTTTCGGCATCATGGGCTTGATGACTTTCTCCATGATGTCGCGCTCTATCTGCTTATTCGTCACGTCAGGGCTGTGTTGCGTCGAGACGACGATGGTGTCGATCCGCACCGGTTTTCCGTTCCGGTACTCCACAGTCACTTGGGACTTTCCATCGGGACGGACCCAGGGCAGGATGTTCTTTTTCCGGACTTCTGCCAGCCGCTTGGTGAGCCGATGGGCGAGGACGATCGGCATGGGCATGAGTTCAGTCGTCTCGTTGGTGGCATAGCCGAACATTAGTCCCTGGTCGCCGGCACCGCCGGAATCCACGCCCATAGAGATATCGCCCGATTGCTGGTGAATGGCCGTGAGGACGGAGCAGGTGTGATAGTCGAATCCCCAGGAGGCGTCGCAGTAGCCGACATCCTTGATGACCTCGCGAATGATATCTGGAATCTCGACGTAGGCCTTGGTGGAGATTTCACCGGCCACGAAGGCAATTCCAGTAGTCAGAATCGTCTCGCAGGCTACGCGGGAATACTTGTCTTTGGCGATGAGCGCATCGAGAATTCCGTCGGAGATCTGGTCGGCAATCTTATCCGGATGTCCTTCCGTGACAGACTCAGACGTAAACAGATAGTTATGTCGCATTAGCCCCTCTGGGTTCAGGTGATCGGTAATCGGACAAAAGGCTGAATCCGTGGGATAGTAGCTGATTGGGTCCTATGTTGTCCATTCCTTTGAAGGTAGGGGGTGCGTCAGGGGTGCTGATGCACCGGCTTGCTTGACACCGATTTTCAGGCGCTTGTAAGATAAACAGGTTCTGCGGTTCTCGCCTCTATTGACGAGTTAAGCTACAACGCGATCACGGTCGGATTCCCCCTACTGGCCTGCGGTAACATTCTCGGGGCGAGGATGCCAATTATTTCCGGGGTGGTTATTGGATCTGGGATCTCAAGGAAATCTGGTTGCTGATCGTGTGGTTGCGGGAAAGACAGCGCAGGACTCTGCCCTCACCGAATCTGAACGGCAAATCCCAGCAGGTCTTGGAATTTCGAGGAAAGGTGGTACTTCTGGACTTTGAAACGATCCGATGCAAGTCCTGCTATGGGGCAATGACGCCGATGGAAGTGTGCCATGTCACGCCCAAGGTGGCGGACGCTCAGCAATCGGATCACGGAGCGAAGTAGGTGATGAGGCTCGCGATTGCTGGAACGGTCCTCTGTCTGATGTCCACGGTTGGAGGCTTGGGCGGTGCTGCGGCGCCGGATATGCTGCCGGTCGCTAGACCTAACGCCGTCAAGCTGGGTGAGCCGGCGCCGAACTTCCAGCTCCGGGATTTGCAAGGCCGTCTCGTGACGCTTTCGGACTTGCGTGGCAAAGTGGTGCTGCTGAATTTTTGGGCCACCTGGTGCGGTCCCTGCCGGGTGGAGATGCCGGCGATGGAAGAGCTCTACCGGACATTTTCGCGGAAAGATTTTGAGATTCTCGCCGTGTCTACCGACGCACAAGGTGTGGCGGTCACCAGACCGTTTCAGCAAGAGAACCACTTGACGTTTCCCATTCTCCACGATGCCGACTATCGAGTAGGATTGACCTATGGAGCTCGGAGCCTTCCGATGACGTTCATGGTCGATCGACAGGGGGTTGTCCGCCATCAGATTTTCGGCGCGCGTGACTGGGGAGCTTCCGAAGCGCAGCAGCTTGTGCAGATGCTGATGAAATCTTAGTCCATGTCGCAATCGATCACGAATATCTCTCTCTTGGCGGCCTTTTCGGCTGGATTGCTGTCGTTCGTCTCGCCCTGCGTGCTCCCGCTGGTTCCCTCCTACATTTCGTACATCACCGGGTTGTCCATCGAACAACTCACCGACTCGACGGTGCGGTCGAAGTTCAAGAAAACCATTGTCGTCAACGCCCTGTTGTTTATCGCCGGATTTTCAGCCGTATTTGTGTCTTTCGGCGCGTCGGCCAGCTTCATCGGGCAGGCGTTCATTACCTATCAAGATTACATCCGACGGATCGGCGGGATCCTGATCGTCATCTTTGGCCTCTATTTATTGGGGATCTTGAATATCAGTTTTCTGAAAATGGAGCACCGATTCCAATTCAGAAATCGACCGGTAGGGTATGTGGGATCGGTCTTGATCGGCGTAGCATTTGCCGCTGGGTGGACTCCTTGCGTCGGACCGGTGCTCGGGACCATATTGTTGTATGCCAGCACCACCGATTCGATGCTGAACGGCGTGCTGTTGCTGACGAGCTATTCGTTGGGATTGGGGTTGCCGTTGTTTCTCACGGCGCTTGGAGTGGATCGGTTCCTCACCTATTTCAAAAAGGCGCGTCTGTATTTGTGGGGCGTCTCCACTGTGAGCGGGGTGTTGCTGATCGTCGTGGGCGTCATGATTTACGCCAACACCCTCACGATGATCACCGGTTTCTTGGAGCGGTATGGGATTGGCTGGTATCTTGGGCAGTGACGCAGGGCGGTACTGCCCAAGTTCTGAGTTAGAACCGTTTCGCTCCACCTCTGTGGTCTAACTTATAACTCAGCACTCATAACTTCAGAACTCATAAGCGAAGCCGGCGCCATGCTCATACTTCCAGACGTGAAAGTGTATGACACGCTCGTGGTCGGTATGGGGCCGGCTGGAGCCACCGCGGCCTACGAGTTGAGCCGTGCCGGTCTGTCCGTTCTCGCCATCGAGAAGCAAGCTCATCCTCGTTATAAAGTCTGCGGCGGCGGATTGTCCGCCCGTATCGACCGTATTTTAGAAGACGATTACAAGTCGGTTGTTGAACATACAATCTATGGCATACAGTTTTCCTTCCGTGGTGCGGATCCCTTCTTTCTTGATTCCTCCAGCCCGATAGCCTACATGGTCATGCGCGATCGGTTTGACCATTTTCTTGTGGAGAAAGCGAGGAGAGTGGGCACCGAGGTGCATGAAGGGGAGTTGGCGACGTCCTATCTGCAGCTTCCCGACGGCATCGAAGTGACAACGGATCGGGGCCGGTATCTGGCCAAGGTTCTGATCGGGGCGGATGGGGCGAACAGCCTGGTGGCAAAGCAGTTGTTCCCGGGACGCCGGAGCCGTCGGATGGCGACCCTGGAGAGCGAAATCCCGATCGGGCTTGCCCCTCATTATCCCGGCACCGGCCGTGCGCTCATCGATATCGGCGCAACGCCCGCAGGCTATGCCTGGATTTTTCCGAAGCAGGAACGGCTCTCGATCGGCGTGGGGGATCTTCGCGGAGGCCTCGCGAGCCCGAAGAAGATTTTCGATCGTTTCGTGCGGGATGAGAAAGGACTGGCACCATGGCAGGTACCGCAGCCGATCGGCCATCCACTTCCGCTCTTCAGTGAGCACAGCGTGGCCAATCGGGAGTCAGTCGGATTGGTGAGTGGCCGCGCCTTGCTGGTGGGAGACGCCGGGCACCTTGTCGATCCCTTGTTCGGCGAAGGCATCTATTACGCGATTAGGTCCGGGCAGTTGGCTGCAGAATCGATTTTGAACCAAGTCCATGATCGTCGACGGTCACTGGGCGATTACGAAGAGGCCGTCCGGCGGGAGATCTATGAGGAATTTCGGGTGGCGGCCCGCTTGGCGAGCATCGTCTATTCGTATCCGCGTCTCTGCCACCGCCTCCTGCCCCGCTATCAACACATCGTTATGCTCTACTATGACGTACTCCGCGGGTGTGAGACCTATCAAACGTTCTTAGCTCGCGTGAAGAGTGTGATCAAGTCTTCCTTCAAGGAACTGCTTCTCGAAGCCGTTTCGCTCCGTTGAGTTCAAAATAGCCTTCAGCGATCAGCTTTCAGCAAAGGCCAGGAGCCTGTCTGACATTGTCGTTCGTGACGAGACGAAGGAGGTGCGGCCAGATGCGAGGCCGCAGGCCCGGAAAAAACGGAGGTGTATTCGCTGGAATACATTGAGGATGTTTTCGGGCCGAGTACGACGCAGATGGTTGCGGATCGTTCGCCGCAGTAGAACGGTCAATGTCGGACAGGCTCCTTAGACCGTGCTGAAGTTGTTGCAGTGCGAGTTTCTGCTGAAAACCTGAGAGCGGATGGTTTCTCGGCTATTTTTTCAACACCAGGCGCCGAGGCGGCAGCTTACAAAAGACTGGCTCAATGCCGTGGCGGAAGAGAGGCGGAACGATCCAGCCGGGAAAGAGGGGATCAGCCCAGCGGCAAGAGCCGGCTGATTTCCCGATGGGGGTGCAGTCGGTGAACTAGAGGAGGACACGGGTTCGGCATTTTTTGCCAGTAACGTCGCAGGTCCCCCCCCTCCAATTTTCGCGAGCAGGCTTCTTCCCTCGCTGGAATGCGCACTGTCCGGATATTTTTCTGCCAACAGCGTCAGCTGTTCGCTGGCCCAATCGTCCGCACCCAGGTCGTGGTAGCTGAGGGCTAGAAAGTACAGGGCATCGGGCGCAACCGACTTGTCGGGATACAGTTTCATGATTTGTTCGAAGCGATGTGCGGCGGCCAGATAGGAGCCTCGCCGATAATAGAATTCCCCCACGAAGAGATGCGTCTGCGCCAAAAGGTCGTGACATTCTTGGATCTTCTGGAGCGCTGGGCCGTCGTACCGGCTTCCCTGAAAATCTTTCCGTAGCCGTTCAAAGGCTTCGAGGGCTTTCTGAATGGGGCCAGGATCACGCTGGATTCCCTTGGTCAGTTTCATCTGGCTTTCCCCGATTCGGAACGCCGCATAGGAGGCGAGGGTGTGGGTGCCATGGAGATCGAGGAAATGGTTATACTCGACGATGGCCTCCGTATACTCCTCTTTCTCGAAGAACGCCTCTCCTCGCTTCATGATGACGTTGGGGTCGTAGTTCTTTTTGATCGTATCACCCAAGAAAATCTGTTCGTCCGTGCCGCTCAGGGCTTTCTTCGCTGTACCTTGATTCTTGGGTGTGCTGGAGCAGGCGGTGATGACACAGAATACTGCCACACAGAGGCCGAAGGCCGCCGTAAGTCGAGGCGCAGCAGTCAAGTGGGGAAAGGAACGTACCATCACTACTCAAAAATGTAGCAGGAGTCCAGGCTGAATGCAAGGTTCCGATTCCGTCAGTTGACCCCTGTAGAGCCGAGATCTGTCAGGCTGCGGGAAGTACCATTTCGGCATGGCAGAGCTTCGATGGCCGGCACGTGTGGACTAAGCCGGTCTGTATGGGTATCTGGTCCATCTGGTCTCTCTGGTTGATCTGGTCTATCTGGTTAGTCTGGCCCAACCAAATAGACGAGACAGACCAAACAGACTAAATGAACAAGACAGGCTGGCGGACTTTTTCAGCATCCTGCTATAATCCCGCCGATCGTGCAGTAAACCATATCCTACTCAGACATATGATACGGACGAGGATTATAGGAACGGGCTCGTACCTCCCTGAGCGGGTGGTGTCGAATCGCGAGGTGGGAGCTTCGTTGGGCATCGAGCCGGCGGCCATCTTTGGCTTGACAGGAATCCAGGAGCGACGCAGAGCTGCTGCATCCCAAGCGTCTTCTGATCTAGCGGTGGAAGCAGCTAGGCCGGCGCTTGAGGCTGCCGGACTCCCGGTTTCTGAGCTGGGGGCAATTCTGCTTTCGACGACCTCTCCCGATACGGTTTTCCCCTCCACCGCCTGCCATGTTCAGCGTAAGCTTGGTAGTTCTACGATACCGGCATTCGACGTGTCGGCTTCCTGTTCGGGCTTTCTCTATGGACTCTCGATGGCCGATGCCATGATTCGGAGCGGGCAGGTCAAGACGTGTTTGGTAGTGGCCGCGGAAGTGAAGTCTCGTTCCATCGATCCCGTCGACGGCGATACCGCTCTCTTATTCGGCGATGGGGCCGGTGCGGTTGTGTTGCGGGGAGAGCCTGAGGCAGGTCAGCTGAGCCGGGGACTCTTGGGGCTCCGTCTCCACGCGGACGGTTCCCAGCATGGCTTGATCACGATTCCCGCAGGCGGATCGCGCCGGCCGACGACGTCGGGGACGGTCGAGGCAAAGAACCATACGTTGCGGATGCAAGGGGCGCCGCTCTTTCGGCTGGCGGTTAAGCGATTGGACCAGGCCATCCGCGAGATCGTGAAAGAGTTCGGTGTCGATATACACGATATTGCGCAGCTGGTATTGCACCAAGCCAACGGGCGGATTCTCGACCAGCTCACGAAGCGGCTTGGGGTCTCGCCGGAACGGGTCTGTTCCGTGATCGGACGCTACGGCAATACGTCGTCGGCGTCCTTGCCGATCGCGCTCGACCATTCAGTCCGTTCGGGTAGGATTCTGCCCCATGACATCGTCTTGCTGGGCAGTTTTGGCGGTGGCGTGACGTGGGCGACTGGGTTGGTTCGGTGGTAGCGTTTCTTTACAGATTTGTCATTTACCTGTAATTGTGGCGTAAGTTGACGGTGAAATCATGCGGTTATTGTTGAGCGGAGGAGCGTCGCGATGCTGTTCGGGTTGATCCCTCGTGAAGAAGCTTTTTTTGAGCTGTTCAAAGAGGCCGCGCATAACATGATTGAGGGGAGCCGTCTCCTGAAGGTGATGATGGAGGATTTCCGGTCTCCCATTGAACAAGCCCAGGGGATCAAAGACGTTGAGCATGTCGGAGATGGCCTTACACACGACATTGCACGTCGATTGAACAAGACCTTTATTACGCCGATCGATCGGGAAGACATCCATGACCTCGCCAGCGCCCTCGATGATATTCTGGATACCACGGAGGCGATCGCCGACCGCTTCGTGTTATACAGGGTGACGAAGCCGACCGAGATGGCGATCAAGCTAGCCGACATTCTTTACCAGGCCTCATTGGCCGTGGGGCGAGGTGTGGACCTCCTGGGGCTTCCGCATCCGGAGATGAAGAAATGCAGTGTGCAGGTGAATAGCCTGGAGAACGAGGCCGACCGAGTCTCCCGCGATGCGATTTCCGCCCTCTTTGAAAATGAAACCAACCCGATTGCGGTGCTCAAGTGGAAAGAAATTTACGAGAACTTCGAAGCGGGAACCGACCGGTGTGAAGACGTCGCGAACATTCTTGAGCGGATCACGCTCAAGCACCATTGACAACTCGTGAGGCGTGAAACGCAAGGCGTAAGAAATCACAGCTATGCGAAGAGGCCGGCTCGTCATCTTCTCTCCCCCGTCGATTCCTCACCCCTTATCCCCTTACCCCTCACGAGTCTAAGATGCCTGACCTGACCGGAATACTGCTCATCGTAGTTGTGTTGGCGCTCTTGTTCGACTTTTCGAACGGGTGGCATGACAGTGCCAACGCTATTGCGACCGTGGTCTCCACGCGAGTCGTGAGCCCGCTTGTGGCGGTTATGGCGGCTGGCGTCCTTAATGTGGCCGGGGCGTTCATGTCCACTGCCGTGGCTAAAATGGTGGGGTCGGGAATTGTCAATCCGGCTTTTGTCACCCAAGAAATGGTTGCGGCGGCCTTGGCTGGTGCGATCTTGTGGAATCTCTTCACGCTGTTGTTGGGATTGCCGACCAGCTCGTCTCACGCCTTGATCGGCGCACTGGTCGGGGCTTCAGTGACCCATGGAGGGTGGGCCACGGTGAAGTGGTCAGGGCTTCGCCCGGTGATGGAAGCCATGGTGCTTGCACCGTTCTTTGGCTTCGCTATCGGGCTTTCATTGATGGTGTTGATCAGCTGGGTCTGTTTTCGTGTGACCCGGAGCGTGGCCACTCGACTGTTCAAACGGTTGCAGCTCATATCCGCCTGTTTCATGGCGTTCAGTCACGGTGCCAACGATGCGCAGAAGGCCATGGGGATTATTACGTTGGCGTTGCTTTCTGCGGGGCAGATTCCATCGAGTGAGGTGCCGGGCTGGGTGATCGGCGCCTGTGCGGTGGCGATGGGATTGGGAACGGCCGTGGGCGGCTGGCAGATCGTCCGTACGCTGGGAATGGGCATCGTCAAGCTGGAACCGGTGCATGGGTTTGCTGCGGAGACCGGTGCCGCGGCAGTGCTGCTCGTGACGGCGTACATTGGTCTGCCGGTGAGCACCACGCAGACCATCACGACGTCGGTCATGGGGGTCGGCGCGATCAAACGATTTTCGGCGGTGCGCTGGGGCGTTACCACGAGAATTCTGTACGCCTGGATCTTCACACTTCCTGGCGCCGCTCTCCTCGCGTCGCTCATCTATCTGCTTGTGATGAAAGTGTTTTAGCCCGCTGGTGGACTGATCTGTTGGATGGGTAGCCGGACGACAAAACGGCTGCCGGTCGGGGCATTCGCTTCGACCCACACCCGCCCGCCTAGACCCTCGACGATATGCCTGACGATCGCCAGTCCGAGTCCTGTTCCACCTAACTCACGCGAGCGGGCTTTATCGACTCGATAGAATCGTTCGAATACGCGCGGGCGATCCCCTTCAGGAATTCCGAGGCCGGTATCGGTGACGCTCAGTTCCACAGCTGTGGGCATCGCGGGCTGTTCTGCATCGTCCGAAACCGGGTGGGCTGCCACGGTAATGGTCCCTTTCTCGGGGGTGTATTTGACGGCGTTATCGAGCAAGTTGGAAAGCACTTGTATTAGCCGGTCTTCATCGCCGATCACAGCAGGCAGATTGTCCTCCACGAAGGAGACGAGCCGGTGCCCCTTCTTGTCTGCTAAGGGCTTGATCATGGCCAGCGTTCGTTCGATGACACTCTGGATATGAAGCGGCTCTCGCTTGAACAGGACCTGTCCGGATTCGATCTTTGACAACTGGAGGAGGTCTTCCAGAATCAGGTTCAGCCGGTCGCTTTGCTTAAGAATGATGTCGAGAAATTTTGTACTGGTCTCAGGATCGTCTTTGGCGCCATCGAGCAAGGCTTCGATATACCCCTTGATCGACGTGAGCGGGGTCCTCAGCTCGTGGGACACGTTGGCGACGAAATCTTTCCGGATAATTTCCAGGCGGCGTAATTCTGTCACGTCGTGAAAGACAAGCACCGCGCAGGCTTCGTTCTCTCGATCGCATGCAGTGACCGAGGCTTCGATATGGAGGGAGCGACCACTCGGGTGCAGGAGAATTTCATCTTCTTCGTTCATTCGTTTCGCCAGGACCGTTGAGACTAACTTATCCAACTGCGGATGCCGGAAGACATCAGAGCAGGGGTGTCCCCGTACTTCCATTCTGGTGACGTCGAACATCCGTTCCAATGCTGGGTTGACTTGCAGCACGTGACCCCGGCAGTCCAGGACCATCACGCCTTCGACCATCGAGGTCAGCATGGCCATGAGCTGGGACCGATCTTCGGAGAGTTCATCGATCTTGGTTCTCAGTTGGTCCGTCATGTGATTGAGCGTGTCGGCTAAGAAGCCGACTTCATCCCGTGATCCGGTCCGAAGGCGGACCGCATGGTCACCTTTCGCCAGCTGCTGCGCAGCGATCGCAATATCGGACAGGGGTTTTGTGATGCTGTGAGCGAGCCACACACTCAGTACGACGGCAATCAAGAATGCAATTCCGAAGGCGAGGGCCAAGTCTCGGTGCAGCTTGGCCACTTCACGATCAAATGTGGTCATCGGCAACCCCAGCCTCAGGAAGACGGAGGGCATCGCCTGGTTTGCCCTGCTCAGACTGACAGCCAGATACAACGTGCGTTCACCGGTGGTGTGACTCGTGCGGAGATCCGTTCCGTGCCCGGTGGCAACGGCTCGCTGAATTTCCGGTCGCGCCAGGTGGTTCTCAACCGCAGCGAGGTTGCTATCCGAGACGGCGCTGTCTGCCAACACCCGTCCATCCGGAGCAATGATGGTCACGCGTGCGAGGGCCCGCGAGCTGAGATCTCGTACGGCTGCCTGTAATTGGGGGGTCGAAGATAGAGGCCCTGATTGCGTCAGAAACGGCTGCAGCCCGTAGGCGACGAGACTGGTTCGGGCCTCCAGTATCTGGCCCGATTGGACGATCTCCTGTTGATCAAGGGAGCGAACCGCCAAGGCTCTGGCGATGAGAAGCCCACAGGCGAGGACCAGCAGGGTTCCGATAGTGACCTTCCATCGGATGGAGAGGGTCATGCCGAACGATCCAACTCTTTGAGCTTATAACCCAGGGATTTGACCGACGTAATCGCTCCGTCGAGCGAGGGGAGTTTCTGCTTGAGTCTTCGGATGTGGACGTCGACTGTCCGCGTCGTTCCGTAGTAATCGTACCCCCAGACGGTATTGAGGAGAATGTCTCTTGTCAGGACCCTTCCGGGATTGCGCAAGAGATGTTCGAGCAGGCCGAATTCTTTCGCCGTGAGGGGGACTTCTATTTTCTTCACGGTGACTTCGTGTCGCGCGAGATCCATGACGAGGTCGCCGTAGCGATATTGGGTCGGGCTGTCACCCGGCTTTCGCTCAAGCCGTCGAAAGAGGGCCTTGATGCGGGCGACCAGAGTCTTGGGACTGAAGGGTTTGGTGACGTAGTCGTCGGCTCCCAGCTCCAGGCCAACGATGGTATCCGATTCTTCGGCCTTGGCGGTCAACATGATGATGGGGAGCATCGCGGTTTCTGGAGCTGACCGCAGGCGTTTACAGACTTCAAGGCCGTCGATCTCGGGCAGCATCAAGTCGAGGACGACCAAGTCGGGCTTCTCCTGCTTCACTTGTTGGAGCCCTTCCATCCCGGTCGTGGCCGTTATGGTTCGAAAGCCTTCTTTCTCCAAATACAGTTTGACCAGTTTGAGAATGTCGTGCTCATCTTCAACGATGAGGATTTTCTTGGCTGAGGGGCTTGGCATGGCTAGGAGTCTGCGGAAAATCTATTGTGGCACGGTAGAAGTTTAATGGCCCGCACGTCTGAGACAAGCCCGGTCTGTCTGGTTGATCTGGTTTGTTTTGTTTATTTGGTTGATTTGGTTCATCTGGTTAGTTTCGTTCAACCCAAAAACCAGACAGACCAGACAAACCAAATAAGCCAAATAACAGTCTTCTTCCGCTGGCGGACTTTTTCAGCACCCTGTTGGTGGTGCGAGCCTACGAGGGACAGAGCATTGTGTCAAGACGGGCAGGGAAGAGAGGCGCGGGCCAATTGTATTGACGGAACCCGCTGCTCTGACGTAAGGTGGACGTCAGTGATCTGTGAGTATGTGGGCACGAACGTGGCCCTGTACTGAGTCAAGGAGAGGGGACGGTTATGAAGATCTATCTTGCCAACCCACGAGGGTTTTGCGCCGGAGTCGATCGCGCGATCGATATCGTTGATCTCTCGCTGAAAAAGTATGGGGCGCCGATCTACGTTCGGCACGAAATCGTCCATAGCCGGCATGTCGTGAACTCGCTCCGTACCAAGGGGGCCGTGTTCGTGGAGGAGTTGGGAGAAGTGCCGGAAGGTTCGGTCGTGATCTTCAGTGCCCATGGGGTCGCCAAGTCGGTCTGGGAAGAAGCGAATCGGCGGCGGCTGCATGTGATCGATGCCACCTGTCCGTTGGTCATCAAAGTGCATAACGAGGTCAACCGCGACTATACGCAGGGGTACGATCTCATTCTGATCGGCCATGCCGGCCACCCCGAAGTAATCGGGACGCTTGGACAGATTCCGGACAAGTTCCATCTGGTTTCCTCGGTGGAAGATGTCGAAAAGCTGCAGGTTGATAACGTCCACGACCTCTCGTATGTCACGCAAACTACGCTGAGCGTCGATGAGTGTCGGGATATCGTCGGCGCACTCCATCAACGGTTCCCGCACATCAAGGGGCCGCACCAGGAGGATATTTGTTACGCGACACAGAACCGCCAGAATGCGGTGAAGGAGCTCTCCAAGCTGGTGGATGTCATTCTCGTTATCGGTTCCCCGAATAGTTCGAACTCCAACCGCCTACGTGAGTTGGGGGAGCGGTGCGGGATTGCGTCCTATTTGATCGATGCCGCCTCTGACATCAATCCAGCCTGGCTCACGAACGTGCAAGCGGTCGGGATCACAGCCGGCGCTTCAGCACCAGAAGTTCTGGTCGAAGAGTTGGTGACGTACCTCAAGACGTTTGGGACCGCAGAGGTCCAAGATCTGACTGTAATCGAAGAAGATGTTGAGTTTCTTCTTCCTAAGGAACTGATCACCATTGAGTCCCTCAACAAATCTGTTGGGACTCAGGTGGGATAACCGCATCCCTCGCCACCTGTCCATTCCCCAAATGTTGTAGGTCCCTCTCCCTGTGCCTACCACCGGCAGTATTTTTCTTTGATTTCCCCCTAGGTCTGTGCTACAAAATTGGGCGTTGTATCCACGTGAGTCCTCGCTAGATACGCTACCGAAGGAGTCGCCGATGTATTTGAAATCCCTCGAAATGGCAGGCTTTAAGTCGTTTGCGGAAGCCCGGATTGAATTCCCCGATGGCGTCACCGCCATCGTGGGGCCAAACGGGAGCGGGAAAAGCAATGTCGTCGATGCGATTCTTTGGGTGCTCGGCGAGCAGAGCACGAAGGCCCTGCGTAGCGAGAAGATGGAAGATGTGATCTTTAACGGGACCGAAATGCGGAAGCCTCTCGGCCTTGCGGAAGTGTCTCTCGTGATCAGCGGGCTGGATCGGATCAATGTAGATCCCTTGTCCGGTCTTTCGAGTCAGCTGTCGGAATATCAAGAACTCATGATCACGCGCCGTCTGTTCCGTAATGGAGACAGCGAATACCTCATCAATAAGACCGTCTGCCGGTTGAAGGATGTCCGGAGCATCCTGCTGGATACCAGGGCAGGGACAAAAGGGCACACCGTCATCGCACAGGGACAAATCGATCAGATCCTTAACGCGTCACCGCAAGATAGACGCGAGTTGATCGAAGAAACCGCCGGCATCATTCGCTACAAGAAGCAGAAGGCTGAAGCGTTACGCAAGTTGGATGCGACGCAGCAAAACCTCTTGCGGGTTCGGGACATCATTGCGGAGGTGAAAAAGCAGTTGAATTCCCTTGAGCGCCAAGCGCGCCAGGCGCGGTCCTATCAGACGTTGCACCAAGAGGCCAAGTCGCTGGAGATTCAGTTGTTGACCAACGAATACCGTATCCTCCGAAGCACGATCAAGGAGGTGGAGTCGGAGTTGCAGACGTTGGGGGACCACGAGTCCGAACAGTCCGCCGAGCTGGCGCGTTTGAATGCGGAACTTGAACGGATCAAGCTCGCGATTGCCATAGCGAACGAGGCGATTGGGCAGCGGCGCGAGGAACTTTCGAAGGTTGAGCAGCAACAGGCGCAGGCGCTGACGGCTGCCGAAGTCGAGCGTAATCGCGGTGAACTCTATATGCAGCAGCAGAGTCAGGGGGGCGAGGAACTTGAGCGCCTCACCCGGGAGCAGAAGCAGGGCGCGGCGGAAGCAGCGGCCCTCGAGGATACGCTGGCTGCGCTCGAACGTGAATGCGCGGAGCGGGAGCAGGCGTTCGCGACGCTCGAGCAGGAGATGAAAGAGCTGACCCAGCAACGAGCCGGAGCCCTGGCTGAAGAGGAACGAGGGCGTCGGGACGTGCTCAACCTGGCGGTGTTGGTCGCAAATACCGAGCAGACCGTGGTGCAATTGGCCGCTCGTATTCAAGAGGCGGCGGATCGTGAAGGCCGGCTGGCTCGGGAGCGGGAAAACTTTCGCCTGCAGCATGTTGCGGCGACGGACAAGCGGCAGTCGCTCCAACAAGCCTGCCACGAGGCGGAGCAATTGGTTGCTGACTTGCGGCGGCAGCGGCAAGGTGTTGAGGAAGAGAGCGAGCGCGTATCGGCCGAATCGGTCGAAGCCGATCAGTTGGTATTTCGCCAGTCGGAAGAGTTGGCCGCAGTGGACTCTCATCTCAGAGCGCTGCAAGGCGTGCTGCAGGAAGATATGGGCTACGGGCGGCGAGGCGACGAAGAGTCGACTGCGCTCAAAGCCTGTAGCGGGGTTCGCGATGCCATCGCCGAGTGGTTGGTCGTGCCTCCTGGATGGGACCGGGCGGTGGAGGCGATTTTGGGCGAGCGGGTCAGAGGATGGTTCGTCGACAATCCCGCCGCGGCTTGTGAGGCGATTGAGTTTCTGAAAGAGAAAGATCTCGGGCGAGGCACATTCATCCCCCAGCAACCTCGATGGACGACTCGGGATACGGCATCCCACCAGTGGTGGGCTGCGCTGGAGGGCCGGCCCGGTGTGGTTGGCCGTGCGGTCGATTTGATCCCTGTACAGAGCGAGCGCGAAGCGGCCCGTGACTATCTCTTCGATCGGATCGTGTTCGTCGATACCCTCAAGGACGCGACGGTATTGTGGGAACAACAGCCCTTCGCTGCTCCCGATGGACCCCTCCTCGTGACACGCGCAGGAGAAGTCTTGGATGCGGCCGGGGTGATTACCGGTGGCCAAGCCAGTGCAACGGGAGGCTTGCTGCAACGACGTCGAGAGGTGCTTCACTTGGACGCCCAGCGCGTCTCGCTGGCGGGATGCGTCGAAGAAGGAAAGCAGCGACGAGAACGATTGCTGGTGCAGGGACAGGAGTTGCGCGAGCAGAGCCGGCAACTTGCGGAGTCGCTGCGTGAGGCTGAAATGCAGGGACTCTCACTGCGGAAAGACGAAGCCGGACTTCAGCATGTGCTGGGAGATCTAACCCAGCGGATCGATACATTGATGAGTGATGCGCAGCGAGGCTCGGCGGAGGCGCAGCGGCTCAATCAAGAAACGTGTTCCGGCGAAGCGCAGCTCGCACAGTGGATGGCGGAGAAGGCCGGCCAGGAAGCCGGACTCAGTCGTGTGCGCGAACGGGTGGAGCAAATTGATCACGCCATGCAGGGGCTCCAGCAGCGATTCACAGAAGCGCAATTAGTGGCGCAGGGAATTCGGACAACCCGGGAGCATCGTCATCACGACCTCTTGCGGATTGAGCAACAGCAGCAAGACGCGATCGTACGCATTGAGACATTGACGCGCCATATCGAGGGGCTTACGGCCTCGATCGAACAGAGCCGGGTTGAACGTGAGCACCAAGAGGTGCGTTGTCGCGAATTCGGTGAGTCGGCAGCCCGGGTAAAGGTACAGCTGGTCGAACTACAAGAATCGCAGGCGCAGGACATGGCGGCGGAGCATCAGCTCGATGTCGGGTTGGAGGATGTTCGTCGCGCGGTGTCGTCTCTTCGCGAATCCCGCATGGCGGTGGAAGTTAAGAAAGCGGAAATTCGGATGCAATTGGGGACTGTCGAATCCACGCTCTTGGGAACGTACCAGGTCGATCTCGCGACACTACTCGATTCACCGGTCGTGGAGATGATACCCGAACAGTTGTCCATTGGGGAGGAGCCGATCTCGGATGGCCCATCGGCAATCAATGAAGTCGTGCTACGAGAGCAGCTGCAGAAGATTCGTGAGAAGCTCGATCGCCTGGGGCCGATCAATTTGGCGGCCATTCACGAACATCAAGAGTTGGATGAACGGTATCGATTCCTGACGACGCAGGAACAAGATCTCTCCACGTCCATCGGCTCGCTCAAAGAAATCATTCAGCGCATCAACCGCACCACGAAAGACATGTTTGCCGGTACCTTTGCCGAGCTCCAGCAGAAATTCAGTGAGGTGTTCGTGAAGTTCTTCCCCGGTGGCCGGGCCGAACTACAGCTGGTCGAGGTGCCGGCGGATGAGACTGCAGAAGGGCGTGGACCGCAGGAGCCGGGAGTCGACATCGTGGTGCAACCACCGGGCAAACGCTTGAAGAGCATCACCATGCTCTCGGGTGGAGAGAAGACCTTGACGGCGATGGCCTTGCTCTTCGCGAGCTTCTTGATCAGACCGACGCCGTTCTGTATTCTCGACGAAATCGACGCGCCGCTGGACGAAGAGAACATTGGGCGCTTTACCGGTGTATTGCATGAACTCTCCGAAGGTGCGCAGTTCATGGTCATCACCCACAGTAAGCAGACCATGGCCATTGCAGACTCGTTGTTTGGGGTCACCATGGAAGAGCCGGGTATCTCAAAAATTGTCTCGGTGAGACTGGGCAACTTGCAGCCGGCCTAAGCAGTCTGGATTGGCGAAAACATTCATACTTTAGAGGGTTTCCGCCGCTCTGTTTCTTGACGTCAGAGTAGGGTGTCTGCTATATACCCCCACATGGCAGATCTATGAGCGTGTCGCTCGTGGTTCGAGCTTTAAGGGGGCGAAGCGAGTCACCCGCGTTGTCCCATCCACCTGCAGTTTTCTACAGACCAATACTACAATGAAGTTGATTCGAACGCTTCTGGATCGTCTGTCCGATAGCCTCTTCGTCTCCGTTCCGGGGAAGCTTGGGCTGGCCACCGAGTCATCCAACGTTCCACCGCTGCGTCTGGTGTCGGACAAGTCCGTGCTCTCGGCACCCGTCGACGCTGCGACACGTCGCCCCACCAGCCATTCGATCAGTCAAGTGGATGCGCTCGACGACGCAGTCCGGCGCAGTCAAGCCTGGTTGTTGTCCAGACAACATGCATCAGAGGGGTACTGGGTTGCGGAGCTCGAAGCCGATACTACGCTGACTGCTGAATACCTCTTGCTGCGGCGGTTTCTCGATCGGGTCGATCCCGAGCGAGAGCGCCAGGCGGTCTGCTATCTCCGTGCCATGCAATTGCCTGATGGCGGCTGGCCGATTTTCTACGGAGGGCCTTCGGAGATCAGCGCCTCGGTGAAAGCCTATTTCGCCTTGAAAATGAGCGGTATTTCGGCAGACGAGCCTTCCATGCTTCGGGCCCGTGACTGTATTCTGGCTATGGGTGGTGTCGTGTGTGCGAACGTCTTCACGAAAATCACTCTGGCATTGTTCGACCAGTATGATTGGAAGGGCATTCCGAGCATGCCCCCAGAAATCATGCTCCTGCCGAAGCGGTTCTATTTCAATATCTACGCCATTTCCTATTGGTCTCGTACCGTTTTAATTCCCTTGCTCGTGGTCTTCGCGAATCAGCCCGTCTGTCGTATTCCTCAGGAGCAGGGTATCGACGAGCTCTATGTCGCCCCCCGATCACAGATTCGCTATCGTGACGTGCCACCCTTCAATAAGGATCAACGGTGGTTTACGCCGCATAATTTCTTTGTCCAGCTGGACAGGGTGCTGAAACTGTACGACCGGATGCCACTGAGTTGGTTGCGTGAAAAGGCCTTGCATAAGGCTGCCACCTGGATGTTGGAACACATCAAGGGCAGCGGTGGGCTGGGGGGGATTTATCCGGCCATGGCGAATTCGATCGTAGCCCTTCGCTGCCTCGGTTATCAGGTCGACGATCCATTGGTGCGGAAGGCGCTCCACGAAATCGAATCGTTGGAAGTCTACGACACGATATCGGTTGGCGATCAGCGCGTTGAAACGCTGCATCTTCAGCCCTGCCACTCTCCAATCTGGGATACGGCATTGCTCATGAACGCCTTGATCGAAACCGGGATGCCGCAGGACCACCCATCGCTTCAGAAAGCGGCTGAATACTTGGTCTCTCGCCAAACGAAAACGGTTGGAGATTGGAAGTTTTCGTCTCCCGGTGCGGAGCCGGGAGGCTGGTACTTCCAGTTTGAGAACGAGCTTTATCCCGATGTGGATGACTCGGCAGTGGTGTTGATGGCGCTGTCGAAAGTCCGGCTGCCTCAGACCACCGCGTTACAAGATTCCATCCAGCGGGGGACGCAATGGGTACTCGCCATGCAAGGGTCCGATGGCGGGTGGGGCGCATACGACAAGGACAACAATCGTATTGTCTTTAATTATATTCCATTTGCCGACCACCATGCCTTGCTTGACCCGAGTACGTCCGATTTGACCGGACGCTGCCTCGAGATGCTTGCGGCCTTGGGCTACGATCAGACGCACCCCGCGGTGGCGCCGGCTCTTCGATTCCTCAAGCGAGAGCAGGAGACCGACGGCAGTTGGTACGGCCGATGGGGCGTCAATTATATCTATGGCACCTGGTCCGTCCTAGCTGGTCTCCGTGCGATCGGAGAGGATCTCTCGGAGCCCTATGTTCGGCGTGCGGTTGTCTGGCTGGAGTCGATGCAGAATCCCGATGGCGGGTGGGGCGAGTCTTGCCTGTCTTACGGCGACCCTGCCTGGAGTGGGAAGGGGGACAGTACGCCCTCTCAAACGGCCTGGGCCATCATGGGACTCATGTCGGCCGGGATGACCGATTCATTCAGCGTCGCTCGCGGCGTCCAATATCTGCTTCGCCACCAAATGAAGGATGGTTCGTGGGAAGAGGTCCGCCATACAGGCACCGGATTCCCTCGGGTGTTTTATCTCCGCTACCATTGGTACTGTCGGTACTTCCCGTTGTGGGCCTTAGCGATGTACCGGAATCTGCGGACGCGCGGGAAGATGCGGGCCGATGAAGTACGGCAGCAGGTACTCGCGTCCGGGTGTCATCGAGCCGATCGTTGAACCGCACGCCGACGTCATCCACTGGCGCAGGGCAACTCCTCTCAGGATCTGCGGTGAATCCCATTGCCATCTTTGCCGCGACGCGCTGGGAACTCCAGGCCGTTCGGCGTGCGCTCGCGACGGATCGTGTGGCGACAATTGCCGGTGTTCGCTGCCATATTGGACAGCGCGGGGATCGTACGTATTGGCTCATTCAAACCGGCGTCGGCCCCGCTGCAGCCGGCACTGTTGCGGGAAGGGTGTTGAAGGCACAAGCGATGTCGCTGGTCCTGTCCACGGGTTTTGCTTGCGCGCTCGTACCGGCTCAGGTGGGAGACCTCATCGTTGGCACAGCGGTGTCTTCTGTAGATGGTGAAGGAACCTGGACGATGAGGGATGACCGTGTATTATGCGATGAGGCCGTGCGCACAGGCCTGCTTGTTGTGGCGCAGGATGCAGGGTTGGTCGCACGGGTCGGAACAGTCGTGTCATCGGGGACCGTGGTGTGGCAGGCAGAGGAGAAACGCCGGCTGCGTCGTCTGACCGACGCGACCGGGCTCGATATGGAAAGTGCCGCGGTGGCGGCGGTGGCTCAAGAAGGAGGCCTTCCTATGGCGATCGTGCGGACGGTCTCCGATCTGGTAGATGAAGATCTCCCTCTTGACTTCAATTTGTTTCTCAGGCCCACTGGCTGGATAAAAGGTATGCAGGCGCTCATCGGTCGCCCCTCGAGCATTGAGGGGCTGAATCGGTTGCGAAAGCAGAGTCGGGTGGCTGCGGGGCGGTTGACAGAATGGTTTCAGTGCTATGCGGAGACAGACAGTGAATCTCTTCGACCGTCCAGGTAATTGATGACGAACGTGATCGAACAGCTGGGTGCGTGGGCCATCATTCGTGTACGGGAGATGGGCCGCATGTTGTTGTTTCTGCTGTCGGCGTTTGCCTGGCTGGTGCGGCCTCCATTTCGATTCTATCAAATCATCAAGCAACTTCATTTTATCGGATATAAATCCACGTTTGTCGTCGTACTCACCGCAGGGTTTACGGGGATGGTGCTGGCGCTTCAAGGCTATTACAGCTTGCGGAAGTTTGGTTCTGAGGGGTTACTGGGTTCTGCGGTGGCGTTGAGCATGATCCGGGAGCTAGGGCCGGTGTTGGCTGCGTTGATGGTGACCGCGAGGGCCGGTTCAGCCATGACCGCCGAGATCGGCATCATGCGGATTACGGAACAGATTGATGCGCTCGATACCATGGCGATCAATCCGCTGCAATATTTAATTGCACCGAAATTAGTGGCCGGCGTGATCGGGGTGCCGTTACTCGTGGCTATATTTGATGTGGTCGGTATCTATGGCGGCTACCTTGTCGGAGTGGATTTATTGGGAGTGAGCGAAGGGGCCTATTGGAACTCGATCGAATCGGCCGTGGAATGGAAAGACGTCTACGGGGGCATTCTCAAGTCGATCAGCTTCGGGGTGATCGTCAGTTGGGTCTGTAGCTATAAGGGGTTTTATACGAGACACAGCGCCGAGGGACTTGGGCGTGCGACAACGGAGGCGGTGGTCTTGTCCTCCGTACTCATCCTCGTCTGGGACTATTTTCTCACGTCGGTTTTGCTCTAACGCCCATGATCAGACTGATCGGCGTCGAAAAAAAGTTTGGTGATCAGCCGGTCTTGCAAGGCATTGATCTCTCCATCCCTGTCGGCAAGCTGACGACCATCATCGGTGGCAGTGGATCGGGAAAGAGTGTGCTCCTCAAGCATATGATCGGGCTCCTGCAGCCGGATCGTGGCGAGGTGTGGGTCGGCGATGTGGAAATCTCTCGCCTGTCGGGCATGCGCTTGAACGATGTGCGGAAACGGTTTGCGATGCTCTTTCAGGGGGCCGCGCTGTTCGACTCGCTCTCGGTTTTCGAGAATGTGGCGTTCCCGTTGCGAGAGAAGTTGCGGATGAAGGGCCCGGCGGTGACGCGACGGGTCGAGGAAAAGCTGGAAGAAGTCGGGTTGGCGGGGATGGGGCACAAGTTCCCAGCCGAATTGAGCGGCGGTATGCGAAAACGGGCTGGATTAGCACGGGCGTTGGTCATGGAGCCTGAGATTATCCTCTTTGATGAGCCGACGACGGGGTTGGACCCTTTGCTGGCGAAGTCGATTCACGATTTGATTGTTACCATGCAGCGGCGATTCGGCTTTACGGGGGTGATGGTCAGTCATGAAATTCCGGAGATCTTCGCAATTTCCGACTGGGTGGCGATGCTTCAGAACGGCAAGATAGTGTTGATGGCCACGGCCGCTGAGTTCCAGCGGACCACCGATCCGGAGATTCATGAATTCATTTCGGTCGGCGGGACTGTGGCGTTGCCTGGATCGCTTGTTGGGTGAGAGGGGAGTACCGACGATGGAAAAAGCCAAGTTGGAGATGGTGGTTGGCGTGTTCGTGTTCATCGGCATATTGTGCCTCGCCTATCTGTCGATCAAGCTCGGGAAACTTGAGATGATTGGCGGCGACGTCTACGAAGTCGAAGCGCAGTTCAACAGCGCCTCGGGGCTCAAACCGGGCTCGACGATCGAAATCGCCGGCGTCGAAGTCGGCAGGGTCCGAGGGATTACGCTCATTGAGGATCGTGCGAAGGTGAAACTGGCGGTCAACAACACCGTCAAGCTCTATACGGACACCTTTGCGTCCATTAAGACGCGGGGCATCATCGGAGAGAAATTCTTGGCCCTGTCTCCGGGAGGGGGTGGCGATCCGCTCAAGCCGGGAGATACGATACGTGATACCGAATCGGGCCTCGATCTTGAGGAGTTGGTGGGTCAGTTTGTTCATGGCAAAGTGAACTGATGATCCGATGAAGGAAAGCATGTGGGCGTATACAGGGAGAGAATACATGGAGATCAACGGATCTGCCGTTACCCAAGCGCAGAGATGGAGTTGGGGTAGGGTCGCGAGCGGGATGGCGTGTCTGCTGTTGCTGTTTGGTGGGGTTGCCGTCCAACCGGCAGTGGCGGGTGGCGCGACTGAGGCCATGAAAAGCACCATCGACGAAGTCCTGAGAATCATACAGGACAAGGAATTGAACAAGCCGGGGAGAACTGAAGAGCGCCGGCAGCGATTGGAACAGGTTGTCGGGGATCGGTTCGACTATCAGGAAATGTCGAGACGAGCGCTGGGGGCTCCTTGGAATACGCTATCCGACAAAGACAAACAAGAATTTGTCGTATTGTTCAAGACGCTCTTGACCAATTCCTACGCCGACAAGATCGAATCCTATTCCGGGGAAGGTGTGCAGTATGTCAATGAACGGACTGAGAAAGACTATGCTGAAGTCAGGACCAAGGTATTGACCGGCAAGATCGAAATTCCGCTCGACTACCGCTTGCTCAACAAGGATACTGATTGGCGGGTCTATGACGTCGTGGTGGACGGTGTCAGCTTAGTGAATAATTACCGGGGGCAGTTTTCAAAGATCCTCCGTTCTTCAACCTATGCCGACTTGGTGGACCAGCTTCGTAAGAAATCAGACAAGATTAAAGCCCAATAAACCCTCTCCAGGAATTTCATGACAAGCCTGCGCGGCCGCATCGCCGTTGCCCTCGTGTTCCTTGTGGCGAGTGTCATCGCGCTGCCTGAGCATGTAGGAGCCGACGTCCAATATTTCCCGGTTCCTGCCGTGTCCACCAGCAAGAATGATGGGAACGATGTTGGGTTGATCGTCCCGATGCTGAGCACGGACCCTGATGGAGAACTCAAATATCTCTTCGCCCCGATGATCGTTCATAATTCCATTGTTGGAACACGAGGCGCGCTCAATCTGTTTCGATACGAGCCGGGGGGGCGTGAAATTCGGTTCATTGGATCCTTCACTGAGCAGATTGAACGCAGAGTGGTATTCAGTTACGCCGATCCGGCCTTCAGTGAGGGGCGCTACTCGTTGAACTTCGGTGCCTCGTTTTTTAAAAATGCCACCACTCGGTTTTTTGGCTTAGGGCAAGCGACATCAGAGTCAGAGCAAACGAATTACACCGGGCGTGAAACCCGGGTGAACTGGCGATTCGGGGTCTACGCCAACGAGGTCACTCAGATTGCCGTTGGCCAGCGCTTCCGCGACGTGCGTCTGCAGAGGGGCGCAACGGATCTCCCATTTACCGGCGACCGCTTTTCTACGGTGGATGGGGTGCAAGGCGAGTCGCTCATTCTTGGACACCGGGCGACCTTTTATTACGATACGAGGAACAATCTCATCTCGCCGACCGATGGGATGGCCGTGATTGCCTATGCGGAGGTGAACCAGAACCTCCGCAACGGCGACCATCCCATATACTCCCGCTATGAATTCGAGGTTAAGAAGCTGTTCCCAAGTGAATCGAAGCGTGCGATTCTCATTGTGCGGGCGAACCTCCAGGCGACGATCGGGACGCAAGTGCCATTTTTCGAACAAAGCTCATTGGGCGGACAAAACAATCTGCGCGGATTCGGCGTTGACCGTTTTATTGACAAGCATCTCTTGTCGCTCAGCATTGAGGAGCGCATTCATCTGATGCGTGCAAAGATTGCAGGCGCCAGCGCGGATTTCGAAATTGCACCGTTCTTGGATACGGGACAGGTTTTCAATGACTACAAGGACGTGACCTTTAATAATTACCGTATGACTCCGGGTATTGGATTCCGTGGAATCGTTCGACCCAATGTCGTCGGACGGGTCGACTACGGCTACAGCCGGGAAGGTGGCGCGATCTTTGCGGGGCTCGACTTTCCGTACTGATGGGCAGCCGCGTCAGCTAAGTTCCCCACCTCTTGGGGAATAGCCAAGCACCCCTTTCTTAGACTACCCTGCGCAGAACGTAATGGCTCTTGGAAAGCAACAGACCTGCTGGGAAAGTCTTGAGTGTACCGTTCTGCCTGCTAATGAACGTAATCAGGCAGCTTGAAGCGGATGGGTGCAGGCTCGAATGCTTAGAGGTGGGTTAAGCGCACCCCCCTGATTACCTGAGAGCAGGAGATATTGTGAAGGTCCGATGTTGGTCGGTGGTTTATCGAGTACTCTTTACCGCATTCCTCGTTTCCCTTGCTTCCCAGCCTGCGCTGGTTGGGGCAGAGGGTTTCGGTCCGTTCCCTGTCAGAAACTTCCAGCCGATCCAGCAGCTGGTCTTGAGCATGCCGGGAGATCGCGCCGCCGTGCTGAAGAAGGGAGTGCTTGATTTTCGATTGGAGCTCGCCGAAACTGCTGGCATTTTTCGCGATCAAAGCCCTCAAGCCAGCGTGACGATGAAGTTTGAAACCCTGCGATCCGGTGTGTTTCTTCGATACGGGGCGACGGAGCGCTGGGAACTCTCCGTGGAAGTTCCCGTGCTCTATCGTAGTCGGGGGTTCATGGATGGACCCATCCAGGCAGTTGAACGGGCGACAACCGGCTTGGCGCCGGCTCGCAACGCACTGAGCCAGTCGGGCTATGTATTCAATATCTCACGCGGGGGACGGACCGTCGCGAGCGGACGTGAAGGAGTCGTCGGGTTGGGCGACAGTACGGTGATGAGCAAATACCAATTGCTTCAAGAGACTGCCTTGTTGCCGGCGCTGTCAGTCCGTACGGCGTTCAAGCTTCCCACGGGGGATGAAGGGCAATTCTTCGGGAGTGGCAGCCCGGATGTCGGGTTTGGTTTGGCGGCTGAAAAAGGATTCGGCGGTCGTTGGGTGGTCTATGGCAACCTCAACGGAGTGGTCCCGACCGGGCGGATTGCGGGGATCGCTATCCAGCCGACGATATCCGGGCTTGTCGCCGTGGAATATCTGTGGTCGGAGAATCTTTCCTTCACGACGCAGTTCGATTATTACTCCTCACCATTCCACGGTGTGGGCACGCGAACGCTGGATAAGGGCGTGACGGAATCGGTGCTTGGGTTCAGCTACCGACTGACTCAACACCTCTTGTGGCAAGGCTACGGGATCGAAAATATCGACTTCATTACCGGGAGCGCAGCAGACTTCACGCTCTCGACATTGTTGACCTATAGACTGGAGTCGTGAGTGATGCAGGAGTTTCGATGGAAGCTGGCTAACCCCTTGACAACATGAGATTACCATGTGAGACTCATCCCTGCGAGCGTGGCAAACTGCCACACTGCTTCGCCAGTGCTTAGCCTGGTCCAGCTCGGTGATACAGGCACACGCGTTCACGCAAAGGAGCATCTGTCATGTCGATTTTGAAGACCATTCAAAGCCCCGCTGATCTGAAACGGCTCTCACCGACGGAGTTTCCTGCCTTGTGCCAGGAGCTGCGGGAGCAGATTATCGGCGTGGTTTCCAATGTTGGAGGTCACCTGGCCTCGAACCTCGGAGTGATTGAACTCACGGTGGCATTGCACTACCTGCTCAATACCCCCAAGGACAAGATCGTATGGGACACGAGCAATCAAGCCTATGCGCATAAACTACTCACCGGGCGTCGGGAACAGTTTCACACGCTCCGACAGTACGGGGGAATGAGCGGGTTCACCAAACGTGAGGAAAGCGTCTACGACACATTCAACGCGGGCCATGCTGGTACCGGCGTCTCCGCAGCTTTTGGGCTGGTCGCCGCCCGTGAGCAATTGCGGCAGAAACATAAAGTGATCTGTGTCGTCGGGGACGGCGCCATGACGGCCGGGATGACGCTGGAAGGCCTGCAGCATGCCGGAGGGCTGGGGAAAGATTTCGTGGTAATTCTAAACGACAATCAAATGTCCATTTCGAAGAATGTCGGAGCCATTTCCTCCTATTTGAACCGGACCATCACCGGAGATTTTTATGGCAAGATGCGGGAAGAAACAGGGCAACTGTTGGGAAAAATCCCCCACATCGGGCAGGACATGCAGAAGTGGGCCCGTCGGGCTGAAGAGCTAGCCAAGGGAGCGATCCTCCCCGGGTTGCTCTTTGAAGAACTTGGGTTCAGGTATGCGGGGCCGATCGACGGACATAACTTCGAGCATCTGCTGCCCACCTTGGAGAATGTGTTGAAGATGAAGGGGCCGGTGTTGCTCCATGTCATTACGAAAAAAGGCTTGGGCTATAAGCCCGCGGTGGAGAATCCCGTGTGGTTCCATGCCTGCCCGCCTTTTGTTCGGGAAACCGGGGCACCGGCGAAGAAAGCGGCGCGGCCGTCTTATACGCAGATTGCCATCGAATCGTTGGTCAAGCTGGCCCGAGCGGATAAACGGATCGTCGCGATTACGGCTGCGATGTGCGAAGGGACCGGCCTCAATATTTTTGAGAAAGAGTTTCCGGACCGAATCTATGACGTGGGGATTGCCGAACAACATGCGGTGACATTTGCGGCGGGTCTTGCGACGCAGGGCCTCCGTCCGGTAGTGGCGTTGTATTCCACCTTTTTGCAGCGTGCGTATGACCAGGTGGTGCACGATGTCGCCACGCAAAATCTGCCGGTGACCTTCTGCATCGATCGCGGCGGGTTGGTTGCGGAAGACGGGACAACGCACCATGGAGCGTTTGATTATGCGTTTCTGCGCCACATGCCGAACATGGTCGTTATGGCGCCGAAGGATGAAAATGAGTTACAGCATATGCTGAAAACCTGCATCCAGCACGACGGGCCTGCCTCGATACGGTATCCGCGCGGACTGAGCCTGGGCGTTACGATGGATCAGGAGCCGATGGCGTTGCCGGTTGGGAAGGGCGAGTTGTTGCGCGATGGCACGGAGGTGGCGATCGTGGCCATCGGTGTGCCGGTCTCGCATGCGGTGGCGGCGGCGAAACGGCTTGAGGAAGAAGGTATTTCCACGGCGGTAGTGAATGCGCGTTTTGTGAAGCCGCTGGATCAGGACTTGATCGTCGAGGTGGCGAAGCGCGTTCGATACATGGTGACGGTTGAAGAAGGCTGCAAGATGGGTGGGTTCGGCTCAGCCGTGCTCGAAGCCCTGTCCGATGGCGGCGTTACGGATGTGACGACGAAGGTTCTTGGATTGCCGGATTGGTATATCGAGCAAGGGCCGCAGGACTTCCTGCGCGAACGGTACGGGTTGACGGCGGAAGGCATCTATCAGAGCGTGAAGGAATTGATTGGTAAGACACCGGCTTTCTCACGAGAGCAGTTCACCCTTGCTTCATCGGCAGATCGGCTGCCGCACGGAGATGAACAGGGGAGCTGAGTGAAGACGTGAGGCGTGAAATGTTAGGCGTCAGGCGGATCTAGATCCAATGCACATCACCAGACGAAAAACTCGGCAGATTAAAGTTGGCAAGCTCAAGATCGGCGGAGACGCGCCCGTGTCCGTGCAGTCGATGTGTTCGACTGACACGCGCGATGTCGCAGCGACGGTCGCGCAAATTCTCCAGTTGGAGGCCGCAGGGTGCGAAGTGATCCGCGTGGCCGTGCCGGACGACGCAGCTGCGGCGGCGCTGCCCAAGATCAAAGCGGCAATGACCGTACCGCTGATCGCGGATATTCATTTCGACCATCGGTTGGCATTGAAAGCGGCTGAGATCGTGGACTGCGTCCGGATCAACCCGGGCAACATCGGGGCCTGGTGGAAAGTCGAAGAAGTCATCAAGGCCGTGAACGAGCGAGGCATTCCCTTGCGCATCGGCGTGAATGGTGGGTCACTCGAGCGGCCGTTGCTGGATAAATATGGCTGGCCGTCACCGGAAGCCTTGGCCGAATCGGCGCTCAATGCCGTCCACGCGTTAGAAGACGTTGGATTCACGAATATGAAGGTGTCGTTGAAGGCGTCGGATGTGCACCATGCAATCGATGCCTATTGGTTGTTTGCGCACCAGTCCGATTATCCGTTGCACATCGGTATTACAGAGGCAGGAACGGCGATGACCGGGGCCGTCAAATCCGCCATAGGTCTCGGGTATTTGCTCTCGCAGGGGATCGGCGACACCCTGCGCGTGTCACTCGCTGCTGATCCAGTCGAAGAAGTGAAGGTGGGGTTCGAGATCTTGAAGTCGCTTGAGCTTCGCCATCGAGGGATCAACGTCATCGCCTGTCCCACCTGTGGCCGCGTGGAGATCGACGTGGTGAAGCTGGCCAATGAACTGGAAAAGAAGCTAGGCCATATTAAGACCCCGCTCAATGTGTCGGTCCTGGGCTGTGTCGTGAACGGTATCGGTGAAGGGAAGGAAGCGGATATCGGGATCGCCGGCGGTGAAGGCAAAGGTATCCTGTTCAAGAAGGGCAAGCTCGTCCGAAAGGTGCCGATCGAAGAGTTGATGGACACATTGATTTACGAAGTCGAGCAGATGGCCAAGGAAAAGGAGGCTGAAGGGAATGGGGAGGTCGCGGTCCCTTCGAACGAAGGGTGGGAATCAATGGCCCCACAGTCGGATCAGCCTGCGACGCTTGGAAAAGAAATTCCCGTGCTGCCCAACCGATAATCACGCACCTGCCCCCGTCTATTTGCCATCTCCTTCAAACTCTACGTTGAGATATCAGAACAAGGCCCGCTATAATGCGCGCGGGGCGCCGTACCCAAGTGGTTAAGGGAGCAGTCTGCAAAACTGCGATGCAGCGGTTCGACCCCGCTCGGCGCCTCCAAACAGAATACTCGCGACCTCTTGTGCGCATGAGGGCGGGGTGTCTCAATTCTCTTGATGTATCTCGTGCCTCTTGCCCCTGCCCCTTCAATGAAATGATGTGTGGCGATTGAGTCCACTGAAAGTAATAGGGCAGGGCTAATGCTTGGAAAAATTGACGGGCGGCGAGACTGAGTGTTAGAATCTCGAACGTTTACAACCTGCTAGTTCGGTGGCCGGACTGCCGCCGTTACCAATACAGACTGAAAAGAAGGAGAGAGAGGAATGGCCGTTCCACTTTCCCAGATGGCTACTGTCACGAAGTATGTGCTTTCCCAGAAGTTGAGCGGGGTGAAGCGGTATCCGCTTGTGCTGATGCTGGAGCCCCTCTTCCGATGCAATTTGGCCTGTGCCGGCTGCGGAAAGATTCAATATCCGGATCATGTGCTGGATAAGCGGCTCACGGTCGCACAATGCTTGGCCGCGGCAGTAGAATGCGGCGCCCCGATCGTCAGTATTCCCGGTGGCGAACCGATGATCCATCCTGAGATGCCTGCGATCGTTCGCGGGCTGGTTGCGCAGGAGCGGTACATCTATCTCTGCACCAATGCGATTTTGATGGAGCGAAAACTCGACGAGTATCAGCCCTCGAAGTTTCTCACGTTCAGCGTCCATATGGACGGGCTGAAAGATGAGCACGATCTGGCGGTCTGCCGGGACGGTGTCTATGACGTGGCGGTGAAGGCGATCAAAGCGGCGCTGAAGCGGGGGCACCGGGTCACGACCAATACGACCCTCTTCGATGATGCCAATCCTGAGCGCGTGCGGAAGTTTTTCGATGCAATGATGGAACTCGGCGTCGAAGGCATGATGATTTCGCCCGGTTACAGCTATCAGAAGGCGCCGGACCAACAGCATTTTCTGAAGCGAGAGCGCACGAGGGAATTGTTTTCCCGTATTTTGGGGAGCCCGAAGAAGGGGTGGCAGTTCAATCAGTCGCCGCTGTTCTTGGATTTCTTGATGGGGCGGCGGGAGTATGAATGCACGCCCTGGGGCAATCCAACCTATAACGTCTTCGGATGGCAGAAGCCCTGCTATTTACTCCAAGAGGGCTACGCGAAGACGTTCCGTGAGCTGATGGACAGCACGGAGTGGGATCACTATGGAACAGGGCGGAATGAAAAATGCGCCGATTGCATGGTGCATTGTGGCTATGAACCGTCTGCAGTCGAAGATACGTTTGGATCGTTGTCCGGGTTTGGCCGGACTGTCAAGTTGACGATGCTCCCTACCTCGCGATGATAGATAACGTGAAGCGTCGCTGGTCGTTCATAGGAGCTTCCAGAAGGTCTTCTTGTCGACCGCTTTACCCCCTATCCCTTACCCCTCACGCCTCACGGTTCCCCGATGACTGATGCCAAGAATCATAGTGGAGGCGTAACAGGATCGCCCGAAGGCCGCGTATTTCAGCCGGCTTCCTTCGCTGAGCTAACAGAAGCGGTGGAGCTGGCGTTCGATTACCGCGGCGATGTGACGGTGTCATTAAAATCCGGCGAATCCCTCAGCGGCTATCTTTTCAATCGTCAAGTCAACGGTTCCGACTCCTATCTTGAGGTGTTCCCTTCCGACAGCTCTGGCGCGCGACACATTCGCTATGACCAGATTGCCGCGATCGCCTTCACCGGTGAAGACACGGCCACGGGGAAATCCTGGGAGACCTGGATCGCCAAGAAGGATTTGGAACGACGGGCCGAAGTGGAACGTGTCGCAGCCGACGCACAAGCACGAGGAATTCTGTAATTTCTCTGTCTGCCGATCGCAGCTCTTCTTCTCATTTTTCCTACACAGTCTCATCGCGGAGGGCCCTCCCCAAGTGTTTGGAAAAGGGCTTGTCTCTCCGTCCGTTCGGGCGGTCAATTCGTTGACAACGGGTAGGGGCTATGCTAAAAATGTCGCTCTAAAAATTGGCTAGGCTCATTAGTAATCAAACGTTCTGTTGTGTGAGGCGGACGCAAGCGCTCGGCGACGGAAAGAGGCGTCAGTCCAGAGCACGTGAGGCACGGACAGATCGTACAGAGTAAGTTACGATGGCGGGAATGGATCCTAGCCGTTGTAATGGTTGGTAGTCTTCCCTCGGTCGTTTCCGCAACGCATGAAGCCGACCATCGGTTTACGGTCGAAGGGTTTGTCTGCGGAGCAGATGGAAAAAGAAGCGCCAATATAGACGTGCTCGTCAAGGATACGAAAATCTCCTACGGGCAGATCGTCAAGACCGATGGAGACGGATACTATAAGGCGGCGTTTCATCTTCATAACGATAATCTTGGCGATCCGCTGCTGATCGAAGCCAACGGGGAGCAGCAGCAACAGAAAATCTCGTTTGACCCGAAGGATCTGGAGGCAGAGCGAATTATTCAGGTCAATTTTGGGACCGGCTGCATACAGGACAGGGGCAGTACTCCTCTGTGGGTCTACCTAGGGTCTGGGGCTGCGGTGGCGGCAGTCGGTGGGTTCATCGGGGTAAAATTGATTCGTTCATGGCGGAAGCAGGAGCAGAAACGAGGAAAGTCTCAGGGTAAGCGTAAAAAATAACCGAAGCGGCTTGTAGGGCTTATGTGCATCTCGCCGGATCGGTTACTTGGAGTGGCAGGGGAGTGCGCGTGTCGTCACGGTATTTGTTAGGATCGGCGCTTTTACAGGGGTGATTATGCCCCCGGTGAAAGCGTTTTTTTTGTCTTAGTGCGAGAGTGAAATGTCATGGATGTGATTGGGAAAAAAAGGAGCATGAGATGGTTATGAAGCAGATGAAAGTTTCGCAGCTGGCGGTTGTGTTGGGGATGGGGCTCTTCATGGTGGCATGCGGGGGAGGAGAAGGAGGGGAGGGGCCGATCGTTCCTCCGCCGCCGGCTCCTGCCGAGTACGTCGACAAACATATGCCTGCTGGCTGGTGGACCGATGCGGGCAAGCTGGAAGAAGGGCGGAAGCTCTTCATAGGCGAGACAAATCCCGATGTGAATTGTGCCAGTTGCCATGGCAAGGACGGCAAGCCGGTCAAGGCGGGTGCCCGTGACTTCCGCGTCGGCGAGCGGATGAAGCTCTATTCCGATTCAGTATGGGCCTGGCGGATTTCCGAAGGGGTTCCCAATACGAAGATGAAGGCGTGGAAGAGCAAGATGGCAGAGGAAGATATCTGGAAGCTGGTCTTGTTTGAACGGAACTTCGCGATGGCCGGCAAGGGATGGGACGCCGACAAGAAATCTTGGGTTGATGCGGCGAGCGTCTCGGCTGCTCCTGCAGCACCGGCAGCGGCACCTGCTGAAGCTCCAGCTGCTCCGGCACCGGCGGGCAAGTAAGGGGACTTCAACCTAGGAGCCTGTGCGAAATTAACCGAAACAATGTTTTGCCCTGAGCGCTCGGGTAGGGTACTCGTGTATTCGCTTAATGATAGCATAGGATGCATGCGATGCCTGGACGAACGTGTCGTCTCTACGGGCATAACCAGATCCTCTTGGTGCTCCCATCAGTTCTTGTCGCGGGGGGGGGCAACGGTGGTCGGTGAATGAGAGGGCGTTGTGCTGTACGATGCACTACCTCCTGAGAGGCTCTGGACCACCACCCGACGCCCAGGGGCCTTCTGGCTGCAGGGCGTGGGTGGAGGGAAGAGCGGGGAGCACGGATTTAGAAAAGAGGGCAATCCTTGGCCGTCTATCCGTTGGCTGGCCGTAAGGAAAGGAAAACATGATGCAGATCTCTCAATGTCTGGCAGAGTCCTAGTGAAGAGGGGCGGCGAAATATCATGAAAACGTGGCAGCGCAGTCTCGTGGCGGCATGTGCGCTTCTGGTGCTGTTTGGAGGAGTGGCCTATGCCCAAGCTCCTGGCACACCTACGATGGAGTTTCCCTATACGGGGAATCGGACCGCGGTATGGATCGTGGCCCAGCTTCACATTCTGTTTGCGGCGTTCATTCTCGGCGCCCCGATCTTTGTCGTGATCTCAGAATGGATGGGGTATCGGAAGCAAGAGCCTCGATACGATCGCTTGGCAAAAGAAGTCACAAAGGTGACGGTCATTCTCTACAGCATGACGGCCCTCACTGGCGGCCTGTTTATTTTCGTGCTCCTGGCGACGTACCCGCAGTTCACCACGTGGTTCATCAATCAGTTCTATCTCGTGTTCGCGGTGATCTACCCGGCGCTGTTCATCAGCGAAACCATCCTGTTGTACCTGTATTTCTACACCTGGGACTCCTGGAAGGGTGAGAAGAAGGGTCGTCATATCGCCCTCGGTGTGCTCTTGAATCTGATCGGTTTGATCACGCTGTTCGTGATTAACGGCCCGACATCGTTCATGAATACTCCGGTGAAGGCGGAGGGTATCTCGCCGCAATTGTTCCTCGAAACCGCGACCTTGTGGGACAAGATTGCCAACTATAGCTGGATGCCGCTCAATCTCCACCGGATCGTCGGTAACGTGACGTTCGGAGGATTTGTGGCCGGCATGATCGCTGCCTACATGTATATGGGGGCGAAAAAAGACGAAGAGCGGGCCTACTATGATTGGATGGGTTTTGTCGGAAACCTGATCGGCGTGGGCGCAATGTTGTTCCTGCCCTTCATGGGATATCTGTTGGCGTACGAGCTCTGCGACTACGATGCGTCGATCTGCCCGTACATGATGGCCGACCAGCTCTCGATGTTTTTTGAAATGCAGGGAGCGATGATCGGACTCATGTTCTTGGCCAGCAACTATTACATCTGGCTCAGCATGAAACGGATTGAAGGGGTCGAAAAGGTCCGGATGACGATCCTGGCTCCCATCGCGATGGTGTTGCTCCCCTTGGTGATGACCAAGGTGATGACGGACTATCCGGTTCCCGACCCGATGTCGTTGGCGTTTCTTTTGCCGTTGATCCTGGCGCCATTCACTCTAGGCCGGTTCATCCCGAATACTCGATTCTTTCCGAAGACTGTGTCTGCGCGGACCGTCATTAAAATCGGCTTTTTGATGGTGGTCGTGGGCGATGCCATCTGGCTCACCCCTCACGGATTCGTTCCGACAGGCGCTAAGCTGGTGGCGGAGTTGGAACTGCCGGAATCCTGGAACTTCCTGGCGTTGATGCCGGCCAAGAATTCTGCGGCGTTCACCTTGGTGTTCGTCACGGTCGTCAACTACGTCATTTATAACCGGGCCATCAGGCAGGGCACGATTGTCTGGGGAAAAATCGATTTCGCCTCCCAGTTCGTGCTGATCTTTCTGGCCTTCAGCTCAATTTGGACGATGGGCTTGATGGGCGCCGTCCGCTCGCTGCTGCGGAAGTACTACCACACCTACAATTTGTTGCCCGACTTCACCGCGGAGTCCTTCACCCCGACGCTGTCATATTCTGCCTGGTGGATTACGGGAATTACTGTCGTCTTTTTCATAGTCGTGAGTTTCGCCATTATCGTGACCCTTCGGCCTTCCGATTCGAAGGGGCACGCACCCGAAGGCAGTCCTGTTCCTGCCAGGGCCAAGTAACCGGGGTGCGGAACGTCTACTGAAGGAAAGAGAGTCTGCATGGGGAATGTGATTAAGAAACTG